>NZ_JBXAJV010000004.1:81589-489991 GCF_058797635.1 Pseudomonas sp. GW823-FHT02C02 | reverse complement strand
CTCAACAACAGCGGTGTGCAAAACGGTTCGGGCAATGCCGGCAGCGGCACCACCAACTCCAACAACTACGCCATCGACACCGTGCGCCCGACGGCCACCATCGTGGTGGCGGACACTGCACTGAGCATCGGCGAAACCTCGCTGGTCACGATTACCTTCTCGGAAGCGGTCAGCGGTTTCACCAACGCCGACCTGACCCTTGCCAACGGCACGTTGAGCGCGGTGAGCAGCAGTGACGGCGGCATCACCTGGACGGCGACCTTCACCCCGAGTGCCAGCGTCAATGACACGACTAACCTGATCACCCTGGACAACACCGGGATCGCGGATCTGGCGGGCAACGCCGGCAGCGGCACTACCGATTCCAACAACTACGCCATCGATACGCTCCGCCCTACCGCGACCATCGTCCTGGCAGACCCGACCCTGAGTGCCGGCGAAACTTCGCTGGTGACCATCACCTTCTCCGAGGCCGTCAGTGGTTTCACCAACGCTGACCTGACGATTGCCAACGGCACGTTAACCGCCGTGAGCAGCAGCGACGGTGGCATCACCTGGACCGCGACCTTCACGCCCACCGTCGGCGTGAATGACCTGACCAACGTCATCACCTTGGCCAATACCGGCGTGGCTGACCTTGCTGGCAATACCGGCAGCGGCACCACCAATTCCGGCAATTACACGATCGATACCGTGCTGCCGACGGCGACTATCGTGGTCGCCGACAACGCCCTGAACATCGGTGAAACCTCCCTGGTGACCATCACCTTCAGCGAAGCCGTGAGCGGTTTCAGCAACGCCGACCTGACGATTGCCAACGGCACGTTGAGCGCGGTGAGCAGCAGCGACGGCGGCATCACCTGGACGGCGACTTTCACGCCGACCACCAGCATCACCGATGCCACCAACCTGATTACCCTGGACAACAGCGGTGTGCAAAATGCCTCGGGCAACGTGGGCAGCGGCACCACCGATTCGAACAACTTCGCCATCGACACCGTGCGCCCGACGGCCACCATCGTGGTGGCGGACACCACGCTGGCGCTGGGCCAAACCTCGCTGGTCACCATCACGTTCAGCGAGGCGGTCAGCGGTTTCTCCAATGCCGACCTGACTATTGCCAACGGCACGTTGAGTGCGGTGAGCAGCAGCGACGGCGGCATCACCTGGACGGCAACCTTCACGCCGACTGTCAGCGTCAACGATGCGACTAACCTAATCACGCTGGACAACACCGGCATCGTCGACCTGGCCGGTAACGCGGGCAGCGGCACCACCGACTCCAACAACTACGTGATCGACAGCCTGCGTCCGACCGCCACCATCGTCTTGAGTGATACGACTCTGAAACCGGGCGAAACCTCACTGGTGACCATCACCTTCAGCGAGGCGGTCAGCGGTTTCGACAACAGCGACTTGAGCATTGCCAACGGCACGTTGAGCGCCGTGAGCAGCAGCGATGGCGGGATCACCTGGACCGCGACTTTCACCCCGACCCTCGGCGTGACCGATGCGACTAACCTCATCACCCTGAACAACACCGGCATCGCAGACCAGGCCGGTAACGCCGGTACGGGCACCACCAACTCCGCCAACTACGTGGTGGAAACCCAAGTGCCGACCGCGACCATCGTGATCGCCGACAACGCCCTCAAGGCCGGCGAAACTTCAGGCGTGACCATCACCTTCAGCGAAGCGGTGAGTGGTTTCAGCAACGCTGACCTGACCATCGCCAACGGCACGCTGAGCAATGTCTCGTCCAGCGACGGCGGCGTCACCTGGACGGCGACCTTCACGCCAACGGTCGACGTGACGGACAGCAGCAACCTGATCAGCCTCGACAACAGCGGTGTGATCAATGCGTCAGGCAACAGCGGCGTGGGCGTGACCGATTCCAATAATTACGCCGTCGACACGGCGCGGCCGACCGCCACCATCGTGGTCGCGGACAATCGCCTCGGTATCGGCGAGACCACCACGGTGACCATCACCTTCAGCGAAGCGGTGTCCGGTTTCGACTTGTCGGACCTCAGCGTGGCCAACGGTGTGCTGTCCAACCTGGCCAGCAGCGACGGCGGCGTGACCTGGACCGCGACCCTGACGCCGACGGCGAACATCAACGACACCACCAACCTGATCCTGCTCGACACCGGCAACGTGGCTGACGCGGCAGGCAATGCCGGTGCCGCGATTGCCATTTCCAACAACTACGCCCTCGATGCCACGCGCCCGACCGCCACCATCGTGGTCGCCAATTCGCATTTGGGCATTGGCCAGACCACGCTCGTGACCTTCACCTTCAGCGAGGTGGTCAGCGACTTCGACTTGTCGGATTTGAGCGTGACCAACGGCGAGTTGAGCAACCTGGCCAGCAGTGACGGCGGCAAGACCTGGACCGCGACCTTCACGCCCACAGCAAATATGTCCGACCCGAGCAACTTCATCGCCCTCGACACCAGCAATGTCGCCGACCTGGCAGGCAACATCGGCAGCAGCTTCGCCGTGTCCAACAATTACGCCATCGACGGTGAACGGCCGACCGTCACCGTCGTGGTCGCCAACCCCAACATTGGCGTCGGGCAGACGTCGCTGGTGACGATCACGTTCAATGAAGCAGTGAGCGGTTTCGATCTGTCCGACATCAATGTGGCCAACGGCACGTTGTCCGACCTGTCCAGCAGCGACGGCGGCACAACCTGGACCGCGATGCTGACGCCTACCAACAATGTCAGCAACGGCAGCAACGTGATCAGCCTGAACATCGCGGGCGTCAGTGACGGTTCGGGCAATGCCGGCAGCGGCGCCAGCCAGTCGAATAACTTCGCGATCAACACCGTATCGACCCCAAGTGTGTTGGTGCCGGTCGATCCGGTGATCCCCGTCTCGCAACCCGTAACCGTTGCCGAGCAACCGAACGTGCCGCTGCAACCGATCATTTTCGCCGCGCCAACGGGCGCGCTGGGCTCGCCGCTGACCTTTACCCCGCTGTTCGAAGACCGGGTGATCGGCAACGGCATCCGGCCGCTGGGGGACATTTTCATCAACCGTGGCGCGCTGACCCGCAGCTTCATCGCCCAGGTATTCAGCAGCAGCGACAGTGGCGGCGATGGGTCAGGTCACGGTTTCCTTGGCTTTGGGGGTGGCGATGGCGGGGTATTCAGCACCAGTACGCTGTCGAGTCTGTTCAATCAGGACACCAGCAGTGAACGCGGCGAGCTGAACTCTTTCGGCAGTCATTCCATCAGGGGCGGGGATGTTTCCCAAGGACTGCGCGGCGTGTTTGGCGCGCTGACGCTGAACGAGCAATTGCAACAACTCAAAGACACCGAGCAACGGCAGGTCGACAGCCTGGCCGCAGCGTTGAAACAGGTCGGCATCAGCGAAATGCAGGCCTGAAATAACCATAAAATCAGTGCAGCACTCAGGGGCAGTCAAGGATGAATAGAAGTCACTCGTTGTTGTGCGTCAGCCTGCTGGCGCTTGCGATAAGCGGATGTGCCGTCAAAAGTGAACCGATCGAACGCAGCGTCAGCGAACAGCGCGCCAAGAGCGATCTGCAAAATATGTACACCGGCCAGGAGCCGCTCAGTGGTCCGCTGACCTTGCACCAGGCCATGGCCCGTGCGGTGAAATACAACCTTGAAGGCCGGCTCAAGATCATGGAAGAGGCATTGGCCAAGCGCCAACTCGACCTCGCCAGTTTCGACATGCTGCCGCGCATGGCCCTGGATGCAGGCTACGTCGGGCGTAGCAACGTTGGCGCCTCCAGCAGCCAGAGCGTACTGACCGGCACCCAGTCTTTGGAACCGTCGACCTCCCAGGACCGCGACCGCCGAGTGGCCGACCTGACCATGGTGTGGAATGTCCTCGACTTCGGCGTCAGCTACATCAGTGCCAAGCAACAAGGCGACCAGCGCCTGATTGTTCAGGAACGCCGGCGCAAGGTCATCAACACCATCGTCCAGGACGTGCGCTCGGCCTATTGGCGAGCGGTGGCCGCCGAACGTTTGCTCACGCAGATCGACAGCCTGATGGCGCGGGTCGATACGGCACGCGGCAACAGCCAAAGCATGAGCACCCAACGCATCGGCGATCCGATCCAGGCGCTGGGTTACCAGCGTTCGCTGATCGAGGCGACCCGCCAGTTGCAAGAGCAACGCCGGGCGCTGTCCCTGGCCAAAACCGAACTGGCGACTCTGATCAACCTGCCGATGGGCACCGATCTGAAATTGGCGACCCCGGACGACTACTCGATTCCGCAGTTGAAGGTCGGCATGGCCAGCCTGGAGCATGAAGCCCTGGCCAGCCGTCCGGAGCTGCGCGAACAGGATTACCAGACCCGCATCAGCACTGCCGAAACCCGTAAAGCCATGCTGCGGCTGTTGCCGGGGCTGGAGTTTTCGGCAGGTGGGCATTACGACAGCAACTCGTTTCTGGTCAACGACAAGTGGGCCGACTACGGGGTGAAATTGACCTGGAACCTGTTTAACGTGATTTCCGCACCGGCCGCGATCAACGTGGCCAAGGCCGGCGAAGAGGTCGCCAAGGCACGGCGCCAGGCCATGTCCATCGCGGTGCTGGCCCAGCTCTATGTGGCGAACGCCAACTACCAGGAAGCGCTGAATCAGTTCCAGACCAACCAGGAACTCTCGAGCATCGACGGGGAGATTCTGGGGCAATTGCGCAACCGTCATCAGGCGGCGGGACTTGGTGAACTGGACCTGATCCAGGGTGAACTGAACACGTTGCAGGCGGATTTGCGCCGGGACCTGTCCTATGCCGATCTGCGTAACGCCTACGGCCAGATCTTCGCCAGCGCCGGCCTCGATCCGATGCCGGACGAGGTGCAATCCACCGAAGTCCAATCCATCGCCACCGCCTTGGCCAACCGCGAAGCGGCGTGGGCGTCGGGCAATATCAGTGTGCCGGTGACCCATGCTCCGGTCCAATAACCTGCTGGCGCCGACCGCGAGCATCAATCGCGAACAACGGGAGACCCGCAATGGTCATCAAGGCGCCGCGATCCTGCTGACCGGTTTGCCGGCAGCGGGTAAATCGACGCTGGCCCAGGCCCTGCACGCTGAGTTGTTCGAGCGCGGCGTGCAGAGCGTGGTGCTCGATGGCGACGGCTTGCGGGTCGGGCTCAATCGTGACCTGGGCTTTTCCGACAGCGATCGTCTGGAGAACATCCGCCGCGCCAGCGAACTCGCGGCGCTGTTGGTGGAGAACGGGCAGATCGTCATCCTCGCGATGATCGCGCCTCTGGTGGAGTTGCGTGAGGTGTTCGCTCGCCGTCTGGGTGAGGATTACCGCGAAGTCTGGTGCAGCGCTTCGTTGGCGGTGTGCGAGCAGCGCGATCCCAAAGGTCATTATGCGCGGGCCCGTCGTGGTGACCTGGCGGGATTTACCGGGATTTCCGCGCCCTATGAACCGCCGCCGTCCGCCTCTTTGGTGCTCGACACCGGCGTGCAGTCGGTCGAAGCCTGCCTCGACCGACTGCTGACCTGGCTCGGCGAGTGTGCGGTGCTGCCGAAACGATGAGCAGACCGGTATTTTCCCGCTTGCCGGTGGCGGTGGATTTACCGCTGTTGTTGCAGGCGCTGGCGGCGATTGGCGAGGACGCGTGGCATGCGCATTTCAACAGCGATTACTACGCCGGGGACTGGAGTGGTGTGGCGCTGGTGTCGGCGGCGGATGCCCTGACGGAACTGTCCCCGGGGCGTGGCGAACCGCTGTTGCGTGCGCCGTGGTTGCGGGATCCGCGATGGCAGCAGGGCTTGCGGGATCTGCCGGTGGAGGTCGTGTCGGCGCGCCTGTTGCGACTTGGGCCGGGCGGGCAGATTCATGATCATCGTGACTACGATCTTGGCGGACCAGCCGCCGATCTGCGCCTGCACATCCCGCTGCTCAGCCCGCCGAAAGTGGACTTCATGCTGGACGGTCAGCGCGTGCCGATGACGGCAGGCGAGTGCTGGTTCCTCGACCTGTCGCGACCGCACCGTGTGGACAATCGGGATACTCAGGCGCGGGTTCATTTGGTGCTCGATTGCCGGCCGGGTGACTGGCTGGAGCAGGCGATTGTCGACGGTGTATCGACTACGCCGCAGCCGGGTTCGGGTGACGGCGCCTTGCTGCAATTCCAGCGTCTGGTGGCCAGTGATTTGCAGCTTTCGAAGACCTTGCAGGGCTTGCCGGACACCGAGGTGTTTATCACCCGCACCTTGGAGCTGGCGGCGGAGCGAGGCCTGGAATTTTCTCGGGAAGAACTGCGTGCCGCGATGCGCAGCGGTCGCCGCCGATGGAATGAACAATGGAGCGCCTGAATCTCGAAGGCTGGTTGCCGATGCGGATCTGGCAGCCGGCTGGCGAGTGGCAGGTCGATTGGTGCTGGTTCGGGGACACGCCGTTGCATCATCCGTTTTTTCGCGATGCCGTGGAAGCTGCGCTGAGGTTACCGTTCAATCAGGCGTTTCGTCGGCAGACGCCTCTGGCTGTTCTTGGCGACTGGGAGGCGCAGAGTCCCGGGTTGGCGCCGAGTGCATTCATTTTTCATGCTTCGCGATGCGGCTCGACTCTGATCAGTCAGATGCTCGCGCAACTCACCAACCACATCGTCATCAGCGAACCGCCGCCGCTGGATGCGTTGTTGCGCAGTGGTTTGCCAGTCGTCGAACGGTGTGCCGCGGTCAAAGGGTTGTTGTCCGCCTATGGTCAGCGTCGGCTCGGTACGGAGCAACGGCTGGTGATCAAGCTCGATGCCTGGAACATCACCGAATTGCCCCTGTTGCGCGAGTGCTTTCCCGACACGCCCTGGTTGTTTGTGTACCGCGATCCGCTGGAAATCGCTGTTTCCCATATACGCCGCCCGGGCATGCACATGGTGCCGAGAATGATCGGGGCCAGTGGGCTGGATGACGAATGGCCGTTCGACAGTCGTGAGGATTTTATTGCGCGGCGGTTGGGGCGGTTGCTGGCATCGGGGTTGGCGCAATGCCAGGCGTTTGGTGGGTTGGCGGTGAATTACAGCGAGTTGCCGGGCGCAATGGCGGGGCGGTTGGCTGGATTTTTCGGGTTGGATGACGTGCAGAGGGAGCAAGTGTTTGCGGCGGTGGGGCGGCATGCCAAACAGCCTTCATCGGTGTTTGTCGGGGACTGTGATGACAAGCGGCGTGAGGCGTCGACGTTGTTGCGTGAGCGGGTGGAGCGTTGGGCGCGGGGGCCTTATGAGGCGCTGGTTGCCAAGTCATGCATTGACAGCACTGACGCCATCGCGAGCAGGCTCACTCCTACAGTTGATCTTCAGTGAACACAAATTATGTGTACGACGCAGATCCAATGTAGGAGCGAGCCTGCTCGCGATGGCGGCGGTCAATTAACCGCCAATCGACCTGGCTAAACCTTGGCCTGAGCCTGCTGAATCTGCATCGCCTCCCAATGATCCATCGCCCGCTCTACGAGAAACTGCACGCCATCGGCCATGCGGCTGAGCGCCAAGGCAACCGAACGCCGCGTCCCGTCCACATCGCCCGCCAGATCGGCCGCAATGGCGCTGATGGACAGCAGGTCTTCGGAGGCATTGGCCAGCAGGGCTTCGGTATCGATGTCGGGGGAAACGGTGAAGAGATGGCCTTTGCGGCGTTTGGCTGGTTTTCCGTCAGTCGGGGGGAAGTAGTGGGCGAAGGCGCGGTCTGCGGCTTCCTTGAGTTTTTCGGCTTCGAGGGAATCGTCGGAATCGGTGCCAGGGTTACCTGGCGGATTCGGCGTAATTTTGTGCATATATAAAAATCCTAAACAGTAAGTAGGAGCCGTCACCGTTCGCTTGCACGCGAATGGGGTGGCGGCCGAGCGCAGGTGTGCAAGACCGGGACTGTTTAGGACACCCAGCAGATCCGAGGATCTCCTGCGCGCAGCCGCCATTAAGCAATGAGACATGGCAATTGCGACCTAAACAGTTTCGTCGGACTTGCACGTCCGTGTCACCGTTTATTCAGTGACAAACCCAGACTAGACCTGGGTTCAGGCCGGAACAAGTTCACCAACACCACTACAACTTGAAGGAAATCTCCGACGGAGTTACCAGACGTTGGTGTTTTCGCGGAAGGTCAGGATTTCGACGACAAATCCGCCATCCCCTTGAGCAATTCGATCGGCAGCGGGAAGACAATCGTCGCTGTCTTGTCCCCGGCAATCGAGCTCAGCGTCTGCATGTAGCGCAACTGCATGGCCCCCGGCTGACGCCCCAACATCTCGGCGGCTTGCATGAGTTTTTCCGAGGCCTGCAATTCGCCTTCGGCGTGAATCACCTTGGCCCGGCGTTCCCGCTCGGCTTCGGCCTGTTTGGCGATGGCGCGGACCATCGATTCGTTGAGGTCTACGTGCTTGATCTCGACGTTCGCCACCTTGATGCCCCAGGCATCGGTCTGGGCGTCGAGCACTTGCTGGATGTCGATGTTCAGCCGTTCCCGTTCGGCCAGCAGTTCATCGAGCTCATGTTTACCCAGCACTGCCCGCAACGTGGTTTGGGCCAGTTGGCTGGTGGCCATGAGGAAGTCTTCGACCTGGATGATGGCTTTCTGCGGATCGAGCACGCGGAAATACAGCACGGCGTTGACCTTGACCGAGACATTGTCGCGGGTGATCACGTCTTGTGTCGGCACGTCGAGCACCACGGTGCGCAGGTCGACGCGAACCATTTGCTGGACCACCGGAATCAGCAGGATCAGGCCTGGCCCCTTGACTTGCCAGAAGCGCCCGAGCTGGAACACCACCCCGCGCTCGTATTCGCGCAGGATGCGGAAGGTCGACCCCGCCAGCGCGATCAGCAGTAACAGCAGCGCGGCAAAACCCAGTTGCAGGCCCATGGCTATTCTCCCTTCGACGCCGCGTCAGCCGCGGCCACTTTCAGCAGTAATCCCTTGCGTGCCACCACCCGGACCTTTTGCCCCGGTTGCAGCGGCGTGCTGCTGAGCACTTGCCACTGTTCGCCTTGCAGGTGCACCCAGCCGTTACAGGCGTTGTCGGCGTTCAACGAAATCACCGGCGTCACGCTGCCCACAAGTCCGGCATCGCCACTGACGTTGTGCCGCGGTCGGGTTTTCAGGGCGCGGATCAGCAGGAAGATCAACAAAAGCGCACTGATCAGTCCCAGGCCGATCATCAACGGCACCGGCACCTCGGTGTTGGTCAGAATCACCGCGCCGATGACGAACATCACAATGCCACCGAGCCCGATCACGCCGTAATTGGGCAGCGCCGCCTCGGCGATCAAAAAGGCGATACCGAGCGTGATCAGCCAGATCCCCATGGGGTTGGGGGCCAGCAAGACAATGGTGTCCGACGCGAAGACCGATCCGCTCAAGGCCAACAGCAGCGCAACTGCACAGCAACGAATGTTCACGCGACCCTCCGGGAGAGTCATTGATGGTTCTTTATACAGTCTAGCTGAGCTGTGGGTTGTACGAATTTTGACCAGTTGTTGACCTTGGCCCGGCGGGCGGATTTCACTCCGGAATGCGTCAGCGGGCCTAGACTTTCAGTACGAAGAAAAGTGTTAACCATCGTCCGCCAAACAGTGTTTGCGGACACCGAGGTGCATCATGCGTATGGCAAGAACCCTGCAGAGCAGCCTGGACAAGGCGCACTGCGAATATGACATCGTGTCCCACCCGCACTCGGCCAGCAGCCTTGAAACCGCGCGACTCGCGGGCATTCCTGCCGAACGGGTGGCCAAGTCAGTTATCCTCGACGACCAACATGGGCATTTCCTGATGGCTGTGCTGCCCGCCAGCCGTCATCTGGACCTGAGCAAAGTTCGCAGCAGCGGCGAATGGCAGATCTCCCGGGAAAGCAACCTGCCGCACCTGTTCGATGATTGCGAACGCGGCGCTGTGCCCGCCCTGGGCGAAGCCTATGGCCTGGACGTGGTCATCGACCCGCTACTGACCCGGCAGAAAGACATCTATCTGGAAGCCGGCAACCACACCAATCTGTTGCGCATGGAAATGCCGCAGTTTCTGAAAATGGTGCCGCACGCCGAGGTGCGTGAATTGAGCCAATGAGTTTTGTGGAGTCAGTGACATCGCCTTCGCGGGCAAGCCTCGCTCCTACAGGATCACGCGGCACCTGTAGGAGCGAGGCTTGCCCGCGAATGACTGCGCAGCAGTCACCCCATCATTTGCCATAAAAAGGAGCCCGACATGGAATCCCCAACCCACAACCTCCCCTCGCTGTTCAAGCAACTAGGCCTGCCGGACGACGCCGAAAGCATCGATAAATTCATCGCCACTCACTCACCGCTCAAGCCCGAATTGCATCTGGCCGATGCGTTTTTCTGGAACGAGAGCCAGGCTCAGTTATTGCGGGAGGAGATTCTGGATGATGCGGATTGGGCGGAGGTGGTGGATCAGCTGGATGTGCTGATGAGGAAGGGGCGGGGGGTGTAACCATCTGAACGCAAGACCTTGTCACAGCTTTTCTGAAAGGTGTTACCTGAGCTGAAGTAGCTTTCATGGCGTTGAGTCCAGCCATGAGACCGAGTCATGCAGCGTGTTTGGCAGAAAGAGTCATCAGCATCTCTGAACTCGCGAAAAACGCAGGAACTATAGTGCGTGAGGCGCAAGACAGGCCTGTGGCGGTGATTGAAAAAAATCAGATCAAGGCCTCTCTGGTTTCGGCAGAGCTTTTCGAAACGATGCTGGTGCGTCTGGGCGATTTCAACCAGGGGTCCGGTTGAATGTCGTAAAACGGTCCGTCCGGCTACAGAATTGTTTCAAAACTTGACCAACTTTCCCCTCCAATGCCATATTGATAGTTAGCAAACTAACAGTGTGCATTTCCCCTCGTGCCGAAAAACCTCGACGCTCTCCAGATGAACATCAGCAGCTCCATGGTGGTGGCCGCGAGGCATTGGCGGAAGATCTGCCAGACCACGCTGGTCAACTATGGGATTTCCGAAGCCTGCGCCGTCCCGTTGTTGATGATCGGGCGCCTGGGCGAGGGTGTGCGACAGGTGACGGTGGCGCAGGCGGCTGGGATGGAGAGTCCGTCGCTGGTGCGTCTGCTCGATCAGCTGTGTCACGCCGGTTACGTCTGTCGCACTGAAGACGTCCATGACCGCCGCGCCAAATGCCTGAGCCTCACCGAAACCGGTCGGGAGCTGGTGCAGGCTGTCGAAATCGAGCTGGTGCGTTTGCGCCATGAAGTGCTCGAAGGGATCGACCGCAGTGATCTGGAAGCAACACTGCGGGTGTTGAGAGCCTTTGAAGCCGCGAACGCGCCATCGGTGGCCAACCCTTGAGCGGATTTTTCACCGGCGTTCCTCCGGCGCGGGACTGGTTCTACGGAGTGCGCACGTTCGCGGCGTCGATGATTGCGCTGTACATCGCCATGCTCATGCAAATGCCGCGTCCGTATTGGGCGATGGCCACGGTGTATATCGTTTCCAGCCCTTTTGTCGGCCCCACCAGTTCCAAGGCGTTGTACCGGGCGGTCGGCACCTTGCTCGGTGCGGCGGCCGCGGTTTTTTTCGTGCCGATGTTTGTCCAGAGCCCGTATGTGCTGGTGGTCGTGATCGCGTTGTGGACCGGGACGTTGCTGTTCCTGTCTTTGCATCTGCGCACGGCCAACAGTTATGCGCTGATGCTTGCCGGTTACACCCTGCCGCTGATCGCTCTGCCGGTTGTGGATAACCCGTTGGCGGTGTGGGATGTCGCGGAAGCGCGAACCGAAGAAATCTTTCTCGGCATCGCGGTGGCGGCCGTGGTCGGTGCCATGTTCTGGCCCCGGCGGCTGGCGCCGGTGTTCAACGATTCGGTGAACAAATGGTTCGCCGATGCCTCGACTTACAGCCTGCGTTTCCTCAGCCGCGACGTGCAACCTGATGAAGTCAGCGCATTGCGCTCGGCGATGGTGGCGACGTTCAACAGCCTGGAATTGATGATCGGCCAGCTGCCCCACGAAGGCGCGCGGCCGCAGACGGTGCGTAATACCAAGGAACTGCGCGGCCGCATGATTCATCTGCTGCCCGTGATCGATGCCCTCGACGACGCGCTCTATGCCCTCGAACGCAGAACGCCCGAGCTTGTGGATAAGTTCGCGCCGCTGCTGACGGCGACCACCGAATGGCTGAATCACAAGGATGCCGACCTCGGCCGCTGGCAGGCGCTGAAAGATCAACTTGAGGCCTTGCAACCGTCCGCCGAAGCGCTGAATGACCGCAAGCAACTGCTGTTTTCCAACGCCCTGTATCGCCTCGGCGAGTGGATCGACTTGTGGCAAGACTGCCGCAGCCTGCAATACGCCATTCAATGCGAAAGCCAGGACAGCTGGCGCGCGGTGTATCGGCACTGGCGCCTGGGCCGCCTGTCGCCGTTTCTCGACCGGGGGCTGATGCTTTATTCGGCGGCGTCCACGGTGACCGCGATTATTGTCGCCTCGGTGCTATGGATCCTGCTCGGCTGGACGGATGGCGGCGCTGCGGTGATTCTGGCGGCGGTGGCGTGCAGCTTCTTCGCCTCGATGGACGACCCGGCGCCGCAGATTTTCCGGTTCTTTTTCTGGACCGCGATGTCGGTGTTGTTTGCCAGTCTTTATCTGTTCCTGGTCCTGCCCAACCTGCATGATTTTCCGATGCTGGTGCTGGCGTTTTCTGTGCCGTTCATTTGCATCGGCACCCTGACGGTCAAGCCGCAGTTTTACCTGGGCATGCTGCTGACGCTGGTCAACACCTCGTCGTTCATCAGCATTCAGGGCGCTTACGACGCGGATTTCCTCAGCTTCGCCAACTCCAACCTCGCCGGCCCCGTCGGCTTGCTGTTTGCCTTTGTCTGGACCCTGATCGCCCGGCCATTCGGTGCGGAACTGGCGGCCAAGCGCCTGACCCGTTTCAGCTGGCGCGACATTGTCAGCCTGACCGAGCCGGCCACGCTGGCCGAACACCGGCACCTGGGCGTGCAGATGCTCGATCGCCTGATGCAGCATCTGCCGCGCCTGGCCATGACCGGGCAAGACACCGGCATCGCGCTGCGGGAAGTGCGCGTAGCGCTGAACCTGCTCGACTTGCTGGCTTACACGCCGCGAGTGCTCGGCGCCCCGCAAGTGCTGCTGCATCAAGTGGTGGCCGAGGTTGGCGAGTATTTCAAGGCGTGCCTGAAGGCGGGCGAGCGATTGCCGGCACCGAGCCCGCTGCTGATGACCCTCGACCGCACCCGCCGCGCCCTCAACACCGAGTGCGATGACGGCGCGCGTCTGCACCTGTTGCATGCCCTGAGCGGCCTGCGCCTGTCGCTGCTGCCAGGGGTGGAATTCGTCGCCTTGGGCGAACTCGAAGAACCGCTTCCCCATGGCATCGATGGAGCGCCTTTATGATCGGTGATCTGGATATCAGCGGGGTCTTCCTGCCCACGTTGCTGGTGCTGATGGGCATTACGTATCTGTTGTTCCTGTTGGTGCACGGGCTGCTGACACGCCTGCACTTTTACCGTCTGGTCTGGCACCGGGCATTGTTTAACGTGGCTCTCTACGCCTTGCTGCTTGGCGCCGTGGACTCACTCAGTCGATACCTGATGACATGAAAAAACCTTTTTTGACCCTCGGTCGCGTGGTCCTGACCTTGCTGATCGTGACCTTCGCCGTCGTCGTGGTCTGGCGCATGGTGATGTATTACATGTTCGCGCCCTGGACCCGGGACGGGCACATCCGTGCCGACATCGTGCAGATCGCGCCGGACGTTTCCGGGCTGATCCAGCAGGTGCAGGTGCGTGACAACCAATTGGTGAAACGCGGCCAGGTGCTGTTCAGCATCGACCAGGACCGATTCAAACTGGCCTTGCGTCAGGCGAAAGCGGCGGTCGCCGACCGTCAGGAAACCCTGGCCCAGGCGCAACGGGAAGCCAAGCGTAACCGCGGCCTCGGCAATCTGGTGCCGGGCGAGCAACTGGAAGAAAGCCAGTCGCGGGTCGCTCGCGCCGAAGTTGCGCTGATGGAAGCTCAGGTGGCGGTGGACAGCGCCCAGCTCAACCTGGACCGCTCGACCATTCGCAGCCCGGTGGACGGCTATGTCAACGACCGCGCGCCGCGTGCGCAGGAATTCGTCACCGCCGGGCGTCCGGTGTTGTCGGTGGTGGACAGTAATTCGTTCCACATCGACGGTTATTTCGAAGAAACCAAACTCGACGGCATTCATGTCGGCCAGTCGGTCGACATCCGCGTGGTCGGCGACCGCGCGCGTTTGCGTGGCCACGTGGAAAGCATCGTCGCCGGCATCGAAGACCGCGACCGCAGCAGCGGCAGCAACCTGCTGCCCAACGTCAATCCGGCGTTCAGCTGGGTGCGCCTGGCCCAGCGGATTCCGGTGCGGATTGCCTTCGACGACGTACCGGCGGATTTCCGCATGATCGCCGGGCGCACCGCCACGGTATCGATCATGGAAGACCAGCCGCAGGAGCCCGCGAAATGAGCAGGGCCTCGGGTTTGGCTGTCGTCGGATTAGGCGTGTTGCTGTCGGCCTGTCAGGTGGTCGGGCCGGACTATCACCTGCCGGACGACGCGGCCATCCACCGTGACGACTTGCAGGGTGACTTGGCGGTGAACGGTAAAAATGTCGTTTCGGCCCCGGTGCCCGCCGATTGGTGGCGCCTGTATCAGGATCCGCGCCTGGACCAATTGGTGCAGCAGGCCATGGTCACCAATACCGATTTGCGCGTGGCGGCGGCGAGCCTTTCCCGGGCCCGTGCTCAGGTTGACGAAGCGCAGGCGGCGGGCGGCTGGAGCGGCGGCGTGAAAATGGGCGCCCAGCGTTTGCAGGAGTCCGGCGAAGCCTTCTTGCTGGCGGATAAAGTACCCGTGGCCAACGTTGGCGACATCGGCATTACGACCTCGTATCAGTTCGACCTGTTTGGCACCTTGCAGCGCGGCATCGAAGCGGCCAAGGCCAATGCCGACGCGACCCAGGCTGCCGCCGATACCGCACGCATCACCTTGGTGGCCGATGTGGTTCGGGCCTACACCCAAGTGTGTGCGGCCAATGGAGAGCAGGAAATCGCTCAGCATTCCCTCGACCTGCAAGCCCAAGGCACGACCCTGATCCAGCGTCTGCGCGACGCCGGGCGCGGCGATGAAACCCAGGTCACGCGCTCGCAAACTCAATTCAAATCCTTGCGCGCCGACATGCCGCGCTATGAAGCGGCGCGCCAGGCGGGTTTGTTCCGTTTGTCGATGCTGTTGGCCAAACCGGTCGATCAGTTGCCGGCCGGGACCGCCACCTGCAACGAACTGCCGAAAATCACTCAATTATTGCCGGTCGGTGACGGCGCCACTTTGCTCAAGCGCCGGCCCGATGTGCGCCAGGCCGAGCGCCGATTGGCCGCCGCGACCGCTGGCATCGGCATCGCCACCGGCGAGTTGTACCCGGACATCAGCATCGGCGCGACCGTCGGCACCGTCGGCATCCTGGAAAACCTCGGCAAACCGGCGACCAACCGCTGGGGCTTTGGTCCGTTGTTGACCTGGACTGTGCCGTCCAATGGTTCCCGGGCGCGAATCCGTGAGGCAGAAGCGGCGACCCAAGGCACGCTTGCGCATTTCGACGGCGTGGTGCTCAACGCCATCCGCGAAACCCAGACCAGCCTGGCGCAATACTCCGCGCTGCTGCAACGCCGCGATGCGTTGGCCGATGCCGAACAATCGGCACAACTGGCCGCCGACCAGACCCACCGCTTCTTCCAGGCTGGCCGCGCATCGTTCCTGGCGGATCTGCAAGCGACCCGCACCTACACCGATGTACGGGCGCAATTGGCCTCCGCGAACACGCAAGTTGCCATGAGCCAGATCGATCTGTTCCTCGCGTTGGGCGGTGGCTGGGAAAGCGGACGAACGCAAGCGTCACAACCCGGCAAACCCTGAGGCCGTTGCTATGCTTTGATTTGATGAAGTCGCGCGTCGATTTCATCGATCAAGGCTCGCGTTGGTCATGGGGATCTAATAATGAAAAACCCTTATGCTCCCGGCTTCTGGTGCGCTATTGCGGCATTGGTTCTGCTGTCGGCCACCTATTTCTACGGCATCATGCTGGCCCACCAGATCGACAAGGCTCTGGTGTTCCTCGACAGCGCAGCCGCGCTGATTGCCGTGATGGCAATCGTCGTAGTGGCCTGGGCCTCAGTCCAGGGCCAGCGCATCAAGAAAAGACAACTCGAACAAGGCAAGACCCGGGTGCTGATCTGGGACACCAAGGTGGCTTTGCGTCGGGTCGAAACGGTGTTTGACCGCTATTTCTGGGGCAGTTACTGGCAACCGGGGCGCACGTTCCAGGAAGTCATGGGCGAACTCACCGGCACGCCACTGGAAAAAAGCCTCGATACGTTGAAGAAACAATGCCTTGAACTGGACAAGCAAGTCTCCGAAGACGGCAGGCACTGGCTGAACAACGCCCGCGAACTCTCCGATGTCGCCGCCGCCATGGCCCGCGAACGCTATCAGCTGGACTTCTGCGATCCCCGTGCGGACGTGGCGGGCGGGGCGGTAATCAATCGCGATTTTGAAGTGCTGGTGTATACGTGGACGGCGCGGCTCAAAAGCTTTGATCACCAGCTGGATGAGATGGAAGTTCAGTATTCCTGAATTGATGTTGTCGGTATTGACGCCTTCGCGGGCAAGCCTCGCTCCTACAAGGATCATGCGATACCTGTAGGAGCGAGGCTTGCCCGCGAACGCGATTTCATGACCGCCGAAACTCTCGGCCCGTGCACGCGGTCCATAGACACTCTTTAACCTTTAAACATTGGGCCACCCGGTGCGCCTGATGCTAATCTCCCTCGCACTTTCAGCGCAGTCGTGACCGCAACCCGTCAAGGGTTCAGGGAAGACGACCACATTTTCAACAACGGACATTGATCGGGTAATTCATGAATAAATCAGCAGGCGTGCTTCTTGGGATCGTCGTTGCCATCGGTGCAATCAGCGCCGGTGGTGCCTGGTACACCGGCACCAAAATCGAAGGCGTGCTGAATACCTCGATCGCTGACGCCAACAAAGAGCTGAAAGCCGCGCTGGTGGGTTCCAACGGCACGGCATCGCTGGAACTGGTCTCGCTGGAGCGCCACGTGTTCAGCAGCACCGCGCACTATCGCCTCAAGGGTGAAGGTGAAATGTTTGGCGAAGCGCCGGTCGAGTTGCTGTTCGTCGACCACATCGAACACGGACCGCTGCCGTTCTCGCGTCTGATGTCGCTGAAATGGCTGCCGGTCATGGCCACCAGTCACTACGAACTGGAAAGAACGCCAACCACCGAGAAATGGTTCGCCGCTGCCAAGGACCAGTCGCCTCTCAAGGGCCTGGTCAATATCGGGTACGACAATTCCACCAACGGCACGCTCGAATTGCTGCCGCTGGACGTGGCGCTGGACGCCACCTCCCACCTGAAGTTTTCCGGTCTGAACCTCGACGTCGCCGCCAGCGCCCAAGCCCAAAAGGTCAAGGCTGACGGCTACATGGACAGCCTGACGCTGACCACGGTGGCTGAAGACCAGACACCCGTGAAGGTCGAGCTGAACGGCCTGACCGTGGCCAGCAACCTGACCAAAAGCACCTACGGTTATTACGTCGGCGACAACACCCTGGAGGTGACCGACAGCAAAACCACCTTCGGCGCCAAACAGTCGGTACTGGGCTTCAAGAAATTTGAAATGAAAAACCACACCGAAGAGTCGGGCACCAGCGCTTCGGGGCGCGCCGATTACAAGGTGGGCGAGGTGTCGTTGAATGGCAAAACGTTCGGTTCTGCGCAGATGGCCATGAGCCTGAAAAACCTCGACATCCCGGCGACCATGTCGCTGATGCAGATCTACCAGACCAAATTGCAGCCCTACGAGAAGGCCGCCGCCGAAGCCGCTGCCGCCGGTGAACCGGCGCCAGAACTGGTGTTGACCCCGGAAGAAGAAGCACAGGTCAAAATCGGTCTGGAAAAACTGCTCGCGGCTGGCCCGCAGGTCGCCCTGGAGAATCTGTCGTTCAAATCCACCAACGGTGAAAGCCGCGCCAACCTGGTGCTCGACCTGACCAAACCGCAGTCCATGGACCTGCCGCCAGACCAGTTGACCCAACAACTGATTGCGCTGCTGGATTTCAATCTGAAAGTGTCCAAGCCAATGCTCGTTGACCTGTTCATTGTGCAATCGCAGATCGACGGTCAGACCGACGCCAAGCTCATCGCCGATCAGGCAACGGCGACTGCTGACATGTTCAGCAGCATGGCGGTCGGTACGCAATTGGCCAAGCTGGAGGGCAGCGATGTCGTCACCAAATTGCATTACGCCAACAATCAGGTGGAATTCAATGGCCAGAAAATGACCGTTGAACAATTTGTCGGCTTCGTGATGAGCAAACTCGGCGGCGTTGCACCGATTCAGTAATACCGCTCGCTTCATGGCAACGCCCGGTCTCTGCGAACGCAGGCACCGGGCGTTTTGCTGTCCGCTGGTTAAAACCTAATCCACATCCCGAATCAACAGCCACGCCTCATCCACCGGCAGCGGTTGCTTCATCCGCTCCGCGAGCATCGCCATCGCCCGCTCTTTGTCGCAGGCAACAGCCGCGGCCACCACGCCGTTCTTGCTGAACAGGCCGATAAAGGGTGGATGGTCAGGGTTGCCCTTGAACTCGACTTCGTCCCAGCTTTCAGCGTGGCCGAGGTAGTCGTAATTTTTGCCGAAGTGCCAGGTCCAGAAATACGGCACGTCGAGGTAGTGCTCGTCGCCGCCCAGCATGTTCGCCGCCGCGATCCGCGCCTGTTGCTGGGCCAGGCGCCAGTGCTCGATGCGCTGGGGCTGGCCGTTGAGCGGGAAGGTCGCGATATCACCCGCCGCCCAGAGCCCTTCGGCCACGCGCATGCCGCCATCGACCTGCAGTGAACGGTCTTTTTCCTTGGGCAGGTCGGCAAACGGTTCCGTCGCCGGGCTGACGCCGATGCCGACGAGCACCAGATCGGCAGGCAAACGTTGACCGTTTTCCAGTTTCACCGCTTCGACCTTGCCCGTGCCTTCGATCTGCGCGGCTTCGCTGTCGCTATGAAACACCACGCCGTTGGCCACGTGCCGGGCACGAATCGCCTTGCCGACCGCTTCGCCAAACTGCTTGACGAACGGCACTGCGTGGCGCGCCAGCACGGTGACCTCCAGACCGTATTGGCGCAGGGCCGACGCGGACTCCAAGGCAATGAAGCTATCGCCGATGATCACCACCCGTTGGCCGGGTTTTGCCGCGTTCAGAATCCGCGTCGCCTGATCTTTGGAGCGCAGCAGGAAGACTTGCGGCAAGTCGGCGCCTGGCAACGTGAGGGGGTTGGGTGTGCCGCCGGTCGCGAGCAGCGCAGCGTCATAGGTCAGTGACTGACCGTCGGCCAGTCGCAGTGTTTTGTTGGCTGTATCCAGGCTCGCCACTTCACCGTTTATTCGCTCGATGCGCTGCTCGCGGTAAAAGCGTTCATCCCGTAGCGGCGGGACTTCTTCGGGTGGCATTTCCCCGGCAATCACGAATTTGCTCAGCACTGTGCGGTCGTAACCGGCATCGGCTTCACGGTCGATCAGCACGACACGGCCACCAAAGCCTTTCTCGCGCAATGCCGCTGCTCCCGCCGTGCCGGCGGCCCCGGCTCCGATGATCACAAACGTGCGCTCATCATCGGCTGGCGGGGTGTGGGGATCCGATAGCGGCTGATCGTCGACCCAGACCTCGTCATCACGCATCTCCAGGGGATAGCGCTTGAGGCTGTCCAGAGACGGCGGATCACACAGCCCGCCATCCTCGATCCGATACGCGGCTTTGTGCCACGGACAGATCAGACGCCCATGACACAGCGCACCCTCGGCCAGCGGCGCCCCGGCGTGGGGGCATTCACCTTGATAGGCGCGCAATTGATCGCCGACCCTTAGCAAAACTATCTTGGTGTCCGCGATCCGTACTTCCAGGCCTCGGTTTTCGGGCACATCGGCAAAACGGGCGACGCGGTGCAGGGCCATGATCATTCTCCAGGCGGGCGTTTCACTTAAGAGTTTGGCCTTAGTCCCGAGGTTCAGCCAATTCCCACTGCCACCGCACCAACGGTACGGCTATAGTTCGCAGGCCGACGAAGGCCCCATCCGCACAAGGTGCTCCGGAATGACCCGATTGACCTCTCTGAACCCTTGGCTGGCGGCCGTTGCAGTCGCCCTTTGCGTGCAGTTTCCGGCGCAGGCCCAGGAGCGTTTCACCGTCAGCATTCCCGGTGTTTCGGATAACCGCCTGTTCACCTCGGCGGCGGCCAGCGACGCCAGCGGCTGCGGCGGCAAGAATCAGTCCCCGGCCCTGAGCTGGAACGCCGGCCCCCAGGGCACCTTGAGCTACGCCATCGTCATGCACGACCCGGACGGCCAGAAAGGCCTTGGGGTCGATCACTGGATTCACTACGGCATCAAGGCCACGACCCGTCAGATCCCGGCCGGGGTGGGCGCCAAATCCGCGCTAGAAGGTATGGGCGGCAGCAACAGCAAAGGCACCACCGGCTACATCGGTCCTTGTCCACCCGTCGGCGACAGCTCCCACCACTACATTATCCAGCTCTACGCCCTGGACCTCGCTCCGGACGCCTTGCCCGCCGGCCTGACGCGTGCGCAGCTGCTGGAGAAAATCAAAGGCCATGTGCTGAAAAACAGCAGTGTGGTGCGGCGTTATCACCGCTGAGATTAATTTTTCAGCCGGCTTAACCCGAACCTGGACGGGGGCTCGTCTCAGAGGATGAATGGATCAATTTCCTCCTGAGGTCAGCCCCCATGTCCCTCCCTCTGCATTTCCTCCGCCCGGCCGCCCAGGGTTTCACCGTCGGGTTGCTGTTGGCCGTTGCCGGTTGCGGCGCTTCCTCTAAACCTGAGTCCGCCGCTGTGTCGCCACCGGCTCAAGGTGCACTGAAGACTGAGGCGCTGGTGCGCAGCGAGTCCGTTGCCGCGGATGCCTCGATGGCCAAACGCACCGCCCGTCCAGCCCCCATGGCGAGCTTTGCGCCTGAGGTGGCTGCGCCGGGTTATCGGGATGAGCAGCGCGAGCAATATCAGGCATTGGCGGATAACCCGATTCACAGTGTGGCCGAGGCGCCGGTCTCGACCTTCAGCGCCGACGTCGATACCGGCGCTTACGCCAATATCCGCCGCTTGCTGAATCAGGGACGCCTGCCGCCCGAAGGCGCTGTGCGGCTGGAAGAACTGGTCAATTACTTCCCCTACGACTACGCGCTGCCCACGGACGGCTCGCCTTTTGGCGTGACCACTGAACTGGCGCCATCGCCATGGAATCCGCATACCCGTTTGCTGCGCATCGGTATCAAAGCCTCGGACCGCGCAGTCGCGGAACTGGCCCCGGCCAACCTGGTGTTTTTGGTGGACGTCTCCGGCTCGATGGACCGTCGCGAAGGTTTGCCACTGGTCAAAAGCACCCTGAAATTGCTGGTCGATCAACTGCGCGAGCAGGACCGGGTGTCTTTGGTGGTCTACGCCGGCGATTCGCGTGTGGTTCTTGAGCCGACTTCTGGGCGGGAAAAAGCGAAGATTCGTACAGCGATTGATCAATTGACCGCCGGTGGCTCGACGGCGGGTGCCTCGGGCATCGAATTGGCCTATCAGATGGCGCAACAAGCCTTCATTCCCCAAGGCATCAACCGCATCCTGCTGGCCACGGACGGTGACTTCAACGTCGGCATCAGCGACTTCGACAGCCTCAAGCAAATGGCTGTGGATAAACGCAAGACTGGCGTTTCCCTGACCACCTTGGGTTTTGGTGTGGATAACTACAATGAACATCTGATGGAACAACTGGCCGACGCCGGCGATGGCAACTACGCCTACATCGACAACCTGCGCGAGGCGCGCAAAGTGCTGGTGGATCAACTCGGTTCAACCCTCGCGGTGGTGGCGAAAAACGTGAAGCTGCAAGTGGAGTTCAACCCGGCGCAGGTCAGCGAATATCGGCTGCTGGGGTATGAGAACCGGGCGCTGAAGCGTGAGGATTTCAGCAACGACAAAGTCGATGCCGGTGAAATTGGTGCAGGACACACGGTGACGGCGTTGTACGAAATCGTGCCCAAGGGCGAGAAGGGCTGGCTGGAGCCGCTGCGGTATGGCAAGGCTGAGCCGGTGGCTTCCGGTACAACTGGGGAGTTGGCGATGCTGCGTGTGCGATATCAGCTGCCGGAAGGTGGGAAAAGTCGCTTGATCGAACGGCCGATTGCGGGTGATTCGGTCGGCAAAGCCAGTGATGACCTGCGCTTTGCGTCGGCCGTGGCGGCCTTTTCCCAGCAGCTCAAGGACGGGCGTTACACCGGTGATTTCAGCCTGAAAGACACCGAAGCCTTGGCGCGCGGTGCACGGGGCGACGACCCATTCGGTCTGCGCGCCGAGTTCGTGCAATTGGTTGAGTTGGCGCAGAGTCTGCGAACCACTACCACCGCCTCCAACACTGAGTCGCATAAAGGAGCTTATAACTGACATGTCCGCGCCTGAACCGAGCGACGAATCGCTACTGGCCCGGTACCGCGCAGGCGACGGGCCAGCGTTCGAGATCTTGTACGCCCGTCATCGCCAGGGCCTCTACCGATTCCTCTTAGGTTTGAGTGGCAGGCCTGAACTGGCCGAAGAGGTTTACCAGGACACCTGGCTGAGCCTGATCCGCAGCACCAGTCAGCCACAAGGCCGGGCGAATTTTCGTACATGGCTCTATCAGATTGCCCGCAACCGATTGATCGATCACTGGCGCAAACATGGCATTCACAACCCTTTGCACGATAGCTACGACGAACAAACCCACGCCGTGATTGATGAGGCGACCGATCCCGAACAACTGCTGAGCCTTAGCCGCGACAGCCAACGCCTCGAAACCGCGTTGCACGACCTGCCCGCCGACCAGCGCGAAGTGTTCCTGCTGCGCGCCCACGGCGATCTCGACCTGCCGCAGATCGCCGCCCTCACCGAAACACCCCTGGAAACCGTCAAGAGTCGCTTGCGCTATGCCCAGCAAAAACTGCGTCGGCTGCTGGCCGAGGAGGTACTGACATGACTGACGCCCGTAAAACACCGGAAGACCAAGTGCTTCAGCATTACCGTGAACACGTGGCTGGCGAACCACCGGCTCATCTGGATGCATTCATCCTGGCTGCTGCACACCGTGAAATACCTGCGCACAAACCGAACCTGTGGCAACGCTGGGTCCAGGCTTGCCAAAAACCTCGTTGGCAGGTCGCATTCGCCAGCCTCGTTGGCGTCGCCTTCATGTTGGCGCTGGTGCAGCGTACGCCTGAGCAAGTGCCAACTTTGGATTCCAGCCCTGCACCCAAAACCTCGTCTTTTGCGGCCAAGAAAGAAGCTGCAGAAGCGCCGGCATCGGTTGCCCGCTCAATGGCGGCCCCGGCCGGCGCGATGTCCGCGCCTGCGCCCGCGCAGAGCGAATCGATCAGCGCTGACATGGTGGAAGAAGCAAAAGTGAGCAAACGCCCAGGGGAGGCTCCGGCGAAGTTTATCGACGACCAGTTACGTGAAGTGATTCGCTTGCAAAATGCCGGTCAGACCAAGGCGGCTGATGAGCTGATGGCGACCTTGCACAAACGCTTTCCCAAGGAAAATCTCGCGGCTCGGCTCAAGGAATTGCAGAAAAACTGAGCAGCAGGGCGGTCGTCCATTTGGCAACGAGCCCCGAAAGCGCGCACTATCGGCCTATAGCCGATGCGTTGGAGGATGCCGTGGCAAAAAAAATCGACCGCATCGCCCAAATGCTCAACTGCCCGGAAAAGGGTGAGGTATTGCGGCGCGCTGTGACGGAGAGTCGTAAGGAGTTTCTGCTGGCGAAGCAGGCAGAGGAAGCGCTGGAGGAAGACGTCCTTGATGATGAAGAGGTTGAGGACGAAGAGGATGATGAATACGACGAGTTTGATTGGACGACTGAATGAAAAAACTGCTTCGACGGTTTTTTCCGGTGCAGTAGTTCGGTTAAACCGAACAACTGAATTTTTACTCAGCTCCCCTTGTTCAGAGCAAACCAGCACCCACAAAAAAGCCCCAGGCCCTAAGGCCTGAGGCTTTCTCGTTTCTACTATATGGTGCCCAGGCGTCGTTTGAACTGAATGCTATGGGGCCTGTTTTATAAGGGTTTTGTTGGCACTATTTCTATTAGGCATACACGTGGGCATACACGGAGACGTTTACTAGCGAACCCGACGCTGCCTGCTTGGAGCCTCCTAAGATGGGGAGAGACCTTAGCCATGATGGGCTTTGCGATGACAGTTCGGACAGACAGCAATGGCATTCGCGACTGTGTCCTCCCCTCCATCGGCTAGGCGCTTTCGGTGGTGAACCTCTAAATATGGGCTTTGATCCTTCTTGCGTTTGAAGGGCGCTTTTTGGTTGCAAAGACTGCATACACCGTTTGCTTGAGCTAACACCTCTGCCACGACATCAGGATTCCGGATGAAAACCATGGTGCTGACAATTCGTGTCACGGGAATCGCGGCAGCTTCCTTGAGCCTAGCTGCCCGGCCCTTCGAATCTTTTAAGGACGCAAGAACCTTCCTTTCGAATTCCTCATTCGGATCCACTGTTTTGCGGGTCGGTTGAAAACCATATGCGGGAAATTCGCTAATCGGTTTGGAACTCTTAAACGAGCTTGGTGGGCTACCGATCGCCATCGCATAAATGTACTTCAGAGGATAAAGGGTTTTTTTTGATCCTTTGATGTACCAAGATTTTGGCTTCGTGTACCTGAAAGGCCGTTCTCCGTTGTCGTAATCCCGGATCGCTTTTTCTATGGATGATTTGGTCAAGAGTTTCGACGACATGAAAACATTCCTTCGTGCGGCAGGGGTAGGTCAATTAGCGTTCTTTGATAGCAAGTGCCGTTTGCAGGTTATGACGCTCGGTCTATCAGCCATCCTACAAGCCCGTTCCGAACGGCTTGCTGAGCTAGCTTCTCTGGTCCCCAGTAAATAAATGAACCATCACTGCTCTCGGTCGCTACAGCCTTAAGGCTTGAATCTGGAGAGTGCGTTACGAAGTAGAAGTGCGTAAAGCCACTCATATCAGCAAATTTATCCTGATAGGAGCGATAGACCGAAGCTGACGCTTTTGACTTCACTTGAATGCCAATTCGCTCTTGAGTAATGGGAGACAGTAGGTCGAGATCTATATCCTTCTCTACCTCGCCAGCTACTCCAGTTCGCTGCCAACCTGCCTGCCGGAAAATCAAGTCCGTGAGTGTTTCAAGATCCTTGGGGTGCAAGTTTTTTATGATGGGTATGACTGCTGCGACCAAGTTTTCTACTGCTAGCTGAGCTTCTGCAATATGAGGTTCAGACGTCCCCATGATCTTGTGAATCAAGTAATCGAGTTCTCTGACCGTGCAAATCGTACCTTGGAAGCTTTGTACGGCGAGAAGCTTGCCACTCAGTTGGCCTTTGATAAGGGGCTTTCCGTTGATGTCGGTGTCACGCCATTGGCCTGCGACCGCTCGGGTCTTTGTGTTATCTGGAAGCTGGCTGATCCCAGGTGTAGCGAAGCACCACCACAGACGGTCAGAAAAAAAGGTTATCCAGAGCGTTGTCTCTGGCTCTTCGTAGAATTGCCTTACCTGGTTGATGTGTCTGGTGACGCTGCCCTGATCTGAGTCAGAGGGAAAGGAGTTTCGTGCCGGTTCCCAGTCCCCATCCACGCATTGCTGATGTGGTACGTCGCGGTAGCCGATTCTCAAGGTTCCGTTTTCTATACACTCCTTTTCCCATAGTCCACTGGGCCCCAGTTTGATAAAAAAAGCTTTGGTGGGTTTGATGTTCAGCACTCGATACCTCTCCCTGGTGGAAATGAGCTGGCAACCTGTTTCGGGTTGGTGACACCCAGATGTATCCGAGAATCGACCAATTTGATACTGCCTGAATGCTGAAAAGGCACCGGGGACCCTGGCATATTTAACGCCACACGGGGTCGGAAACCCGCGACATCGTGTTAGCGACTGGCTACGCAGCTTACTGAAATTTCAAACGTTGAAATTGAAAGGATCTTGGAGAAAAAGGGGCATCGTTACCGTGTCGGTAATGATGCCCCTTTGTGTTGTTGATAACGCACGCTAGGCGTTGGTCAACCGAGTCAACTCCGTCAACCTGTCAACCAACTTAAAAAATCCAGCCGCTAACACGAACGCGCGGGTTCTTTGCCCCGTACCAATCGCAATTGCCCAGGGGCCCCGACCACCTCCAAAGCTATAGGGCAGATGCACAGGTAAACAGCAGTTCACCAAGTTCACCTGTTCACTAAGATGGGCACCTTTCCGCTAACAAGATCGGGCGGGTTACTCGCCCCGTGTCGAAAGGCAACCTTCAGGGGCCCCGGCACAATGTGGGTGCCGGTTAACCTGAGTGAACCGTTTATCGATTTTTCACGAACAGATCCCTAACGGTACGATGTCCCAACCCGTGTCTGATACTTGTCCTATGGGACCAGGGTAATGGCGAGGGCCCTTCTTTGGCCTCGAAATATTTCCATCGCTGACGGCATGCTCGTATAGGGGTTAAAGGGGCAGGATCAGCTAAAAGACGTGTTACAAGTGTTACAGGTGTTACGTTAATAATTAACCTGTTGAATTTAAAGGAAATATTCTGCGTTACACATTAGGCTGAAGTGGTGTCAGGTCAGTGTTACTGGTCTTGGTCGTGTTACAGCGCGACGTAGGCCCACAGTTATAGAGGCTTTCCGAACTGCAAGAGTTGGCTGACAGCTAGCAGCGAACAGAGGATGCATCTTCAATTTATAAATAGGGCCTATAGCAGCTGAAGAGAGGCAGTGCTATGGTTCTAGTACCATCCAGCGAAGCTAACGAAGTGCTTCGCTGGATGGTACTGACGACTGACGTAAGGGCCTTTTTTCTCGGCAGCAACGGTCAACTCCCGTAAATTTTAAGCGACCTCAAATCGCTTTGGACAAGTCAAAGCCCTCATGAAAGAACGATTCGACAATCCACCCCTCGTAGAGCTTGTTGCCGAGCTCCGTTGGAAGGATTTGTCTGTACCTGCGGGTGTCCCCCCTGGATTCCCTGCTGGATTTGCATTCCCGCCCATCAACGACGCTTTTGATAAGCAGTTACCAGTCGTGACGAATGCAATGACATCGATCGGGTATGGAGCTTCCGAACGTTTGGTCCCGGTAGGTTTCCCTGTTCCCACAGAGGTCCCAATCGTCCGTTACCGTTATTCAGGCAACGACTGTGCAGAGCCCGGTCGTGAGCATTTGCCATCCACTCTTTTTCAGATAGGTACAGGCATTTTCACCGCCAATGCGGTGAAACCTTACAAATCTTGGGATGACTTCAGTCCGATCGTGGAAAAAGGCATCAAAATTTTATTGGATTCCCAAACTGCTAGTATTGAAGGTTATTCTCTAGTACTTCGTTATATAGATGCATTTAGGAATGATCTAACAGGGGATACTACTCACCTGCAATTCCTGAAAGATGTGTTCGGATTCAAAATAGAGGCGCCAGACTTTCTGCGTAATCACTCGATCAGTGGTGAAGTAGCATTGCCTATATTGCAAATTACCGTCCCGCTTAAGTTCGGTAAATTACAATTGCAAATGGCTGAAGGTGAAATTGAAGGCGCGTCTGGTTACATTCTAGAAAATGTTATTGTTATTGATGGGTTAATAGGACCGAGCGTCGAAGAGATAATGGCGAATTTCTCAATGGCGCGAGATGTGATCCATGACGTTTTTGTGAATCTCACTAAGCCTCTTAAAGAGAAAATGAAACCTGTGGAGGTACTGCAATGATTGCGTATAGCGTGAATGCTAGTGCCGCTCACTTTACTACCGGCGTGGCGAGCTATAACACCACAGCTACTTCAGTTAAGATCGCGAAATCGGATCCTGGTGTTGTTCGGAAAAGCTATGACGCTCTCGGCTACTTATGGGACTTGCTAAAGGTCGGCTGGGTTAGTCCGGCTGAGATTAACGCCAAGCCGAATTTGACTGCGGTGATTGAGTACGCTTACTCGGAAAGTGTAAAGGCACTTAAGGCTCATCAAAGTCTTGAGGGAATGTCGACCAAGGAGGTTACAGTTATGGCCGCATATCTTGCGATGGCTCGCAAAAACTTAAGCGAGAACTCATTTGCCCGGCTATCCCGTCTTGTTCGTTCCGAAGATAACTGGGATGGAGAAGGTGCGAAAGCAATGAATCTATCCGCATTAGTCAACTTTACTGGTTTTTTTGAAAGAACCAATTTAAAGCCTTCGGATCTGAGTATTTTTCTAAATTATTATGGTGAGATTCTTACTACTTGGTCGCTAAAGGATGGTGCATCTATTGATATGTCTTTTGGTGAGCATCAGATAGAGCTGGTAACTGATGAGTATGAATGCATCTTTGCCAATGGCGATGAAGATCTGTTTAAACTAATTGCTGAGCTTTAATACATCATGACTTCTGAAACAGCGCCGGATGAAGAATATCCGGCTAGGAAAGTACTGGTTGAAGACCATGAACTGGTAATACGAGCAATTGTCGAGGAGGAGTGGGAGGCCTCTACAAACAGAGGATCCCCCGGGATTTTTCAACGACCCAACACATCTGTAACACGTATAGACGCTATCGGACTTCAGGCTGGCATAGAATTAGTAAAGCGAGATGTCGAGCGCCCAGGTCGGCCAACGCGAGACGTCAAAGGTGTTGGACGGATTAGTGTGGAAATAATCAAAGCGGTGGGAGAGACGCCGATCCCGATAAGGAAGCCTGGACCGGTAATATACCTTCAAGTGTGGGAGGAAAAGGTGAAAGCCTCAGAAACTCATAAAGGTAACGAGCACCACGCTGAAATCGTGCCATATTCGAATAAAGAATGTACGGAAGAAAAAAGTTCAGTTTCACTTGGGTATAGCCGTATGTTGTCAAAAGCCTTGCATGTGTATGCAGTGGATCCTAACGGTACAATAATTGGCGAAACAATCCCAGATGAGATTAAACTTTCTGATAGCAAAGGCGATTAAAGCGCGTCAATCAATGTTGAATTGACGCAGCATTAAGCTTGAACTCTAATTTGGTTGAAGTCGATTCGCTTGATTTTTATATTTATATTTCGAGTTGCTCTGAATTTTCCATAGCCGACATTGGGTCGAATGAATGAACCCGTTTGTATTCCGGTTTTCTAAGTCTTTCCAGCCACTCCGGAAACTTCTTCGCCCAGTAGTCTTCTGTTACCCATGGATGGCGGGTTACGTAAGCAATAGATGTTCACATCTTCTGCTGTCCTGCTGTGTAGGCAGCTCAAGGGGGCAGCCCTCCGTAAGGAGGTTTTGTAGCGCAACTCCCACGACTTCTGCCCATTTGCCTTGACCCGAAAGTACAAGCCGTTGCCGTCTTGCTCCCGGTACGTCGCACTCTCCGGCTCCAATCCTGCGAGGGTAGTGTCGGCCAGTGGGCGGCGTTTGATTTCAGTACGCTTCACTGCGTGTATGCCTCCAGTTCAATGAATCTCAAAGCATACACGTGGGCATACACGTGGGCATACACGGCGTGAAGTTATAGGGGTAGGCAGGGAGGGATAGCCAGAAACAAGAAAGCCCGCACAGGGCGGGCATCTTGGGGTGTTTCGTAGACTGTCTGAGACAGGTCTAGACTGCTATATGGTGCACCAGGCGGGATTCGAACCCACGACCCCTGCCTTCGGAGGGCAGTACTCTATCCAGCTGAGCTACTGGTGCAAGCGGGCGCCATGATACTCATATGCACTGCGGGCGTCCATGCTGCTGAATCGACTGCGGTTTTCGCAAGCGTAACAACCGTTTGCTACGTTGATCAGAAAAAGTAGGCAAATGCGGCGTTTTCGTTCTTTTTTTCGAACAGACTATTGTCCTTTACCCCCTTTGATCCTAGGATTCGTTTGAGATTTCAAACGCTCTTGTCTGGGTGCTGAACCGCACGAGTTTCGAACAGTGCGCTATTTATGTGCTTCAGCCCGGTGAATGATTTCCCTGACGGCAGCCTACAAGGCGCCTTTCTACAATCATAATTCGCTCCGCGCTGGTCGCGGTGCTGTTAAGGAAAGCCGACATGCAGCTTAAAGATACCCAGTTGTTCCGCCAGCAAGCCTTTATCGATGGCGCTTGGGTTGATGCGGACAATGGTCTGACGATCAAGGTCAACAACCCGGCAACGGGCGAAATTCTGGGCACTGTGCCGAAAATGGGCGCTGCCGAAACCCGCCGTGCGATCGAAGCCGCTGACAAGGCGCTGCCGGCCTGGCGTGCACTGACCGCCAAGGACCGCGCGAACAAGCTGCGTCGCTGGTTCGAACTGATCATCGAAAACCAGGACGACCTGGCTCGACTGATGACCCTGGAACAGGGCAAGCCATTGGCTGAAGCCAAGGGCGAAATCGTTTACGCCGCTTCCTTCATCGAGTGGTTCGCCGAAGAAGCCAAGCGCATCTACGGTGACGTGATTCCGGGCCACCAGCCAGATAAGCGCCTGATCGTGATCAAGCAGCCGATCGGCGTGACCGCAGCCATCACCCCGTGGAACTTCCCGGCCGCGATGATCACCCGTAAAGCCGGCCCGGCCCTGGCCGCCGGTTGCACCATGGTGCTCAAGCCTGCTTCGCAAACTCCATTCTCCGCATTCGCGTTGGCTGAACTGGCCCAGCGTGCCGGCATCCCTGCCGGTGTGTTCAGCGTGGTCACCGGCAGTGCCGGCGACATCGGCAGCGAGCTGACCAGCAACCCGATCGTGCGTAAATTGTCCTTCACTGGCTCGACCGAAATCGGTCGTCAGTTGATGGCTGAATGCGCCAAGGACATCAAGAAAGTGTCCCTGGAACTGGGCGGCAACGCGCCGTTCATCGTGTTCGACGACGCGGACCTGGATAAGGCCGTCGAAGGCGCAATCATTTCCAAGTACCGCAACAACGGCCAGACCTGCGTCTGCGCCAACCGTCTGTACATTCAGGATTCGGTCTACGACGCGTTTGCCGAGAAGCTGAAAGTGGCCGTAGCCAAACTCAAGATCGGCAACGGTCTGGAAGAAGGCACCACCACTGGCCCGCTGATCGACGAAAAAGCCGTGGCCAAGGTTCAAGAGCACATTGCTGACGCAATCAGCAAAGGTGCAACCGTTCTGGCGGGTGGCAAGGTCATGGAAGGCAACTTCTTCGAGCCGACTATCCTGACCAACGTGCCGAAAAACGCTGCCGTGGCCAAGGAAGAAACCTTCGGTCCATTGGCGCCACTGTTCCGCTTTAAAGACGAAGCCGAAGTGATCGCGATGTCCAACGACACCGAGTTCGGCCTGGCCTCGTATTTCTATGCTCGCGACCTGGGTCGTGTGTTCCGTGTGGCCGAAGCTCTGGAATACGGCATGGTCGGCGTCAACACCGGGTTGATCTCCAACGAAGTCGCGCCGTTCGGCGGCATCAAGGCGTCGGGCCTGGGCCGTGAAGGCTCCAAGTACGGCATCGAAGATTACCTGGAAATCAAATACCTCTGCCTGGGCATCTAAGCTCGGCAGACGGGAATGCAACAAGCGGAAAGGGCACGAGAGCGCTGTCCCTTTCTGCGCTTCAAACGGAATTTTCTCTGTGGCCGGGAAAGCTGTGGCAGTCGATCATCGCATGCTGCCGTAGTTGCCTCCCCGCCGCATTTTCCTTGAACCACGCCGCCCGATGAGCGGTGAATGAGGACTTTATGAGCAAGACTAACGCATCCCTGATGAAACGCCGCGAAGCCGCTGTACCGCGCGGTGTTGGCCAGATTCACCCGATCTTCGCCGACCACGCGAAGAACGCCACCGTGACCGACGTTGAAGGTCGCGAGTTCATCGACTTCGCCGGCGGTATTGCCGTGCTGAACACCGGTCACGTGCACCCGAAAATCATCGCCGCGGTGACCGAGCAGCTGAACAAGCTGACCCACACCTGCTTTCAGGTGCTGGCCTACGAACCGTACGTAGAGCTGTGCGAAAAAATCAACGCCAAGGTGCCAGGTGATTTCGCCAAGAAAACCCTGCTGGTCACCACCGGTTCCGAAGCCGTTGAAAACGCTGTGAAGATCGCCCGTGCCGCCACTGGCCGTGCCGGCGTGATCGCGTTCACCGGCGCTTACCACGGTCGCACCATGATGACCCTGGGCCTGACCGGTAAAGTCGTGCCTTACTCGGCCGGCATGGGCCTGATGCCAGGCGGCATCTTCCGCGCGCTGTACCCGAACGAACTGCACGGTGTGAGCGTCGACGACTCGATCGCCAGCATCGAACGCATCTTCAAGAATGACGCCGAGCCGCGTGACATCGCTGCCATCATCATTGAGCCGGTTCAGGGCGAAGGCGGTTTCTACGTCGCGCCTAAAGAGTTCATGAAGCGTCTGCGTGCCCTGTGCGACCAGCACGGCATCCTGCTGATCGCTGACGAAGTGCAAACCGGCGCTGGCCGTACCGGCACGTTCTTCGCCATGGAACAGATGGGCGTTTGCGCCGACCTGACCACTTTCGCCAAATCCATCGCTGGCGGTTTCCCGTTGGCCGGTGTGTGCGGCAAGGCCGAATACATGGACGCCATTGCTCCAGGCGGCCTGGGCGGTACTTACGCCGGTAGCCCGATTGCTTGCGCTGCGGCCCTGGCCGTGATGGAAGTGTTCGAAGAAGAGCACCTGCTGGATCGCTGCAAGGCAGTCGGCGAGCGTCTGGTCACTGGCCTGAAAGCCATCCAGGCCAAATACCCGGTCATCGGCGAAGTCCGTGCCCTGGGCGCGATGATCGCGGTCGAGCTGTTTGTCGACGGTGACAGCCACAAGCCGAACGCTGCCGCGGTGGCATCGGTGGTGGCCAAGGCTCGCGACAAAGGGCTGATCCTGCTGTCCTGCGGCACTTACGGCAACGTTCTGCGCGTCCTGGTTCCGCTGACCGCGCCGGATGAGCAATTGGACAAAGGTCTGGCAATTATCGAAGAGTGCTTCTCGGAACTCTGATCTAAAATGTTCATATGAATGTGTGAGCTGATCGACAAAAAACCCGCTTCGGCGGGTTTTTTTGTCCCCGAGACAAACTGCACCGTCCATGATCAGCATTGACTAAGGTACAAGCATCGCAAAGGGAGCGTGCAGATGACCGCTGTGGTTTTACCGGCTGTACCGCGTGTGTTGGTTGCCGAGGCTGACCCTTGGTCTCGTGACCTGATCAAACAAGTGCTGTTGAGCGTGCGCTGTGACGCACGGCTGGATCTGTGTGCCGATGGTCAGGAAGCGTTGCGGCTGTTGGCGGAAAATCCGTATGACCTGGTGATCGTCGACGGGGAGCTGCCCGGCGTCGACGGTCTGAATGTCTTGCGCAACGTCCGTCAGCGCAAACGCAATCCGCCACTGCCTTTCATCCTGATGAGCAGCCGCAACGACAGCGCCAGTGTGCGCGAAGCCTTGCCCCTGGCGCCTACGGCGTACCTGACCAAGCCCCTGAACATGGAAAGCCTGACCCAGCGTCTGCAGGATCTGCTGCTGAACGCCGGTGAAGAGGTTTTCTGTGAAATGCCGACACTGGCGGCCGGCATGACCTTGTCGGTGTATCTGCAGCGCCGTCGCGAACTGGCGGAGGGTGCGCCATTGATGGCCGATGTGCAGATGGCGGTCAACGCCAGCCTGAACACCCGCGGTCTTGACCTGGTGCGGCTGGAAGAGGAAATCCGCACCGACCCGCACATCACCGCCGTTCTGATCGCGGCGGCTAACAGCGCGGCGCTGCACGTTGGCGATGCGGTCCAGACCTTGTCTCAGGCGCTGCACCGCTTGGGCTCCGCGCAAAGCATGAACCTGATCCTCGGGTTGGCACTCAAGCACAGTGCCCGGCTCAGCGATCCGTTCCTGGCGGACTATGCCGAGCGCTTCTGGGACTTGTCTCTGCACACTGCCGAATACGCCCGCACGCTGGCGCGGTTGCTGGATCTGGATCAAGAGCGTTGTTATTGCGCAGGCATTCTGCATTGCCTCGGCGACCTTGCGTTGCTGAGGTGTTTGCAGGAATGGAAGCAGGCCGGTGGCGAGCTGGATGAACGGGAGGAGGTCGGCAATGCCTTGGCCGAGTTCGGCGCAGCCTACGGTTCGTCGCTGCGGACTCGCTGGCGGCTGCCGCTGGAGTTGCGGGAGTTGATTGCAGCGGCCTATCAGCTCGGTGGCGGCGTTTATTCTCGCGAAGCGTTGGTGATGAACATGGCCGCGCAACTGGCGCGCCTGACCGAGCACGAGGGCATTGAGGCCTTGGCGAAGAGCCGGACTGCGCGGTTGCTCAAGATCGGCTTGCCGGAGTTGATGCGGCTGCGCAAAAAGTAAACTTCACACAAAAACCTGTGGGAGCGAGCCTGCTCGCTCGCACAGGAGTTGTGTTGGATTTTGGATGGGTGTCACCCGGAAATAATGCGGTTTTTTCCCTGGCGCTTGGCTTCATACATGGCGGCATCCGCGCGGGCGAACACGCTGTCGAGGGAGTCGTCCTCCGGCGTCAGGCTGGTCAAGCCCTGGCTGACGGTGATGCCGAACGTCTGGTCATCATGGCTGAAGCTCAGTTGCTGAATCTGCCATTGCAGGCGCTCGGCGACTTGCATGGCCATGTCGGGTGCACAGCCGGGAAACACCGCTGCGAATTCCTCGCCTCCGATCCGCCCGAATACATCTCCCCGGCGTAATGCGGCTCGACCGCTCTCGGCGATTCGTTGCAGTACGTTGTCGCCCGCTTGATGACCGTAAGTGTCGTTGACCCCTTTGAAGTCATCGATGTCCAGCAACAGGAACGCCATCGGTGCGCCTTGCTTGCGCGCCTGAGCAAACTCGCGTTGGGCGCATTCGAAGAAGTGTCGGCGATTGCTGCTTTGCGTCAGCACATCGGTGGTCGCCAGGCGCTGCAACTCGGCTTCCATCCGTTTCTTTTCGGTGATGTCTTCAGCAATGCCGACGATGATCACCGGTTGGCCCGGCTCGGCCTGGCGGTTGATGAAGCATTTGTCGCTGAGCCAGCGCACCTGGCCGTCGGCGGCGATGATGCGGTATTCGCGGTCTTCAACGGCGCCTTTGACCAGCACTTCGGCGAGGCTGCGCTCGGCGTAGTCGAGGTCATCGGGGTAAATGCTGTCGCGCCATTCGTTGTAGTCGGACAGCAAGCTGCCAGCCGATCGGCCAAAAATCCGTTCATACGCCGGACTGACGTAGAGCACCTGACGGGTTTCCCAGTTGAAGGCCCAAAGCACAGCGTTGACGCTCACCAGCAGGGAGCTGAACAGCTGTTCGCGTTCGCTCAGGCGCGCGACTTCGCTCTGGGCGTGCATCAGCGCCATCAGGGTTTGAGCAGTGTCGGGCGATTGAGCGAAGGGTGCGTCTTGCAGGTTTTTTGGGACCATTGGGACAACTCTCAAAGGGCGTGCGCCGCTTGAGGTTCGAAAGCAGCAACAACGAAGCCCGCCGGGGTATGGCGAAGTGTCTTTGAGATAGGGGATTTGGAGATTGGTTCCCGCACTACGTGGCGAGGAGGCTTGCTCCCGCCGGGCGGTATCTGAGGCGCGTTTTTTCAGTTAAAACGCGTCGTCAGATTGTGCGGCGACGTTGTCGCCGCACGGGGGCAAGCCCCCTCGCCACAGGGAAGAGCTTCGGCAGGGTCAGGCAGCGGCAGGGCGCAGGGAGTAGGTTTTCAGCTGGTCGGCGAAGTCGCGCAGGGATTGAATCCCGCTGGCCTCCGCTTCGTGTACCCAATCCTTGATGGCAGCCAGCATGTCGTGACCATTTGAGCTGGTCTTGACCCAGATCTGCTGCAAGGCCAGGCGTTTCTCGTAAATTACCTTCAGCGCCTGGCTGTGCTCGAGCATGGTCTGGATGCGCAGGTGGTGCTTATCGTCCAGCAGACTGGTTTCCCGCGAAAGCAGACGCTTGGCCCGGTGGAACTGGTGACGGACCGAGTGATCGACCTTTTCCAGCTCTTGCTTGACCAGCGGCGCGATGACCAATTTGCGGTATTGGGCCATGATCTGGAAGCGGTTGTTGAGGATCGCCATGGCGGTGTCCATGTCCAGGCTGCCTTTGCCTTCGACGCGGTGGGCGATCGGTGCAACCCGCTGGACCTTGGCCAGGCGGAAGAAACTGAAGACCTGGATCCAGGCCCAACCGAGGTCGAACTCCCACTTCTTCACCGACAATTTTGCCGAGTTAGGGTAGGTGTGATGGTTGTTGTGCAGTTCTTCGCCGCCGATCAGGATGCCCCAAGGCACCAGGTTGGTCGCCGCGTCGCGGCATTCGAAGTTGCGGTAGCCGATGGCATGGCCCAGGCCATTGACCACGCCGGCGGCCCACACCGGGATCCACATCATCTGGATCGCCCAGATGGTGATGCCGATGGTGCCAAACAGCAGCAGGTCGATGACGCCCATGATCGCCACACCCAGCAGCGGGAAACGGCTGTAGAGGTTGCGCTCGATCCAGTCTTCAGGGCAGTTCTTGCCGTAGATGCGCAGGGTCTCCGGGTTCTCCGCTTCGGCGCGGTACAGCTCGGCACCTTTGCGCAGAACGGTGGACAGGCCCTTGATGACCGGGCTGTGCGGGTCATCGACGGTTTCGCATTTGGCGTGATGCTTGCGGTGGATAGCGGTCCACTCGCGGGTGTTCTGCGCCGTGGTCAGCCACAGCCAGAAGCGGAAGAAATGTTTCAGGCCAGCATTGAGCTCAAGCGAGCGATGGGCTGAATAACGGTGCAGATAGACCGTGACGCCGACGATCGTCACGTGGGTCATCAGCAGGGTGACTGCCACCAGTGACCAGGGCGACAAGCCGAGAAAACCTTCGTACCACATAGGCTATAGGGCCCTCGATAAAGAAAAAAACAGCCGTTGCATTATCACTAAGCCCACAGATAAAACCAGTCACCCTTTCAGATAAGAGTGGCTGGATGTTTCTTTAACCTATAATCCCATCCTTTTCGCAGGGACAAGGACGGCTAATGTCTGCCACCTATCGCGACGCGTCGCGAGCAGCGCTGCTCTATCTATTGATTTCCATCGTCTGGTTGCAGCTCAGCGGCTATTTATTGAACAGTTTCTTCGATGGCTCCGACGAGCTGGTACGTTGGCAACTGATCAACGGTTATGCCTGGATCCTGCTGAGCACCGGCCTGATCTTCGTTGCCAGAGCGCGATTGCTCCGTTGCCTGGGGATCGGCAATACATTGAGTGAGCGTCATGAAGAGCGCGAGCGTTTGCGCCAGGCGGCTGCGGTGTTCGATTGCACACGTGAAGGTGTGCTGGTCACCGATAGCAACGGCCTGATCGTCCACGTTAACCGGGCGTTCATGGAAATCACCGGCTACTCGCAGGCGGAAGTGCTGGGTCAGCGACCGAGCCTGTTCAAGTCGGGCCATCACCCCGCGGATTTTTACCAGACGATGTTCGTGACACTCAAGAGCCTCGGCGAGTGGAGCGGGGAGATCTGGAACCGCCGCAAAAGCGGTGAGATCTACCCGCAATGGCAGACGATCCGCGTCATTCGCGACGATCAGGGCCAGCTCAGCCATTACGTCGCGGTGTTTTCCGACATTAGCGCAATCAAGAATTCCGAACATGAGCTCAAGCACCTGGCTCATCACGATCCGCTGACGGATCTGCCTAACCGCTTGCTGTTCACCGACCGTACCGAGCAGGCGCTGACGTCGGCGCAACTGCACAAGCGTGGCTGTGCATTACTGATGATCGACCTGGATCATTTCAAAATGATCAACGACAGCCTTGGGCACACCATCGGTGACGAACTGCTCAAGGCCGTGGCCGAGCGATTGCAGGCCATGCTCGGGCCGGAGCTCACGCTGGCGCGGCTCGGTGGCGATGAGTTCGCGGTGCTCGCCGAAAGCTGTCCGCAGTTGATGCAGGCGGCGGCGCTTGCGCAACGGATCATTGATGCTCTCAAAGAGCCGTTCCTGATCGGCGGGCATCAACTGTTCATCAATACCAGCATCGGTATCAGTCTGTTCCCCGGCGATGCCTTGAGCGCCGAACAATTATTGCGTAACGCTGACTCGGCGCTGTTCAAGGCCAAAAGCGCCGGTCGCGATGGCTACGCCTTGTACACCGAAGAGCTGACCGCCCATGCCCAGAATCGGGTCGAAACGGCTGTTGAACTGCGCCGAGCGCTGGAGCACCAGGAGCTGCGCGTTTATTACCAGCCGGTTCACGACCTCAGGACCGGTCGCCTGGTGGGCGCCGAGGCGCTGGTGCGCTGGGAGCATCCGCAACGGGGGCTGGTGCCGCCGGCAGAATTCATTCCCATCGCCGAACGCACCGGGTTGATCGCGGAGATCGATGCGTGGGTGATGCGCCAGGCTTGTCAGCAAATGTGCTCGTGGCAGCAGGCCGGTGTGGCGTTGTCGTTTATCGCGGTAAACGTCTCGTCTCGACTGTTCGCTCGCCGTGAGCTGTTTCAGCAAGTGGCGAAAGTGCTTCACGAAACCGGGCTCGATCCAGCGTTTCTGGAACTGGAAGTCACCGAGAGCGCGGTCATGGAAGACCCGGAAGTGGCCTTGGAGCAGATGCATCGACTGCGCGAGTTGGGTGTGCGGCTGGCCATCGATGATTTCGGCACCGGCTATTCGTCGCTGCTGCGGCTCAAGCGTTTGCCGGTGCAGAAGCTCAAGATCGATCAGGGCTTCGTCGCAGGATTGCCGTGGGATGAGGACGACGTGGCGATCGTGCGGGTGATTATCGCGCTGGCGCAAAGCATGGGGATGCAGGTGCACGCCGAAGGGATCGAGCAGGTCGAGCAGGCGCGTTTCCTGCTCGAACACGATTGCGATCTGGGCCAGGGCTACTGGTTTGGGCGACCGGTTTCGGCCGAGCAGCTCGATTGGGCGCATGCGCCGGAAATTCGCTAAGCGCAGGTCCCCCCTTAATCCGTGACGCAAAGCGTCACCGGATACTTCCCCCCCCTTCGCGCATAGCGCCGAAGCGATCTGCTTTCTGGTTATATAAACATTCTTAAATAGTCTTTTTAAGAATATCTACGCGTCTCTAGTATTGCTCTCACGCCGCAAGCAGTGCCGCCACTGCCAGGCAATCTCTCAGTTGAAGGAGCAGCACCATGAGCGCATCCCTACGTAGCGTTGAGGGTCAAGACGAAGCCACCATCTTGCGTGAGATCCAGACCGCACTGCGCGACCTGCGTTTTGGCGCAGTCGAGATCACCGTGCACAACGCCCAGGTGGTCCAGATCGAACGCAAAGAAAAATTCCGTCTGCAAAGCCCGAGCAACAAACCGAGCTGAAAAAAACCGGCAGCCCGCGCTTCCAGCACTCCATAAAAAAAGCCAACACATCCAAGAATTCCAGGAGATTTCACCATGTCGTCGATTCGTCATTTCGCTTTGGCCGCCCTGGCCAGTGCATTTTTTGCTGGTTCTGCGGTTGCCAAGGATTACGAGTTGCTCAACGTGTCGTATGACCCGACTCGCGAGCTGTATCAGGATTACAACGCCGAGTTCGTCAACTTCTGGAAGAAGGACCACGCTGGCGATAACGTGAAAATCCAGCAGTCCCACGGTGGTTCCGGCAAACAAGGCCGTGCCGTGATCGATGGTCTGCGCGCCGACGTGGTGACCCTGGCCTTGGCCGGTGACATCGACGAAATCGCAAAACTCGGCAAGACCCTGCCGGCCGACTGGCAGAAGCGTTTTCCCGAGGCGAGCACGCCTTACACCTCGACCATTGTGTTCCTGGTACGCAAGGGCAACCCTAAAGGCATCAAGGACTGGGGCGACCTGGTCAAAAACGACGTGTCGGTCATCACTCCTAATCCGAAAACCTCCGGCGGTGCGCGCTGGAACTTCCTCGCGGCCTGGGCCTACGGCCTGAAAGCCAACGGTGGTGACGAAGCCAAGGCCAAGGAATACGTGCAGACCCTGTTCAAGCATGTGCCGGTCCTGGACACCGGCGCTCGCGGTTCGACCATTACTTTCGTCAACAACGGTCAGGGTGACGTGTTGCTGGCCTGGGAAAACGAAGCGTTCCTGGCTTTGAAAGAAGACGGCGGCGCGGACAAGTTCGAAATCGTTGTGCCTTCGCTGTCGATCCTCGCCGAACCACCGGTGGCTGTGGTCGACAAGAATGCCGAGAAAAAGGGCAACGCCGAGATCGCCGAGGCGTACCTCAAGCACCTGTACAGCCCGGCCGGCCAGGAAATTGCGGCGAAAAACTTCTATCGTCCACGTGACAAGGATGTGGCCGCCAAGTACAGCAAGCAGTTCCCGACCCTGGACCTGGTGACCATCGACAAGGATTTCGGCGGCTGGAAAAGCGCTCAGCCGAAATTCTTCAATGATGGCGGTGTGTTCGACCAGATCTACCAGGCGCAGTAGTTTTAAATAGCCATCAACGAGCCCCGGATTTAAGTTCGGGGCTTTGCGCGTTCTCAACCAAGGACTTTTATGTCGCGTCGTATCTCCCCCGTCATACCCGGCTTCGGGCTGACGCTGGGCTACACCTTGGTGTACCTCAGCCTGATTGTGCTCATTCCACTGGCGGCGATGTTTGTGCATGCCGCTCAACTCACCTGGGATCAGTTCTGGGCGATTATCTCGGCGCCACGGGTGCTGGCGGCGTTGAAGCTGAGCTTCGGCACCGCGCTCTATGCCGCGATCATCAACGGCATCATCGGCACGCTGCTGGCCTGGGTGCTGGTGCGCTATACCTTCCCAGGACGCAAAGTCATCGATGCGATGATCGACTTACCCTTCGCTTTGCCCACCGCCGTGGCCGGTATCGCGCTGACTGCGCTATACGCGCCCAATGGTTGGGTGGGTCAGTTTGCAGCGGACCTGGGTTTCAAGATCGCGTATACCCCCCTCGGCATCACCCTCGCCCTCACTTTTGTGACACTTCCATTCGTGGTACGTACCGTACAGCCAGTATTGGCTGATATCCCGCGTGAAGTGGAAGAAGCGGCAGCGTGCCTGGGTGCAAAACCGCTACAGGTTTTCCGCCATATTCTGGTGCCCGCGCTGCTGCCAGCCTGGCTGACCGGTTTCGCGTTGGCCTTTGCCCGCGGGGTCGGCGAGTACGGTTCGGTGATTTTCATCGCCGGCAATATGCCGATGAAAACCGAGATCCTGCCGCTGCTGATCATGGTCAAACTCGACCAGTACGATTACACCGGCGCCACGTCCATTGGTGTACTGATGCTGGTGGTTTCCTTCGTCCTGTTGCTGCTGATCAACTTGCTGCAGCGGCGCATCGAAACCCCATAAGGAGGCGCAGAAATGTCCCAATCGTCTATTGCTGCTGCTTCCTCGAACGCCGCCCGCCGTGGCAGTGCTTCGTCGCGGCGAATCCTGATCGGCCTTGGCTGGCTGGTGTTCGTACTGTTCCTGTTGCTGCCGCTGGTGATCGTGGTGTCTCAGGGCCTGAAGCTCGGAATCGGTGCGTTCTTCACCGCGATCTTCGAACCCGACGCGTTGTCGGCCCTGAAACTCACGGTGATTGCCGTGCTGATATCAGTGCCGCTGAACCTGGTGTTCGGTGTCAGCGCTGCATGGTGCGTGAGCAAATACTCGTTCCGTGGCAAAAGTATGCTGGTCACGCTGATCGACCTGCCGTTCTCGGTATCGCCGGTTATCGCCGGTCTGGTCTACGTGCTGATGTTTGGCGCCCAGGGCCTGTTCGGGCCGTGGTTGCAGGATCACGACATCCAGATCGTCTTCGCCTTGCCGGGCATCGTGCTGGCGACGATTTTCGTCACCGTGCCGTTCGTGGCGCGTGAACTGATCCCGCTGATGCAGGAACAAGGCACCCAGGAAGAAGAGGCTGCGCGCTTGCTCGGGGCCAATGGCTGGCAGATGTTCTGGCACGTCACCGTTCCCAACATTAAATGGGGCCTGATCTACGGCGTGGTGTTGTGTACCGCGCGGGCCATGGGTGAATTCGGTGCGGTGTCGGTGGTTTCCGGGCACATTCGTGGGGTGACCAACACCCTGCCGCTGCACGTCGAGATCCTCTACAACGAATACAACCACGTGGCCGCGTTCGCTGTGGCGAGCCTGTTGCTGATCCTGGCGCTCTGCATCCTGCTGCTCAAGCAGTGGAGCGAAAACCGTATTAACCGCCTGCGCGCCAGCGCCGCGGAGGAATAAGTCATGTCGATCGAAGTGCGTAACGTCAGCAAGAATTTCAATGCGTTCAAGGCGCTGGACAACATCAGCCTGGACATCCAAAGCGGCGAACTCGTGGCCCTGCTCGGCCCTTCGGGTTGCGGCAAGACCACGCTGCTGCGGATCATCGCCGGCCTGGAAACCCCGGATCAGGGCAACATCGTGTTCCACGGTGAAGACGTCTCCGGCCATGACGTGCGTGATCGCAATGTCGGCTTCGTGTTCCAGCACTACGCGCTGTTCCGTCACATGACGGTGTTTGACAACGTCGCGTTCGGCCTGCGCATGAAACCGAAAAACCAGCGCCCAAGCGAAAGCCAGATCGCGGTGAAGGTTCATGAACTGCTGAACATGGTGCAACTGGATTGGCTGTCGGATCGCTACCCGGAGCAACTCTCCGGCGGCCAGCGTCAGCGTATCGCGTTGGCCCGTGCCTTGGCGGTGGAGCCGAAAGTCCTGCTGCTCGATGAACCGTTCGGGGCGCTCGACGCCAAGGTCCGCAAGGAGCTGCGTCGCTGGCTCGCACGGCTGCACGAAGACATCAACCTGACCTCGGTGTTCGTGACCCACGACCAGGAAGAGGCCATGGAAGTCGCCGACCGTATCGTGGTGATGAACAAAGGCGTGATCGAACAGATCGGCTCACCGGGCGACGTCTACGAAAACCCGGCCAGCGATTTCGTTTATCACTTCCTCGGCGATTCGAACCGCCTGCATCTGGGCGAAGACAACCACGTGCTGTTCCGCCCGCATGAAGTGTCGCTGTCGCGGCATGAGCTGGAAGACCATCACGCGGCGCAAGTGCGGGATATCCGTCCGTTGGGCGCGACCACTCGGGTGACGTTGAAGGTCGAAGGCCAGAGCGAGTTGATCGAAGCTGAAGTGGTGAAGGATCACGACAGCCTGATCGACCTGGCGAAGGGCGATACGCTGTTCTTCAAGCCCAAGGTCTGGCAGAAACTCGCCAACATCTAAGGCAAAAGCTTCGCGGGCAAGCCTCGCTCCTACAGGGGATCTATGGCGTACATAGATCCCCTTTAGGTGCGAGGCTTGCCCGCGAAAGCAATCTACGCAGCAGCGCGCTTCGGATTGACCCGCACCCCACCCACCCGCGCCTCGATCTGCTCTTTCAAATCCCGCCGCATCCCTAGTAAAAACGCCAGTTCAACCACCACAAACAGTGGCCCGACAATCAACCCCGTCACATCATCGACAAACGCCGGTTTGCGTCCTTCATAGTGATGACCGACAAACTGAATCGCCCAGCCCACCACAAACATCCCGATCCCGCTCGAGAGCCACACCAGCGTATTTTGCTGCGCGAGAACCTGACCCGCCCAGACGCACAGCCCCAGCAGCACCGTCATCAACACCCCGAGGCGTACCTCCAGGCGCAGGTAAAACCATGCCGAGGCCAGTGCCAGCAGCACCGCCGGCGACACCCAGCCCCCGACCCATTGCGGCCGCGACAGCAGCACCGCCACCGCCACCACAATCAGCGGAATCCCGATAAAGTGGCTGGCGATATTGCGCGGGTCACGGTGGTAAGCGGCGTATTGACTGAGATGGTCAACGAGGCTTTTCATTGTTACTCCTCCTGTAGGGTGATTGATCATGCCTCGGGTTCACCTTTCGCTCTGTCAGGCAGGCGACAATCTCCAGGAGTTTTCATGAACATGCAGGTTTGGCGTTCGCGCCTGGAGTCGGGGCAGTGGTTCAGTCATTTACCGGTTCCCTTACAGGATAGTCTGCTGGCTGCGGCCCGGGTGCGACGGTTGTCGACCGGGCAGCTGTTGTTCAAACGCGGTGACCCGCCGTGCGGGTTGTATGCGGTGATCGAAGGCGCGGTACGCATCGGCGCGGTCAGCGAGCAGGGCAAGGAAGCGCTGTTGAGCCTGGTGGAATCGCCCCATTGGTTCGGCGAAATCTGCCTGTTCGACGGCCAGCCACGCACCCACGATGCGTTTGGCGTTGGCCAGTGCACCCTGTTGCACATCCCGCAGGCGGCTTTGCTGGCGTTGCTCGACGAACAACCGGTGTATTGGCGGCAGCTGGCATTGCTGATGAGCCACAAACTGCGCCTGACCTTCATCAACCTCGAACATCTGAGCCTTATGCCCGCCCCGGCACGCCTGGCTCACCGCCTGCTGATGATCGCCGAGGGCTACGGAGAATACGATCCGCCGCGCCAAGTGCTGCAACTGCCGCAGGAGCAACTGGCGTCAATGCTGTCGCTGTCGCGCCAGACCACCAACCAGATCCTCAAGGACTTGCAGGGGCAGGGCATTCTGAATTTGAAGTATGGCGAGATCGAAATCCTCAACGCCGAGGGCTTGCGGGCATTGGCGATTTTCTGAAACTCAGCGTTTTTGATGGGCTTTGCCCGCGAAGACGCCTAGCCTGTGATGACGACAAACGAGGTGTGCCATGCGTGTGCTGCTAGTAGAAGACGAACAGGAGATCGCCAAACGTCTGGCCAACGGCCTGAACGAGGCGAGTTATTCAGTCGATGTGGCGCTCAACGGTATGGACGGGCGTCGCTTTATCGAGTCCGGCGAATACGATCTGATCATCCTCGACGTGATGCTGCCGGGGCTCAACGGCTGGCAGTTGCTGCAACAGATCCGCAAACTCGGCGACACGCCGGTGCTGTTGCTGACCACCAAGGACGGCATCGAAGATCGCCTGCGCGGTCTGGAGCTGCATGAAGATGATTACCTGCTCAAGCCGTTTGCTGTGAGCGAGCTGGTGACGCGGGTGCGCAAGTTGTTGCGGCGGGATCGGGGGCGTTAGGGCGTTACTGCGGTGTCTGGCCTGGCCTCTTCGCGGGCAAGCCTTGCTCCTACAGGTTTTTCGATTTGCCGCGATATTGTGGTCCATATGGAACCACTGTAGGAGCGAGGCTTGCCCGCGAAGAGGCCGGTTCTGGCAAACCATCTTTCCGATGTTTCACCGCAACCCATCCCGAAACTGCCCCGGTGTCATCCCGGTCCAGCGCTTGAACGCGCGGCTGAAGCTGCTGGTATCGGCGAACCCCAGCATATAGCTGACTTCACTCAACGAGCATTGCGGGTCACGCAGGTGCAGCAGCGCCAGGTTTTCGCGGCTTTCATTGAGCAGCGCGTCGAATCGACAACCTTCGTCCGCGAGATGCCGTTGCAGGCTGCGCAAGCTCAGGTGCAGGGCCTTGGCGATGTGTTCGGCGCTCGGTTCGCCTTCGGGCAATTGTTCTTCAATGGCATCGCGGACCTTGCGTTCCCATGTCAGCGGCTTGAGTTGCGCCAAAGTACGCTTGAGCACTGCTTCGTTGTGTTCAGCCAGTTCCGGATTGGCATCGTCCAGGTGACTGTCGAAGTCCACGAGGGCAAATTCCAGTCGGTCCTCGTCGGCGGCGAAGTGCACCGGCGAACGAAAGACTTTGTGCCATTGATGCGGGTCGGCCGGTTCCGGGCGGCGCAGATACACCGCCAGCGGGGCATATTCGCGGCCCAGGCGATTGCGGCAGGTGCGCACGTAAATCGCGGCAAACGCGTCGATGGCCTCCAGCGCCGGTGCGGGATTGCCTTGCGGAATTTTCAGGCGGAAGCGGTAGCGATCTTCAGCGCGGGTCAGTTCCAGTTCCAGCGCATCGCTGACCACCTGGTGATAACGCACGATGCGCTCGAACACTTCGCGCAGGCTGCCACTGGCCACCAGCGCATAACCGAGTGCATGGAACGTGGTCGGGCTGACAAAACGTGACACCCGCAGACCGATCGCCGGGTCGCCGCTGACCTGCACCGCGATTTCCCACAGGCGCGTGGTGCCCGACAACGGGTAACGGGCGTTCGGGTCGTCCATCAATTGCGGGTCGAGCCCCGCCTGCTGGCACAGAGCGGTGCTGTCGAGGCCCAGCGCATCGAGTTGCTTGCGCAGGGCGCGGGTCCAGCTGGCGAGGGAGGTCGGTTCAGTCATGCTGATTGGCGCTTCCGGTCAACAGGTTGGCGTTCACGGCTACCACGGTGTGAGGGTTCACAAGGCAGGATGCGAACATCAATAACCAGAGGATGGAAGCATGGACGGTACTTCTGCAAGTCCCCAGCGACTGAATGCAGCCCAACGATCAGCGCATATTCGCGAAGTGGTGCTGGCCAGAGGGGTCGAACTGCGCAAACGCTACCCGATTCTCAACCATCAGGACGCCTTGGGCGCGGGCATTCTGGCCTTCGCGCTGGCCGGAATGATCGGTTCAGCGGCGCTCTACCTGACCGGGCACCTGGCCTGGTGGGCGTGCCTGTTGCTCAACGCGTTTTTCGCCTCGTTGACTCACGAGCTGGAACACGACCTGATTCATAGCATGTACTTCCGCAAACAACGGGTGCCGCACAACCTGATGATGGGCCTGGTGTGGCTGGCGCGCCCGAGCACGATCAATCCATGGATTCGCCGGCATCTGCACCTCAATCACCACAAGGTGTCCGGTACGGAAGCCGACATGGAAGAGCGCGCGATCACCAACGGCGAGCCTTGGGGATTTGCGCGGTTGTTGATGGTCGGCGACAACGTGATGTCGGCGTTCATTCGCATGCTGCGCGCCAGGACCTGGGCGCATAAATTCAGCATCATCAAACGCTCGTTGAAGGTCTACGCGCCGCTGGCGCTGGTGCATTGGGGCGCCTGGTACATGTTCCTCGGTTTCCATGGGGCAAATGGCATTGCCTACCTGATGGGGTCACCCATCGAATGGTCGGCGACCACGCTGTCGGTGATGACGGTCATCGACATCGCGGCGGTGGTGATCATCGGCCCGAACGTGTTGCGCACGTTTTGCCTGCATTTTGTCAGCTCCAACATGCATTACTACGGGGACGTGGAGCCGGGGAATGTGATTCAGCAAACCCAGGTGCTGAACCCTTGGTGGATGTGGCCGATGCAAGCGTTCTGCTTCAACTTCGGCAGCAGCCACGGGATTCATCACTTCGTGGTGAAGGAACCGTTTTACATCCGCCAGATGACCGTGCCGGTGGCGCACAAGGTGATGCGCGAGATGGGCGTGCGGTTCAATGATTTCGGGACGTTTGGGCGGGCGAACCGGTTTGTACGCGAGGAAACAGCAGAGGCGCAGGAGGTGCGTGCCGCTCAGGCGTGATCGATGTTCTCGGAAACTCAACACGGCAAAGGCGCCCGTCATCAATCTGACCCAAAGGGGCGGTACGTTATGACCCAAGCAGGATGACTTGGTAGTTACTGTATCGCTGACCCATTTATGCGTTTCGGATCTAATAAAGTAATTAAATATTCCTTTATTGGATAAGTATTGAAGTTAATCATCGCATCCAGTGATGTTGATTAGCGCTAGCAGATTTTGAGTTTCCGGGGCCGTCTCCTTGGCAGGGTGCGGTCCCTTTTTTTGTCTTTTCAAAACCACCGCATATTCCTTATAGGTCTTAATAAATAGCTTCTTATTCCTTAACGAACATAGCTCTCCTCCCTATACTCGACCGGGAACAGACACGCAGCAGGAGAGCTCCCCCATGCGCAACGAATCAATTCGCTACCTGATTGTGCCGGGCTGGCAAGGATCGCCGGAAGATCATTGGCAAAGTCACTGGCAGAACAGCCTGCCCAATAGCGCTCGGGTGGAGCAGGCCGACTGGCTGACGCCGCGTCGTGAAGACTGGGTTGCCGCGCTGGCAGAAGCGATTGCTGCCGACAGCACGCCGGTGATCTTGATTGCGCACAGTCTGGGTTGCATTACGGTCGCCCATTGGGCGGCCACGGCATCGCTGCATTTTTTGCGACAGGTTCGCGGTGCCTTGCTGGTCGCGCCGGCGGACGTTGAACGTCCGGCATGTGCCCCGGCCTTGCGCAACTTCGCACCGATTCCCACAACCCTTTTGCCCTTCCCGAGCCAGGTCGTCAGCTCCGACAACGACAGCGCCGTGAGTGCGCCGCGAGCCCTGGAGCTGGCTCGCAACTGGGGCGCCGAGGCGGGGATTCTGCCGGGTGCCGGACACATCAACGTGAAGTCCGGTCACCAGCGCTGGGAGCAGGGATTTGCCTATCTCTATCGCCTGCAAAATCGAATGGAACACCACGCCCTGCGACGCGCTTGAACCTTTTTCTTTTTTAGAACGCCAACCCGTCTCCCGGCGGTTCAGGGCGGGAGTCTGCCATGAGTTTCGAAGCCTTCGGTCAGCCACTGCTGACCTTTCCCGACGCAGAAAAAAGTCCCCTGAGTATTCGTGCCAAGGCGCTGGTGTTTGTCGATCCACGTTCCCGGCAGTTGCGCCAGGAGCTGGAACAACTGGCGCCGCGCTCGGTCTCGGTGTTGATCCGTGGTGAAACCGGCAGCGGCAAGGAATTGCTTGCGCGGCACATCCATCGTGCCAGTGATCGCGGCGGGTTATTCGTCTCGGTCAACTGCGGCGCCATCAGCCCGACCTATGCTGACGCCGAACTGTTCGGCTATGCCGCCGGCAGTTACAGCGGATCGGCCAGCAGCCGCGCGGGGTGGTTCGGTTCGGCCAATGGCGGCACGCTCTACCTGGATGAGATCGGCGACTTGCCGCTGCCGATCCAGATCAAATTGCTCGCCGCCCTGGAAAACCACGAAGTCACCCGCGTTGGCGCTCAGCAACCGAGCCCGGTGGACGTGCGCCTGGTGGCGGCCACCAGCATCGATCTGGCCCAGGCGGTGGCGGCCGGGAAATTCCATGAGCGGCTTTATCACTACCTCAGCGAAGGTCAACTCGAACTGCCGGCATTGCGTGACAGGGTCGGGGATATTTTGTCGCTGTCAGAATATTTCCTCGGCATCTACAGCCAGCGCCTCGACCTGCCGGTGCCGCTGATCAGTGAGGCCGCGCAGTTGGTGCTGGAGCGGCACAGTTGGCCGGGCAATACCCGGGAGCTGGAGAATGTCATTCACTTTGCGCTGCTGGTCAGTACCGGCGACGAGATTTTGCCGGAGCATTTGAATCTGCCTGAAGTGCCTGTGTCGTTGGTGCAGATTGAGCAGCAGATCGCGCAGGTGAGCAAAAACGGCACGGCTGGCGAGCGTTCGGCGCTAAAGGATCTGCTCGAAAGCTTTAGCCGAATGCTGTAACCCGTGTGGGTTAGAGCTGTATGAACAAAATGGAATATGAGAGTGAATAAAAGATATTGTTCGGGAATAAAAAATCCCGGTATTGTCCGCCTCACGCCAGCGATAGCACTTCACTGGCACACGTACTATTTAGCCGTCGTCGCTGACGACCGTGATTTTCGATAAGGACACTGCATGAAAAAGGTTCTGTTGTTCACCGCACTGGCGGCTGCCCTGACCGCGGGCCTGGCCCAGGCTGGCGAGAAACTGGTGGTGGCGGCGACCCCGGTTCCACACGCCGAGATTCTGGAACTGATCAAGCCAACCCTCGCCAAAGAAGGCGTGGACCTGGAAATCAAAGTGTTCACCGACTACGTTCAGCCGAACGTACAGGTCGATCAGAAGCGTCTGGACGCCAACTACTTCCAGACCCTGCCGTACCTGAAAAGCTTCAACGAAGGCAAAGGCACTAATCTGGTAACCGTGATCGGCGTGCACGTCGAACCATTCGGCGGCTACTCGAAGAAAGTCAAAACCCTGGCTGAGCTGAAAGACGGCGCGACCATCGCCATCCCGAACGAAGGCAGCAACAGCGGCCGTGCCCTGATCCTGCTGCAGAAGGCTGGCCTGATCGAGTTGAAAGACCCGAAAAACGCTCTGGCTACGCCGAAAGACATCGCCAAGAACCCGCACAACTTCAAGTTCAAGGAATTGGAATCGGCCATGCTGCCGCGTGTGCTGGATCAGGTCGACCTGGACATGATCAACACCAACTACGCGCTGGAAGCAGGTCTGAACCCGGCTAAAGATGCGCTGGTGATTGAAGGTGCCGATTCGCCTTACGTGAACTTCCTGGTGGCTCGTCCGGACAACAAGGACAGCGTTGCCATCCAGAAACTGGCCAAAGCCCTGACCAGCCCGGAAGTGAAAGCATTCATCGAGAAGAAGTACAGCGGCGCGGTACTGCCGGCGTTCTGATTCGCGAGGTAAACCCCTTCAAGGTTTCGAACGCCGACGGCTGGTAAAGCGTCGGCGTTTTTTTTGCCTGCGAGAAACCTGTGGCGAGGGCGCTTGCTCCCGCTGGGTTGCGACCCTAAATCCTGCACATGCGCTTCTTCAGGCACACCGTTTCGACTGATTTTGCGACTGCTGCGCAGTCGAGCGGGACGGTGCGGCGGTCCGACAAGCTCCCTCGTCACAAAAGCGCCCGCGCATTCAGGCTACCCTGGCCTCCAGCGCCCGGCGCAATGCCACCAATAACTTCACGATTTCTTGCGGATCCAACCGCTGTGGCACTTTCATCTCAGCCATTTTTCTCTTCCTTGTGAGGGTTCAGCCAGGGAGTCTGGCCAAAAGCTGTGCGTCCTTGGAGGGGCTTTTTGAAAAAAAGATCCCTCCTACAGCTGCAAGGAAAATAGTCGTCTTCTTTCGCCGCGACAAATCCGCGGGATAGTTTTTTGCGTGATGCGACAAGGTCGACGTGAAGCTGGCCAACACGACCGTCATCCGAACCTCAAGCTGGCTCTCAGTGGACTCCGCCAGGTGCTACAAGATTTGTGACTTGATGGCTTTATTTGAGGGCGTCAGGTGCACCCATGGAACCCTGTTCTAAGCTCACAGTCGTATCGCCATTGGCACGTCCGTACAACGCAAAGGAGTCTGCATGGCTGGTCCCGGATTGAAAATAGCGGTTGGTCTGAGCCTCCTTGCACTACTGACCGCGTGTGGCGATAAAAAACCGGTCGAGAAGGACCGTCCACGGGTCTTCGTCCAGGAGGTCAAACCCTTGGATTACGCCGCGTCGGTGACGCTCACCGGCGATGTTCAGGCCCGGGTCCAGACTGAGTTGTCGTTCCGCGTGGGCGGCAAGATCATTCAGCGCATGGTCGATGTCGGTGACCGAGTGTCGGCCAAACAAGTGCTGGCCAGACTCGATCCCAAAGACCTGCAGACCAGCGTCAATTCGGCCCAGGCCCAAGTCACCGCCGAGCAGGCCCGGGTCAAGCAGACCGCCGCCGCGTTTGTCCGCCAGCAAAAACTCCTGCCCAAGGGCTACACCAGCCAAAGCGAATACGATTCCGCGCAAGCCGCCTTGCGCAGCAGTCAGAGCGCGCTGACCGCTGCTCAGGCGCAGCTTGCCAACGCTCGCGAACAACTCGGCTACACCGCGCTGATTGCCGAGGCGCCAGGCGTGATTACGGCGCGTCAGGCCGAGGTCGGCCAGGTGGTGCAGGCGACGGTGCCGATTTTCAGCCTGGCGCGCGATGGTGAGCGTGACGCGGTGTTCAACGTCTACGAATCGCTGCTGGCCGAGGCGCCGGAGGATAAAACCATCGTGGTCAGCCTGCTCGACAACCCGTCGATCAAAACCACTGGCACCGTGCGGGAGATCACCCCGGCGGTGTCCGCGCAGACCGGCACCGTGCAAGTCAAAGTCACCCTCGACAGCCTGCCCGAGGGCATGCAACTGGGCTCGGTGGTAAGCGCTACGGCCAAGACACCCGGCAAGTCCGCCGTGGAATTGCCGTGGTCGGCCCTGACCAAAAACCTCAGCGATCCGGCGGTATGGCTGGTGGATGGCGAGGGCAAGGCGCAACTGCACAATGTTACGGTCGGTCGTTACTTGACCGGCAAAGTGATCATCAGCGCCGGCCTGCAGAGCGGCGAAAAAGTCGTCATCGCGGGCGGTCAGTTGCTGCACCCCGGCGTGAAAGTTGAAATCGCCGAAAACACCTACAAGGATCTTGCTGTGGAAGCTCAGCCATGAAGCGTCTGTTACTGGTGTGCACGGCGATGATGCTGGCGGCTTGCTCGAAAGAGGAACCGCCGCCGGAGCCGATACGTCCGGTGCTGTCGGTCAAGGTCGAATCGCTGGACGAGGAACATCTCGGCCGCTTTGCCGGCAGCATCCAGGCCCGCTATGAAAGCAATGTCGGGTTCCGCGTGCCGGGGCGCATCGCCAGCCGTAACGTCGATGTCGGTGCCGAAGTGGAAAAGGGCGCGCTGCTCGCCACCCTGGACCCTACCGATCAGCAGAATCAGCTGCGTTCCGCCCAGGGCGATCTGGCCAGCGTCCAGGCGCAATACATCAACGCCCAGGCCAGCGCCCGGCGGCAGCAGGAATTGTTCGATCGCGGCGTCGGCGCCCAGGCGCAACTCGATGTCGCGCAGACCGACCTGAAGACCACCCAGGCCTCTCTCGATCAAGCGAAGGCGGCGGTCGATCAGGCCAAGGATCAGCTCAACTATGTCGAATTGCGCTCGGACCACAAAGCCATCGTCACCGCGTGGAATGCCGAAGCCGGGCAAGTCGTCACCGCCGGCCAGCAAGTGGTGACCCTGGCGCAGCCGGACATCAAGGAAGCGGTGATCGACCTGCCGGACACCCTGGTCGACCAACTCCCGAGCGACGTCGTCTTTCAAGTTGCGGCGCAACTGGACCCGAGTATCAACACGACGGCCACTGTTCGTGAAATCGAGCCCCAGGCCCAGAGTGCGACGCGTACCCGTCGAGCCCGCCTGACCCTGACAGACACACCGCCCGGCTTTCGCCTGGGCACCGCGATCAGCGTCACCCTCAGCTCCGCGATCAAACCCCGCATCGAACTGCCCTTGAGTGCGCTACAGGAGGTCGGTGGGCAATCGCGCATCTGGGTCGTCGATACGCAGACCCAGACCGTTGCCCCACGGGACGTCAACCTTCTCAGCCGCACCGATTCGACCATGGTCCTGGCCAACGGTGTGAAGTCGGGTGAGCGGGTGGTCAGCGCGGGTGTGAACAGCCTGAAACCCGGACAGAAAGTGAAAATCGACGAGGACAGCCCCCAATGAAAGGGAGTTTCAACTTATCCGAATGGGCCCTCAAGCATCAGTCGTTTGTCTGGTATTTGATGTTCGTCGCGCTGCTGATGGGCGTGTTCTCGTACATGAACCTGGGGCGCGAGGAAGACCCGTCGTTCACCATCAAAACCATGGTCATCCAGACCCGCTGGCCGGGCGCGACCCAGGAAGAAACCCTCAAGCAGGTCACGGATCGCATCGAGAAAAAACTCGAAGAGCTCGACTCCCTCGATTACGTCAAAAGCTATACGCGGCCCGGCGAGTCCACGGTGTTCGTCAACCTGCGCGACACCACCAGTGCCAAGGACATCCCGGAAATCTGGTACCAGGTGCGCAAGAAGATCAACGACATTCGCGGTGACTTCCCCCAAGGCCTGCAAGGGCCGGGATTCAACGACGAATTCGGTGATGTGTTCGGTTCGGTCTACGCCTTTACCGCCGACGGCTTGTCGATGCGCCAGTTGCGCGATTACGTGGAACAGGTTCGCGCTGAAATTCGTGAAGTGCCGGGGCTGGGCAAGGTCGAGATGGTCGGTGAGCAGGACGAAGTCCTCTACCTGAATTTCTCCACCCGTAAATTGGCGGCGCTGGGGATCGATCAACGCCAGGTGGTGCAAAGCCTGCAAACCCAGAACTCGGTGACCCCGGCCGGTGTGATCGAGTCCGGTCCGGAGCGCATCTCGGTGCGCACCTCGGGGCAGTTCGCTTCCGAGAAAGACCTGGCCAACGTCAACCTGCGGCTCAATGACCGCTTCTACCGCCTGGCCGACATTGCCGACATCAGCCGTGGCTACGTTGACCCGGCGACCCCGGAGTTCCGTTTCAACGGCCACCCGGCCATCGGCCTTGCCATCGCCATGAAGAAGGGCGGCAACATCCAGGAGTTCGGCAAGGCGTTGCACCAGCGCATGACCGACCTGACCGCAGACTTGCCGGTGGGCGTTGGTGTACACACTGTGTCCGATCAGGCCGAAGTGGTGGAAAAAGCCGTCGGAGGCTTCACCAGTGCCTTGTTCGAAGCGGTGGTGATCGTGCTGATCGTCAGCTTCGTCAGCCTCGGTGTGCGCGCCGGGCTGGTGGTGGCGTGCTCGATCCCGCTGGTGCTGGCCATGGTGTTCATCTTCATGGAATACAGCGGCATCACCATGCAGCGGATTTCCCTCGGCGCATTGATCATCGCCCTCGGCCTGCTGGTGGACGACGCAATGATCACGGTCGAAATGATGGTCACACGCCTGGAAATGGGCGAGACCAAGGAGCAGGCGGCGACGTTTGCCTACACCTCCACGGCGTTCCCCATGCTCACCGGCACATTGGTGACCGTCGCCGGTTTCGTGCCCATCGGGTTGAACGCCAGCTCGGCGGGCGAGTACACCTTCACCCTGTTTGCCGTTATCGCGGTGGCGATGCTGGTGTCGTGGATTGTCGCTGTGTTGTTTGCCCCGGTGATCGGCGTGCACATTCTCAGCGCCAAGGTGAAACCCCATGACGCCGAGCCCGGGCGCATCGGCCGTGCATTCAACTACGGGATGTTTTGGGCCATGCGCAATCGCTGGTGGGCGATCGGTATCACCATTGCGCTGTTCGTGGCCTCGGTGTTTTCCATGCAGTTTGTGCAGAACCAGTTCTTCCCGTCGTCGGACCGCCCGGAAATCCTCGTCGACCTCAACCTGCCGCAAAACGCCTCGATGGCCGAAACCCGCAAGGCGGTGGACAAGCTCGAAGCGACGCTCAAGGATGACCCGGACATCGTGCGCTGGAGCACTTACATCGGCGAGGGAGCGATCCGTTTCTACCTGCCCCTCGACCAGCAATTACAGAACCCGTACTACGCGCAACTGGTGATCGTCAGCAAAGGCCTGGAATCGCGCAACGCCCTCAGTCAGCGCTTGCGCGAACGGCTGCGCAAGGATTTCGTCGGGATCGGCAGCTACGTCCAGGCGCTGGAAATGGGCCCGCCGGTGGGTCGCCCGATTCAGTACCGGGTCAGCGGCAAGGACATCGATCAGGTGCGCAAGCACGCCATCGCCCTGGCCACCGAGCTGGACAAGAACTCGCACATCGGCGAGATCATTTACGACTGGAACGAACCGGGCAAAGTCCTGCGCATCGAGATCGCCCAGGACAAGGCGCGGCAACTGGGGCTTTCTTCGGAAGACGTGGCCAACCTGATGAACAGCATTGTGGTTGGTTCGCCGGTGACTCAGGTCGATGACGATATCTACCTGATCAACGTCGTGGGGCGCGCGGTGGACGCGGAACGTGGCACGCCGGAAACCCTGCAAAACTTGCAGATCGTGACCCCGAGCGGCACGTCGATTCCGCTGCTGGCGTTCGCCACGGTGCGCTATGAACTCGAGCAACCGCTGGTCTGGCGCCGTGACCGTAAACCGACCATCACCATCAAGGCGGCAGTGCGTGATGAGATTCAGCCGACTGACCTGGTGAAACAGCTCAACCCCGCCATAGATAAATTCGCCGCTGGTTTGCCGGTGGGTTACTCGGTCGCCACGGGCGGCACGGTGGAGGAAAGCGGCAAGGCCCAGGGGCCGATTGCCAAGGTGGTGCCGCTGATGCTGTTTCTGATGGCGACCTTCCTCATGATCCAGCTGCACAGCGTGCAGAAGCTGTTCCTGGTGGCGAGTGTCGCGCCGCTCGGGCTGATCGGCGTGGTGCTGGCGTTGATCCCGACGGGCACGCCGATGGGCTTTGTGGCGATCCTGGGGATTCTGGCGCTGATCGGCATCATCATCCGCAACTCGGTGATCCTGGTGACCCAGATCGACGCCTTGGAGAAAGAGGGCGTTTCACCTTGGGATGCCGTGGCGCAGGCCACGGAGCATCGACGCCGACCGATTCTGTTGACCGCTGCGGCGGCCAGCCTGGGGATGATCCCGATTGCCCGGGAAGTGTTCTGGGGGCCGATGGCTTACGCCATGATTGGCGGGATCATTATTGCGACGTTGCTGACTTTGCTGTTTTTGCCAGCGCTTTATGTCGCCTGGTACAAAATCCGCGAGCCGCAGAAAGAGGTGCAGTAAGGCGAGCGCTACGCGCTCATCGCGAGCAGGCTCGCTCCTACAGGGGGACCGCGTCCGTCTGGACAACTCGGTCAACTGCAGGAGCGAGCCTGCTCGCGATGGCGTCCTGTCAGGCTACACCGGCTTGCGCCACACACTCGCCAACCAAGGCTGCTGCTCCCGCGGCAGCCCCGCCGGCCGGTAGTAATGCTCCTGCTCCACAAACCCCGCCTCAGTCAGTAATTGCTGCCACGCCGCAAGATCGTGATAAGCCCCATAACGCGGCCCATTCCACCCTTCCTGATTCTCGCCGCGAGGATTGGAACTGAACAACACGCCACCTGGCTTCAACGCCCTGCGCAACTCCTTCAACACCCGAGGCAATTCCTGGCGCGGGATATGAAACAACACCGCATTGGCAAAAATCCCGTCGAAGCGTTCATCCGGCAGGTCCAGCTTCAGAAAGTCCTGCTGCCATACTTCGCATCCACTGTCCTCACGCGCCATCTGCGCAAACTTTTCTGAACCATCGAGCCCGACAGCCCTGTGGCCCATGCGCGTGAACGTCTGCAAATCCCGCCCCGGCCCACAGCCGAAATCGAGAATGTCGAACGGCGCCTCGCCCTGAATATGCCGCAGCAGGGCATCGATGTTCTGGCTGACATCATGATCGCGAGTCCCCTCGCGAAAACCTTCGGCCACCGAGTTGTAATGGTCCAGGGTGGTGGCGGTGATCTTCTGGAGGTCGTCGGGGGTTTGCTTCATGGTCGGCTGCGCAGGCAATGGGGATATGGCCGAATATACGCCATAAGACGTGGGGCTGCTTCGCAGCCATTCGCGGGCAAGCCTCGCTCCTACAGTTGATCGAGTTGTTTCGACAGACGCGTACTCCTGTAGGCACACTGATTTTCCTGTGGGAAATGTTCCCCCTGTTGCGAGGGAAATTGCCCGTGTCGAGGACACTTTTGTGGCGAGGGAGCTTGCTCCCGCGGGGCTGCGAAGCAGCCCCCAGCCATTCAATGAGGTGTGTCAGATAAACCCGGTCTAAAGATCTTGCGATTGCTGCGCAATCGAGCGGGAGCAAGCTCCCTCGCCACAAAAGCGCTACAACCTTGACCGTGTTCAGCGCTTGTTGAGCCCCCGAGCCAAGCGATCCCCACCCAGCTGGATAATCGCCACCAACACCACCAGCAACACAATCACCGTCAGCATGATCTGGCTGTCAAACCGCTGATACCCATACCGATACGCAATGTCCCCCAACCCCCCCGCACCAATGGCCCCGGCCATGGCCGACGAGTTGATCATGGTCACCAACGTGATGGTGAAACCACCGACAATCCCCGGCAGCGCCTCGGGCAACAGCACATGCCAGACGATGTGCCAGCGCCGGCAACCCATCGCTTGGGCCGCTTCGATCAAGCCGTGATCCACCTCGCGCAAACTGACTTCGGCTATGCGCGCAAAGAACGGCGTGGCTGCAATCGTCAGCGGCACCACCGCGGCCCAGACCCCGTAAGTGGTGCCGACGATCAACCGGGTGAACGGAATCAGCGCCACCATCAGAATCAGAAACGGAATCGAGCGAAACAGGTTCACGAAGGCGCCCAGTGCACGGTTCAGCGCCGGTGCTTCGTAGATGCCGCCTTTGGTGCTGGTGACCAGGATGACCGCCAGCGGAATCCCCGCCAGCAGCGCAATCAGCGACGACACGCCCACCATCAGAAACGTGTCGATGAAGCCTTGCAGCAAGCGATCAAACCACATAACCGAGCACCTCCACCTGTTGCGCCCAGTGGCCGGCGCGCTGACGCAGTTGCTCGGCGCCCAAGGACGACCCCGTCACCGCCAGCAGCAATTGCCCCAGCGCATGGCCCTGAATGCGTTCCACGCCACCTTGCAGCAACCTCACGCGACCGCCGAGGGCGCTGAACAGCGCTGCCAGATCCGGTTCGTCTGTGGCGCTGCCGGTGAAGCGCAAACGCAACACAACCGCCGCATCCGAGGACTGAGGTTGTGGACGCAAACCGCTTTGCAGTTCTTCCGGCAGCGCGTGTTGCAGCGGCGCGAGCAAGGTCTTGCTGACTTCATGCTGCGGGTCGCCAAAGACTTTCCAGGCCGGCCCTTGCTCGACGATTTTTCCGTGCTCCAGCACCACCACCCGATCACAGATATCGCGGATCACCGCCATCTCGTGGGTGATCAGTACGATGGTCAAACCATGCCGCCGATTGATCTCGCGCAGCAGGCCGAGGATCGATTGCGTGGTCTCCGGGTCCAGTGCCGATGTGGCTTCGTCACACAGCAGGATCTCCGGGTCATGCACCAACGCGCGGGCGATGCCGACACGCTGTTTCTGTCCGCCGGACAGCTGCGCCGGATAGGCCTTGTGCTTGCCTTGCAGGCCGACCAACTCCAGCAGTTCGCGGACTTTCTGATCGCGTTTTTCCTTGGGCACACCGGCGACTTTCAGTGGCAATTCGACGTTCTGCCAAACGGTCTTGGCCGACATCAGGTTGAAGTGCTGGAAGATCATGCCGATCCGTCGGCGCAGCGCGACCAGGCGGTCTTCATCGAACTCGCCGATGTCCACTTGATCGATCAGCACCCGGCCGCTGCTCGGTTGTTCGAGACGGTTGATGGTGCGGATCAGCGACGACTTGCCGGCGCCGCTGCGACCGATGATGCCGAACACTTCACCGCGCTGGATCGCCAGGTCGATGCCGTGCAACGCCGCCACTGGACCCTGCTGACCGGTGTAGGTTTTGCCCAGGTCGATGAAGCGCACATGGGCGCGGTTCAGGTCCGGGTGCAGTTCAGTCTGTTCGGCTTTATGTGGCTCTGGAATCTCCAGTCGCCGTTGGATCGCGGCCGTCATCCTCAGCTTTCCCAGCCGGCTTGATAGAGCTTGCCGTGGGCTTTATCCAAGGCTGCACGAACAGCCGGCGAGTGCTGGTAGATATCGACAAACTTGATCAGGCGCGGATCGGTTTTGCTCTTGGGCTGGATCACGAACTGAATCACGTATTCCTTGTGATCGAGACCGTCGAACAGCAAGGCCGAACCGGCATCGAAAGTCTTCGACAGACGTATATACGCCGGGTAGCCCTGCACCAGATCGGCATCGTCATAGGCGCGCACCAGCTGTACCGCTTCAACCTGGAGGATTTTGATGTTCTTCGGGTTGGCGATGATGTCTTCTTCGGTGGCCTTGTAGCCGACACCCGGTTTTAGGGTGATCAGGCCGGCCTTGGCCAGCAATTGAAGACCGCGACCGCTGTTGATCGGGTCGTTGGCGATGGCGACGCTGGCGCCTTGTGGCAGTTCGTCGAAGCTTTTGTATTGCTTCGAGTAGAGGCCGACGTTGTTGATGATCCCCGGCGCAAACGGCACCAGGTCAAAACCGGCGGCAGCCTTGGCGTTTTCCAGGAACGGGACGTGCTGGAAATAGTTCACGTCGATGTCGCCGGCCGCGAGGCTGACGTTGGGGGCGATCCAGTCGCTGAACTCCACGAGGTCGACTTGCAGGCCTTGTTTTTTGGCTTCCTCGACGGCGGCTTCCAGCGGGATGGCGAAGGCCGCGGTGGTGCCGACTTTCAGCGGCGCGTCGGCGGCGAAGGTGACAGAGCTGAAGAGGCCGAGGGCCAGGGCCAGTGCTTTGACTGGGTGGGAGAGGCAGGTCGTTTTCATGATGGGGTTTCCAGTCAGTGCATAAATTTTGGGTGTTTGGGCGGGCCTCTTCGCGGGCAAGCCTCGCTCCTACAGGTTCAGCGCCGTACCGGACATTTGTGAACGACCAATACCTGTAGGAGCGAGGCTTGCCCGCGAAGCTTTTAGCGCCGAAACGCCGAGCCCGTATGTTGCTCAGGCAAATGCGCTTCGCCGTGAAACAGCTTTTCCCGCAGGCTGCCGTTGTCATAAGCCGTTTTGTACGACCCACGCCGCTGCAGCTCCGGAATCACTAGCTCAATGAAATCCACATAGCTTTCCGGCGTGACAATCCGTGTCAGGTTGAAGCCATCCAGCCCGGTCTCGGCGATCCACGATTCCAGTTCGTCCGCCACTTGCTCAGGCGAACCCACCACCGTGATGTAGCGGCCGCCGAGGGCGTGTTGCTCGAGCAATTTGCGCCGGGTCCAGTCGTTGTTTTGCAGGTTTTTGGTCGCCGACTGGATCGCATTGCTCTTCACGTACTGGATCGGCTCGTCGATCTCGTATTCAGAGAAATCGATGCCGGTCGACGCCGAAAAATGCGCGACACCGGCCTCCGCGCTGGCATAACTCAGGTATTCGGCGTGCTTGGCCCAGGCCAGCTCCTCGGTGGCGCCGACAATCACGTTCAAGCCCATGAACACCTTGATGTCTTCGGGATTGCGCCCGGCTTCAACAGCGCTGGCGCGAACCTTATCCACCTGAACCTTGGTCGATGGTTTGTTCTGCCCGCTGATGAACACGCACTCGGCATGACGCCCGGCGAACAGCAAACCGCGATCGGAACTGCCGGCCTGGAACAACACCGGCGTGCGCTGCGGCGATGGCTCGCAGAGGTGATAACCCTCGACCTGATAGAACTCACCCTTGTGTTCGACCTTGTGCACTTTTTCGGGTTGGGCGTAGATCCGCTGTTGCGGGTCATTCAACACCGCGCCGTTTTCCCAGCTGCCTTCCCAGAGTTTGTAGAGCACTTCGAGGTATTCATCGGCCTGGTCGTAACGGCGGTCGTGCTCGACTTGCTCGCTCAAGCCCATGGCCTTGGCGGCGCTGTCGAGGTAACCGGTGACGATGTTCCAGCCGACCCGGCCGCGACTCAGGTGATCGAGCGTCGACAGGCGGCGGGCGAACAGGTACGGCGGTTCGTAAGTCAGGTTGGCGGTGAGGCCGAAACCGAGGTTTTTCGTCACCGCCGCCATGGCTGAAACCAGCAGCAGCGGGTCGTTGACTGGCAGCTGGATCGATTCTTTCAGAGGCACGTCCACCGAGTTCTGGTAGACGTCGTACACGCCGACGATATCGGCGATGAACAGACCGTCGAACAAGCCGCGTTCCAGCAACTGCGCCAGTTCGGTCCAGTATTCAATCGTTTTGTACTGGGTGGAGGTGTCCCGTGGATGCGTCCACAAGCCGTGGTTGATGTGCCCGATGCAGTTCATGTTGAACGCGTTGAGCAGGATCTTCTTTTTCGCCTCGGCCATCAGATGGTCCCTCGCAACGGAGGGTTTTCATCGTTGAGGTAGTAGTTGCCGACGGCGTGATACTTCCAGCGCACCGGGTCGTGCAGGGTATGCACCCGCGCGTTGCGCCAGTGGCGATCGAGGCCGTGTTCGATCAGCGTTGCCTGACTGCCGGCCAGTTCAAACAACGTGCTGCCGGCGGCGAGGGAAATGTCGGTGCTGATGGCGCGGGCTTCGGCAACGGCAATCGAGGCCGCAGCGCCGGTCTCGGCGTTGGTGTTGGCCTGGGCTTTGTCGAGGAATTCGCCGGAGCGTTCCAGCAAGGCTTCGGCGGCGTGCAGGCGAATGCTCAGGTGGCCGAAACTCTTGAGGGTGAGCGGGTCGTCAGTGGCTTTTTCATGGGTGGCGTCGATCCACGGTCGGGTTTTGGTGCGCACGAAGTGCAGGGCATCTTCATAGGCGGCGCGGGCGATGCCGGTGTCGATGGCGGCGTGAAGAATCTGTGCCAGCGGGCCAACGGTGGTCGGGCGCTCGAACGCACTTTGAAACGGGATGACGTCTTCGGCGGCGACGTAGACGTCTTCGAACACCACCGAACCGCTGCCGGTGGTGCGCTGGCCGAAACCGCTCCAGTCGTCGATGACGGTCAGGCCTTTGCTGTTGTGGGGGACGAACGCCAGTTGCTGCACGCCGTTTTCATCCACCACCGACGTCGGAATGCGTTGCGCATAGATCGCGCCGGTCGCGTAGAACTTGCGACCGTTGATGCGATAACCGTCAGCGTCGCGGGTCAGGCTGGTGACGCGGTCATGGGCGGTTTTGGTGCCCAGTTCCGCCAAGGCATTGCCGAAACGCTGGCCGGCGAGCACTTCGGCGTACAGGCGTTTTTTCTGCTCTTCGCTGCCGTTCACGCGCAGCACTTCGAGGGCGTAGAAATGGTTCTGCGGGATCTGTCCGAGCGAGCCGTCAGCCTGGGCAATCAGCGCGATGACCTTGGCCAGGGTCACGTTGGAAACCCCGGCGCCGCCGTATTCCTTGGGCACGCTGATGCCCCAAAGACCCGAGCGGGAAAACACTTCCAGCTCCGGGTGCGGCAAACGGCGTTCGCGGTCGCGCAGGGCGCTGTCGCGTTTGAAATCTTCGGCCAGATCGGTAGCGACGATCAGGGCTTGCTCATCGCTGGTTATGACCGCGACGTGGTGAGAATGAGTCATGTGTTTCTCCAGAGATCTGGTCGTTAAATCCAGGAGTGGCGAGCGGGCAGCGTGCCGTTCAGGTGATAGCTGCCGATGGCGTGGTATTTCCAGCGCACCGGGTCGTGCAGCGTGTGCACGCGGGCGTTGCGCCAGTGGCGGTCGAGATTGAATTCGGCGAGGGTCGCGCGGCTGCCGGCCAGTTCGAAGAGTTTTTCGCTGGCGAGCAGCGAGATCTCGGTGGTCAGCACTTTTGCTTCAGCGACGGCAATCGACGCGCGCGCGGCGGACTCGGCAGTGAGTGGCGTGGCGCTGACCTCATCGAGTACTTGCCCGGCCTTGCGCAGCAGTGCCTCGGCGGCGTGCAGTTCAATTTTCAACTTGCCGATATCGGCGATGACGTAGAGGTCGTCGCTGGCCCGCTCGACCTTGGCGTCGATCCACGGACGGGCACGGGTTTTCACGAACTCGATGGCGTCGTCGATGGCACCGCGAGCGATACCGGCGTCAATGGCCGCTTGAATCAGTTGCGACACGGCACCCTGGATGTTCGGGCTGTCGTTGATCTTCCAGTTGTCTACCACCAGCTCGGCGTCGACCCGCACGTTGTTGAGCAAAATAGTGCCGCTGGCGGTGGTGCGCTGACCGAAGCCTGACCAGTCATCCACAATGCGCAGGCCCGGTGTGCCGCGACGGACGAAGGCCAACACTTGCTTGCCGTCGTCGTTCAGCGCCTTGACCGCCACCCAATGGGCGAACAGTGCGCCGGTGGAGTAAAACTTCTGCCCGCTGATGACAAAACCATCCCCGTCAGCGGTGATCCGCGCTTTGAGTTCGAGGGTGTTTTTGGTGCCGCGCTCCGGCCCGGCATTGCCGATGCGCCAGCCTTCGAGCACGCTTTTGAACAGCTGTTTTTTTTGCGCCTCGGTGGCGCTGCCGAGTACCAGGTGCAGGATGCCGAACTGGTTCTGCGGGATCTGTCCCAGTGCCGGGTCCGCCGCAGAAATGATCGCGAAAACCTCGGCCAGGGTGACGAACGAAACCTGCGGGCCACCGTACTCGCGCGCAATGGAAATGCTGCCCAGGCCGCTGCGGGTGAACTGTTCGATTTGCGACCATGGCAATTTGCGCTGCCGGTCACGTTTGGCCGCTTGCAGGCGGGCGACTTGCGCCAGCTCATGGGCGGCCTTGATGGCTTGTGCGTCGTTGCGCAGGACCTGCGCGGGCAACAACAGGGGGGCGATGTCCAGATCACTCTGAACGATTGCATCTGCAAGACTGGACATCAGTGCCGCTCCTTGGCTGCACGCAATGCCCTGGCGATCTGCACTGGGGTGATTGTGTTCCGGACCATACCTACCTCACATCTCATGGAGTCGCCGCGAGGGTTGCGGCGAACGAAAATCAAGAATGTCCGGTGGTCCGGTGCATATACCCTAAACATGTATAAAAAATTAATAAACTAACTTTTAGCAATATGCATAGAAGGGTGTTGCTTCCCCTGTAGGAGCGAGGCTTGCCCGCGAAGGCGGTGCGTCAGCCAACATCAAAGGCGCCCTACACTCCGCCTTCGCGGGCAAGCCTCGCTCCTACAGAGACGGCGGTGTTTTTACTTTTTGCGCGTTTCGGCGGCTTTCAATTGCTCTTTGAACGGCACTTTCAGATAGGGATTGTTGCAACCGATCTTGAGCCAGCGCGGTGGTGCCCAGCCGGAGTTGTTGCCCACGCGATCGAGGATGCAGTAAGTCACCTCCAGCCGAAGGTCTTCGCCGGCTTCGAGAATGATCGCCGGCGGCACCCAGACCTGAACCGGCTGGCCCACCTCGTCGGCCTTGAGCTGCGGCAGGTCCATGCGCACATCACCCCAGCGCAGGGTGATTTCATCGTCGACGGCCATGTTCAGGTAAGGCTCGATGGTCAACGGCACGCCCCGCTTGATCTGGTTCGGATTGACCCCCTGACGGCGAATGGTTTCGGGGATGCCCACTGGCGCCAGGTGCTCGTTTTCGTGGCCGCACAGCGTGAGTGGCTGACCGCCCGGGCAATCGAGCTTGATCTGTACCCGTGTGGCGAGCGACAGCGCCGGCCCCTGTCCGACTTGCATGACGCGGTAGTGAATGCAGGAGGAGCCATTGGCAATGAAGCTTTGCGGCACACGCAGACTGACGACTTCGCCGACATCGTCGGCCATGAGGACGCGGGAGGCGACGTAGCAGTTGTCCCAGAACAGTTCGATCAGGTCGCCTTCGTCCATGCCGGGGTAGGGGGCCACATCGATCAGCAGATGGGCCGCCGAAGTGACATTGATGCCAGTCTTGTGGGATTGCGCCAGGGTAGGGGCCGCAAGTCCGGATTTATTCGAGGTGCTTGTCATGGGTTTCTCCTTGACGCCTTGCAGCGAAGTCCGTTTCTGAAAAAATCAAAAGGCGTGTATTACCGAGCAACAAAGTTGTTCACTATTTGCAAGTTTCAATAATGGTTTTTAACGATGGTTGACGCCTGCTGGGGACTAGATAAGAGTGCGCCTGAATAGGTGTCAATAGAACTGACTAGTTAAGTAGGGTATTCAGTGCTATTCAGAAAAATCCTACGCCTTGAAGTTAATATGCCGCACCGCTCTGTCGAATTTCGCCGCGTATTTATTGATTTTCGGGCGTGGGTGGCGGCGACGGTGTGCTCATTGATGGCACTGGATCTGGCGGATTTTAGGCGCGTTGAATCTGTTGCAGAACATATATATGTACCGCATGCAGTTGTAAAAATTTATCTATTGTTCGAATGAACGAGAAGAGAGAATCGAGCGATGTGGGTGGCGGGATAAGTTGTCACTTCCATCCATGGAAGTTGGCAAATAGTGAAGCGATATTAAGGGTTGGTGTTATTCAGGAACTTGCTGAGAAACTGCTTCGTCCGTTCTTCTTTCGGGTTGGCAAACAACGCCTTGGCTTCGCCTTGCTCGACGATCACACCCTTGTCAAAAAACACCACACGGTTGGCCACGTCCCGGGCAAAGCCCATTTCGTGGGTAACGATCACCATGGTGCGCTTCTCTTCCGCCAGGCTGCGGATGGTCGCCAGCACTTCACCCACCAGCTCTGGATCAAGCGCTGAAGTGGGTTCATCGAACAGGATCACTTCCGGCTCCATCGCCAGTGCGCGGGCAATTGCCACACGCTGCTGCTGACCACCGGAAAGGCGTCGCGGGTAAGCGTCTTCCTTGCCCGCCAGGCCAACCCTGGCCAACAGCTTTTTACCCAGGGCAACGGCGTCGGCGTGCGGGATCTTCTTCACGATGATCGGGCCTTCGATGACGTTTTCCAGGGCGGTGCGATGGGGGAACAGGTTGAAGTTCTGGAACACGAATCCGACGTGCTGACGCAAGCGCCGCACCAGGGTCTGCTGCTGGTTCAACGGGCGGCTGCCATCGATCTCGATGTCACCGACCTTGATCCGGCCGCTGGTGGGTTCTTCCAGAAAATTCAGGCATCGCAGGAAGGTGGTTTTACCCGAGCCACTAGGCCCGATGATCGCGACGACCTCACCTTCCTTCACTTCCAGATCGATGCCGTTGAGCACCACTTGACCCTTGAACTGCTTTGTCAGTTTTTCCACGACAATCATTGGGTCAGGACTCCTGGTCGTGCCGATTGACCCGCTCTTCCAACTTGTTCTGCAGGTGCGAGAGCACCGTGGCCAGAATCCAGTAGATCAGCGCGGCGGCAAGGTACATGGTGAACACTTCGAAGGTGCGTGCTGTGATCAGCTGCGCCTGGCGGAACAGTTCCGGCACCTGGATGGTGGCGGCCAGCGCGGTGTCCTTGACCAGCGAAATGAAGCTGTTGCCCAGCGGCGGTAATGCGGTGCGCATCGCTTGCGGGATGATGGCCCGGCGAAGGGTTTGCGCACGGGTCATGCCGATGCTGGCGGCAGCTTCCCACTGACCGCGCTCGATGGAGCTGATCGCGGAACGCAGGATTTCACAGGCGTAAGCGGCCATGTTCAGCGAGAAGCCGATCAGGGCCGCCGGCAGCGGATCGAGTTCCATGCCCAATTGCGGCAAGCCGTAATAGATCACGAACAGTTGCACCAGCAACGGCGTGCCGCGAAAGAACGACACGTAGATGCGGGCGATCCAGCTCACCAGCTTGAAGCGCGACAGGCGCATCAGTGCCAGGCCGAAGCCCAGCATGAGGCCGAAGAACATCCCGCCCAGGCTCAAGATGACCGTGTAGTAGGCCCCCTTGAGCAGGAAAGGCAGGGAGTCCAGTGCGAGTTGAAAAGCTTCTTCCATTATTGAGTGACGTCAGCGCTGAAGTATTTTTCCGAAAGCTTTTTCAGCGTACCGTCGGCACGCAGCTTGTCGATGGCTTTGTTCACCGCAGCCAGCAACTCAGGCTCGCCTTTGCGCAGGGCAATACCGGCTTCCTGACGGGAGAACGCTTCGCCGGCGGCGGTGGTGTCCTTGGCTTTCTTGGCGTATTCCAGGGCGGCCAGGCGGTCGATCAGAATGGCGTCGATGCGGCCGACGCGCAGGTCCTGGAACTTGGTCGGATCATCGTCATAGGTCTTGATGATGGCTTTTGGCTGATTGTCTTTGAGCCACTGCTCGTAGTTGGTGCCCAGGCCTACGCCGACTTTCTTGCCGGCCAGATCGGCGGCAGACTTGATGTTCAGCTCCGCGGCCTTCTTGGTCAGCACCAGCGCCTGAATCCCGGAAACGGTGTACGGCTCGGAGAAGTCATACTTCTTCTTGCGCTCTTCGGAGATGGTCACCTGGTTGATCACTGCGTCCAGACGTTTGGATTCCAGCGCCGCGAGGATGCCGTCCCATTTGGTCGGTTGCAGTTTGACCTTCACGCCCAGTTCTTTGGCCAGGGCTTCGGAGAACTCGACTTCGAAACCGGCCAGTTTGCCGTCGGCGTCAACGAAGCTGAACGGTGGGTAAGTGCCTTCCAGACCGACGTTGATCACGCCCGCGTCCTTGATTTTTTGCAGCTGCTCACCGGCAACCGCTTGCCCCAGCAGACCGGCGCTCAGCGCCAGGCCCAGCGAACCGACCAGCAGATTTCGACGTAGTGCGGAAAAATTCATGACAAGCCCCTGTGTTTTCTTATGAAGACGCTTTTAGGAATGTTGGCAAAATCGGGATTTGGACGACTGCAATATCCTGCCCTAAAGCAGCGTATGCGTCTCGCTGCAAATTCGCCTGCGGCGTGACTATATGATGGCGCTTTTAGATAGGAAAATAATAAATATCGTGTTTGTTATTCTTTTATTTCATATGAGATGCGCGCGATTCCCTGTGGCGAGGGAGCTTGCTCCCGCTCGGCTTCGCAGCAGTCGCAAAATCAGTCTCCGCGGTCAACTGAGAAACCGGGGGAACAGGTCTTGGGGGCGCTGCGCACCCCAGCGGTAGCAAGCGCCCTCGCCACAGGAGTACTTCAACTGGTCAGCGAGTCCTTGTAGGCAAACAACGCTGGTGCCCCGCCGGTATGCAGGAAAATGATCGGGCCATCGTTGAACCGTTGACGACCGATGCCATCCAGCAACCCGGCCATGGCCTTACCGGTGTAAACCGGGTCCAGCAGCAACCCTTCCTGACTCGCCACCAGCTTCACCGCCGCCAGCGTCCTGGCATTCGGCTCGCCATACCGCGGGCCAAAATATTCGTCCCACAGTTCGATCTTGAAACCCGCCGGCAGGCTCACGCCCAGCAACTCGGCAGTGCGCTGGGCCAGGCCCTGGACTTTCGGGCGCTGATCTTCATCGCTACGGGAAACCGTGACACCAATCACTGGCAAATCCGGCAGTACTTCACTCAGTGCCAGCGCCAGACCACTGTGGGTCCCGGCACTGCCCGAGGCCAGGACCACGGCGGCGAATTGCAGGCCGGTGTCCTTGATCTGTGCGGCCAGTTCCAGCCCGGCGCGCACATAACCCAAAGCGCCCAGCGCATTGGAGCCACCAATTGGCACCAGATACGGTTTCTTGCCGTTATTGCGTAAACGGTCGGCCAAGGCTTGCAGTTGCTCGTCGGCATTGTCGAGGTTTTCCACCAGCTCGACCTTGGCATCGAACAGGTCGAGCAGCAGCCGATTGCCGTTGCCCAGGTAGTTGGCGTCGTCGGTGCCCAATGGATTTTCCAGCAGCGCGACGCAGCCCAGGCCAAGCTTGGCCGCAATGGCGGCAGTCTGGCGCACGTGGTTGGACTGAAGCGCACCCGCGGTGATCAACGTGTCGGCGCCCTGGGCCAAGGCATCGGCCGCCAGGTATTCGAGTTTGCGCAGCTTGTTGCCGCCCATGGCCAGCGGTGTCAGGTCATCGCGTTTGACGTACAGATCACGGCCGAGCCAGGTCGACAGCCGTTCGAGTTTTTCAAGCGCGGTAGGGTGGCCGAGGAGGTCGAGGCGGTTAAAGCGGGCAAGCTGTTGTTTGATCATGGGTCCGTACTGGCCAAGGAAGATGTCAGGACTATAGGCACGGCTATATGCATGGGCAACCGTCAATCGCTTATAGCCAAAAGAACTGAACACAGCACAATTGGTTCTTAATTCGGCCTCCAGACCTTGCCGTAAAGTAATCGCCGACAACGCGGCCAGACACTCCGGCCGCCCGTAAGGAGTTTTTACCGTGAGCGAGCGTTCCAGCCATTGGCAATTGCAGACCATCGTCAGTCAACTGCGTACTGCGCGGGACCAGTGGCGCGCACAAAACGGCCGAGTCAGCGGCGAGCAGGGCGGTCGCGAATTGCCTTCCCGGGCCGCCATGGCGGAGATACTGGAAGCGCTGTGCGGTGCCTTGTTTCCGATGCGTCTGGGACCGGTGGATTTGCGTGAGGAGAGTGAAGACTTCTACGTCGGGCACACGCTGGACGTCGCGTTGAACGCGTTGCTGGCGCAAGCACGACTCGAACTGCGTTACGCCGCTCGTCACAGCGCCGAAGCTGACACCGAAGTGGAAGCCAAGACTATTGCGATCATTCAGGATTTCGCCCTCGCGTTGCCGGGGCTGCGCAGCTTGCTGGACACCGATGTGCTGGCGGCCTATCACGGTGACCCGGCAGCTCGTAGCGTCGATGAAGTGCTGTTGTGCTATCCCGGGATTCTGGCGGTAATCCACCATCGCCTGGCGCACCATTTGTACCGCTCGGGGCTGCCGCTGCTGGCGCGGATCAGCGCAGAAATCGCCCACTCGGCCACCGGTATCGACATCCATCCTGGGGCGCAGATCGGTCGCAGCTTCTTTATTGATCACGGGACGGGTGTCGTGATCGGCGAGACGGCGATCATTGGTGAACGCGTGCGGATTTATCAAGCCGTGACGTTGGGCGCCAAGCGCTTCCCGTCGGATGAGGACGGCCAGTTGCAAAAGGGCCATCCGCGGCATCCGATCGTTGAGGATGATGTGGTGATCTATGCCGGCGCGACGATTCTGGGGCGGATCACCATTGGCAAGGGCTCGACCATTGGCGGCAACGTCTGGCTGACCCGTAGCGTACCGCCGGGGTGCAACCTGACGCAGGCGAATTTGCAGCACGATGACGGGACGCAGAAGTAAGCTTCGAAATTTCTGCTGACTGCACCGGCCTCATCGCGAGCAGGCTCGCTCCCACAGTGGATAGGTGTTGGACCACAGATTTTGAACGACACATCTCCCTGTGGGAGCGAGCCTGCTCGCGAATGGATTTCAAGGCGCACGGTAATCATGGCATTTAGCTAATTTCCCGCTGAACGAATCCCCCCAATCCCACGTCATACCCATCCTTGAGCTAGCGTACAGAACGTACCGCCGAGCCCTGCGATTAGTCCTTAGCACCCTATTCATGTTTAACTTGAACGCTCATTCAAGTTAAACCGCCGGTTTGCTGCCCGTTCACAACAGGAGGCTTGCCTTGCCGAGTCCGTTATTGATTGCCCTGTTTCACCCCCTTGAGGTGCACCTTTCATGAGTGCATCGTCCCTCCCTCCAAGCGGCCAGGTCCGCATGAATCCGCCGGTGTTTTATTTCGCGGCGACCTTCATTCTGCTGTTCGGCATCGTCGTCATTGCCATGCCTGAACAGGCCGGCGCCTGGCTGCTGGAAGCGCAAAACTGGGCGGCCAATACGGTCGGCTGGTATTACATGCTCGCGATGACGCTGTATCTGGTCTTCGTGGTGGTCACCGCCTTGTCTGGTTACGGCAAGATCAAGCTCGGTGCCGACCACGACGAGCCCGAATTCAGTTACCTGTCCTGGGCCGGCATGCTGTTCGCCGCCGGGATCAGCATCACGCTGTTCTTCTTTTGCGTGTCCGAACCGCTCACTCACCTGGCCCAACCACCGCAAGGCGAGGCCGGCACGGCGGATGCGGCGCGTCAGGCGATGCAGATTCTGTTTCTGCACTGGGGCCTGCACGGCTGGGGCGTGTTCGCCTTTGTCGGCATGGCGCTGGCCTACTTCGCCTACCGCCACAACCTGCCGCTGGCCTTGCGTTCGGCGCTCTATCCGCTGATTGGCAAGCGCATCAACGGCCCGATCGGTTACGCCGTGGACGGCTTCGGCATCATCGCCACGGTGTTCGGCCTCGGCGCCGACATGGGCTTTGGCGTGTTGCACCTCAACTCGGGCCTGGACTACCTGTTCGGCATCGCTCACACCCAGTGGATTCAGGTCGGCCTGATCACGTTGATGATGGGCGCGGCGATCATCGTTGCGGTGTCCGGCGTCGATAAAGGCGTGCGGGTGATGTCCGACATCAACATGCTGCTGGCCTGTGCGCTGTTGCTGTTCGTGTTGTTCGCCGGTCCCACGCAGCACTTGCTCAACACCCTGATCCAGAACATCGGCGACTACCTCGGCGCGTTGCCGATGAAGAGTTTCGACCTGTACGCCTACGACAAACCCAGCGACTGGCTGGGCGGCTGGACCGTGTTCTATTGGGCCTGGTGGATTGCGTGGTCGCCGTTCGTTGGCCTGTTCATCGCACGGATCTCCCGTGGCCGTACCATTCGCGAATTCGTCTTCGGCGTGTTGCTGATTCCGCTCGGTTTCACCCTGGCGTGGATGTCGATCTTCGGCAACAGCGCCATCGACCAGGTCCTGAACCACGGCATGACCGCGCTCGGTATGTCGGCCGTCGACAACCCGTCGATGACCCTCTACCTGCTGCTGGAAACCTACCCGTGGAGCAAAACCGTCATCGCGGTGACGGTGTTCATCAGCTTCGTGTTCTTCGTCACCTCGGCCGACTCCGGCACCGTGGTGCTGTCGACGCTCTCCGCCAAGGGCGGCAACCCGGATGAAGACGGACCGAAATGGCTGCGAGTGTTCTGGGGCGCGATGACCGCGCTGGTGACCAGTGCGTTGCTGTTCTCCGGCAGCATCGATGCGCTGAAGTCAGCGGTGGTGCTGACGTCGTTGCCGTTCTCGATGATCTTGCTGCTGATGATGTGGGGGCTGCACAAGGCGTTCTTTCTGGAGTCGCAGAAGCAGATCGCGCAGCTGCATTCCCTGGCGCCGGTGTCCGGCTCGCGGAGGGGCGGTTGGCGTCAGCGCTTGACCCAGGCCGTGCATTTCCCGTCTCGCGATGAGGTCTATCGCTTCCTCGACACCACGGTGCGCCCGGCGATCGAAGAAGTGAGCGCCGTGTTCGTCGAGAAAGGATTGAACGTGGTCACTCAGCCCGACCCGGCCAACGACAACGTCAGCCTGGAAATCGGACACGGCGAGGAGCATCCGTTTATCTATCAGGTGCAGATGCGCGGCTACTTCACGCCATCGTTTGCCCGTGGTGGCATGGGTTCCAAGGAACTTAACAACCGCCGTTATTACCGGGCCGAGGTGCATTTGAGCGAGGGTAGCCAGGACTACGATCTGGTGGGTTACACCAAGGAGCAGATCATCAACGACATCCTTGATCAGTACGAACGGCATTTGCAGTTCTTGCACTTGGTGCGTTGAACGTAGTGGCGGTGCTGTTCACGTTTCGGTGGTCAACACCATGAACAGCACCAGCGCCGCCACCGGTACACCGAACACGGCGCTGCCAACGACCAGTTCCGTGCTCAACGGCTGGCCGGCATTGACCATGCCGACCGCGCCGTTGATCAGTGTCAGGGCCAGCCACAGGACCACAAAACTGTAGGTCAGGGTCTCGCGGCTGAAGCCGATTTTCTCGCCGATGAACAGCATCAACGCCAGCAGGATCAGGCCGAAGGTGATGATGATCGTGGTGTGCATGATGCATTCCGTCCTTTAGATGTGTGCTGCCCGCGAAGGCGTCTGGCCTGCCTGCAAACCAGCTTAAACCAATCCACCATTCACCCGCAGAATCTGCCCATTGACCCAAGCCGAATCCGGCCCGACCAGAAACGACACCACACGAGCAATGTCCTCCGGCTGACCGAGACGCTCCAGCGGAGGCATCTTGGCGAAGGTCTGGATCTGCTCTTCGCTCTTGCCGTGCAAAAACAATTCGGTCGCTACCGGCCCGGGGGCGACTGCGTTGACGGTGATGTTGCGCCCGCGCATTTCTTTGGCGAATACCTGGGTCAGGGATTCCACGGCCGCTTTGCTGGCGATGTACACCGCGTACCCCGGCAGGTTGAGCCCGACGGTGCTGCTGGAAAAGTTGACGATCCGCCCGCCGCTGTTCAGACGCGTCGCCGCCTCACGCAAGGTGTTGAAGGTGCCGCGCGCATGGATGTTGAAGGTCTGGTCGAACAGTTCGTCTGTGTGTTGCGCCAGCGGCATCACTTTGAGAATGCCGGCGTTGTTGATCAGCACATCGACCTTGCCCAGCTGCGTTTCGGTCTCGTCGAACATCCGGCGTACGTCGTCGGCATTGGCCACATCGGCCTTGATCGCTATGGCTTGATGGCCAGCCTGACGCAACTCCACCACCCGTTTTGAGGCTTCGATGGCGCTGCTGGCGTAGTTGATGGCGACGGCGAACCCTTCGCTGGCCAGTTGTCTGGCGATCACGGCACCGATGCCACGGGAGGCGCCGGTCACGAGGGCAACTTTCGAAGTTTGAGTAGTCATGGCGAACCTTTGAAGGTGTTTGTTGGGGTGAAGCCAGATTCACATGTTTACCGAAGCCGATAAATGCACGAGAGTTGCCTTGACTGTTCAATAATCGCCAACAATCGAGGAGCAGGAGCCGAGCGTGGATCAAGTCAAAGCAATGAAGGTTTTCGTGCGGATCTACGAGCGCAGCAGCTTCACGCTGGCCGCCGAGGACCTGAATCTGCCACGGGCGACGCTGACCCATACGCTGAATCAGTTTGAAGCGTGGCTCGGTACGCGCTTGTTGGAACGCAGCACCCGCAGAGTGCGTCCGACGCTGGACGGCGAGGCCTACTATCAGCGTTGTGTGCACTTGCTGGCGGAACTTGAAGAAGCCGAACTGGCGTTTCGCGGTTGCGCACCCAAAGGCCGCTTGCGCGTCGACTTGCATGGCACCCTGGCCAGGCATTTTGTGATCCCGGCATTGCCACAATTCATGGAGCGTTACCCGGACATCGAGTTGTCCATCAGCGAAGCCGACCGTTTTGTCGACCTGATCGCTGAAGGCGTCGACTGCGTGCTGCGCGCCGGCACCTTGAGTGATTCGGCGCTGATCGGAAAACGTATCGCCAGCCTGCGCCAGATCACCTGCGCCAGCCCCGCCTACCTGCGTCAATACGGTGAACCGAAAAGCCTTGAAGACCTGAAACACCATCGCGCGGTGAACTACGTCTCGCGCACCACCGCCAAGTTGTTCCCCTTCGAATTCATGGTCGATGGCGAGCTGAAAGAAGTCGCTATCGAAGGCGCGGTTTCAGTGTTCGGCGCGGAAATCTACGCGGCGTCGGCAATTGCCGGGCTCGGCCTGATCCAGTGTCCGCATTACCGAATGGAGGCGCAGATTTCCCAAGGCCTGGTGCAAGAAGTCCTCATCGACACGCCGCCACCGTCAATGCCGGTTTCGGTGCTGTACCCCCACAACCGACACATGTCGCCACGGGTTCGGGTGTTTGTGGATTGGTTGGGGGAGCTGTTTACGGGCGCTGTTTGACCTTGCTGTTCTTGATCGTTCCCACGCTCCGCGTCGGAACGATCATCTGTGAAACGTTTCAGCTTTTTCTCGAGTCCGAGGTTTATCGGCGTTTGTCTGGGCGTATGCTGGGCAACTTGCGAAGCAGTCGATACCAACTTCAAGACAGACAAGAGAGGATTCGATGACTTACACCGCTGCCGAAAACCGCTACGACTCTATCCCTTACCGCCGCGTAGGCCGCAGCGGTCTGGTGCTGCCGGCGCTGTCCCTGGGGCTGTGGCACAACTTCGGTGACAGCACGCCGATCGACACTCAGCGCTCGCTGTTGCGCACCGCCTTCGACCTGGGCATCAACCACTTCGACCTGGCCAATAACTATGGCCCGCCGTATGGCAGCGCCGAGATCAACTTCGGTCGTTTGCTGCGTGAAGACTTCAAGCAGTACCGCGACGAGTTGATTATTTCGAGCAAGGCCGGCTGGGACATGTGGCCCGGCCCTTATGGCCAGGGCGGCGGTTCGCGTAAATACGTGCTGGCCAGCCTCGACCAGAGCCTGCAACGCCTGGGCCTGGACTACGTGGACATCTTCTATTCCCATCGCTTCGACCCGGACACGCCGCTGGAAGAAACCGCCAGTGCGTTGGCCACCGCCGTGCAGCAGGGCAAGGCGCTGTACATCGGCATCTCGTCCTATTCCGGGGTGAAAACCCGTGAGATGGCGGCGCTGCTGAAAGAGTGGAAAGTACCGTTGCTGATTCACCAACCAGCCTACAACCTGCTTAATCGCTGGGTTGAAAAGGATCTGCTGGACGTCACCGACGAACTCGGCACTGGCGTGATTGCGTTCACGCCGTTGGCGCAGGGCTTGTTGACCGACAAGTACCTCAATGGCATTCCGAAGGATGCGCGGGTCAATCGCCCGGGCGGTGGTTCTTTGCAGGAATCTCATCTGTCCGAAGCCAACATCGCCCACGTGCGCGGGCTCAACGAAATCGCCAAGCGTCGCGGTCAGAGCCTGGCGCAACTGGCGTTGGCATGGACGCTGCGCGATCCGCGCGTGACCTCGGCACTGATCGGTGCGAGCCGGCCGGAGCAGATTATCGAGAACGTCGGAGCGTTGAAGAATTTGAGTTTCAGCGCGGAAGAACTGGCGGAAATTGACCGGTTTGCCCAGGAAGGCGGGATCAATCTTTGGGAGAAACCTTCGACGGCTGAATAAGTGTTCGGCACGGGGTCTTGCTGCGCCTGTTCCTGCCTCTTCGCGAGCAGGCTCGCTCCCACAGTGGATTTGTGTCAGGCACAGACCCTGTGGGAGCGAGCCTGCTCGCGATGGGGCCAGAACAGGCAGTAAAGAACTCAGGACTCACCGAAAGAAAGGCACATCCCCCAACACAGTAGCCCGCTGCATCACCCGCCGCGCCGGTCGGTAATCATCCACGGCGTAATGCTGTGTCACGCGGTTATCCCAGAACGCCACGTCATCTTTTTGCCAACGCCAGCGAATGGTGAATTCCGGCCGCGTCGCATGAGCAAACAACAACTTCAAAATCGCTTCACTCTCGGTGTCCGACAGCTCATTGATCTTCGACGTGAAGCCTTCATTGACGAACAACGCCCGGCGCCTGCTCACCGGGTGTGTGCGGATCACCGGGTGCGACAGCGGTGGATTTTTGCGGCGTGCTTCTTCCCACTGGGCCAACGCTTGCGGCGTGTTGCCATATCGCTCCAGCGGGAACGAGCGGGTGAAATCGTGTGTGGCCGTCAGGCCTTCGAGCAAGCTTTTCATCGGCGCGGACAACGCTTCATACGCCGCGATGCCACTGGCCCACAACGTGTCGCCGCCAAACTCCGGCAACAGCTTGGCACTCAGCACCGCGCCCATGGCCGGGGTCGGCAGGAAGGTCACGTCGGTGTGCCAGATCGCGTTGTCGCGCACGTCGGTGACGGCGGTGTCGAGGATCAGCACTTCGGGCTGTTCCGGCACGTTCGGGTAGATCGGATGGATGTGCAGGTCGCCAAAATTCGCAGCGAATCGCGCCTGCTGTTGCGGCGTGATCGGCTGGTCGCGGAAGAACAGCACTTGATGCTTGAGCAGCGCTTGCTCGATGGCGTCGCGCTGTTCCTGATTCAGTGGCTGGCTGACGTCGATGCCGATGATTTGGGCGCCGAGGGCCGAGCTGAGGGGGACGATGGTCAGGTTGCTCATGGTGATTCTCTTTAATCCGGGGTGCCGAGCTTTTGTAGGAGTGAGCCTGCTCGCGATAGCGGAGAGTCAGGCGACAGGGTGGTGGCTGATACACCGCCATCGCGAGCAGGCTCGCTCCCACATTAAGATCCCAAAAAACTCAGTGGGCCTGGCCGTGCCACGGCACCAGTTTGCGTTGCAGGGCGCGCAGGCCCATTTCCATGGCAAACGCGATCAAGGCAATCACCAGAATTCCCAGCACCACCACATCGGTGACCAGGAATTGCGCGGCCGACTGCACCATAAAACCCAAACCGCTGGTGGCGGCGATCAATTCGGCGGCAACCAGCGTCGACCAACCCACACCGAGGCCGATGCGCACGCCAGTCAAAATATCCGGCAAGGCGCTCGGCAGAATCACATGGCGAATCAATTGCGCCCGGGTCGCACCCAGCGACTGCGCGGCGCGCAGTTTGGCCGGGTCAACCGTGCGCACGCCAGTTGCAGTGGCGATGGCAATCGGGGCGAAAATCGCCAAGTAGATCAGCAAGACTTTCGACAGCTCACCGATGCCGCACCAGATCACGATCAGCGGCAGGTAAGCCAGCGGTGGAATCGGCCGGTAGAATTCGATCAACGGATCGAGCACGCCGCGGGCGATGCGGTTATGGCCGATGGCGATGCCGATGGGCACGGCGGTCAGCACCGCGAAACCAAGGCCCAGACCGATACGGCTGAGACTGGCCCCCAAGTGCTGCCACAACGTTGAATCCATGTAGCCGCTGGTCACCAGCAGCCAGCCCTTTTGCAGCACGGCGGACGGTGGTGGCAGGAACAGCGGTTCGATCATCCCTGTGGCGGTGACGGCCCACCAAATGACAACCAGCGCCACCAGCGTCAGCACGCTGATCCACCGAGTGCTGAGGCTGCGACGTGACGGGATGTCCGTGGAACCCGGTTTAACCGCGACGGCGGGAATTTGATAGCTGCTCATGCGCGCTCCTGCCGCTGGGCGGTGCTGCGTTGGGAGAACACTTTGGCGAGTACGTGTTCGCGAGTTTCGATGAAGCGCGGGTCGGACTTGATCGAGCGAGCGGACTCACCGGCCGCATACCGCTGACCGAAATCCAGGCTCAGGCGCTCGACGATTTTTCCCGGATCAGGCGCCAGCAGAATCAGGTCCGTGGCGAGGAACACCGCTTCTTCGATGTCGTGGGTAATCAGGAAAACCGGTTTGGCGGTGCGCTGCCAGACTTGCAGCAGCAGCTCCTGCATCTGTTCGCGGGTGAAGGCGTCGAGGGCGCCGAAGGGTTCGTCCATCAGCAAAACGCGCGGGTCGGCGGCCAGCGCGCGGGCCAGGCCGACACGTTGCTTCTGGCCACCCGAGAGCTGCCAGATGCGGCGACTTTCGAAGCCGGAAAGGTCCACCAGTGCGAGCATTTCCTGAGCGCGCAGTTCACGTTTTTCCCGCGCAATGCCGGCCAGCTCCAGGCCGAAACCGACGTTGGCCAACACGTCCTGCCAAGGCAGCAGGGCGTCGTCCTGGAACACCACGCCGCGTTCGGCGCTCGGGCCTTTGACCGGCACACCGTCAAGGGTGATGCGCCCGGCGCTGGGTTCGACGAAACCGGCAATCAGGTTCAACAGCGAGGTCTTGCCACTGCCGGACGGGCCGAGAGCTACCAGCAACTGCTGGGGGCCCAGGCTCAGGGAAATATCCGCCAGTACCGGTTCGGCGGCGCCGGGGTACTGTGCGCTGATGCGCTCCAGCTGTAGCAAAGCCATCGCAGTTAACTCCCGATCAGTTGGTGATGTACTTGGCGCTGACGTAAGGGGCGTAGTCCGGCAGCACGGCCTCGACCTTGCCTTGTTCCTTGAGGAAGGCGGCGGTGTCGGTAATGGCCTTGGTGGTCGGTGCGCCGAGGGTGATCACTTGGTCAGCCGCCAGCGGGAAGACGTTGCCTTGCAGCAACAACGGAATGTCGCTGGCCTTGGCGCCCGACAGTTTGACAAGCTTGTCCACGTTGCTTTGATTGGCCAGCCAGGCTTTCGGGTCTTTGCGGTAATCGGCGTAGGCGTCGAGGGTCACTTTGGCGAACGCAGTGACGATTTCCGGGTGCTTCTCGGCGAAGTCCTTACGCACGATCCAGGCATCGAAAGTCGGAGCGCCGAACTTGGCCAGCTCGCCGGAGGTAATCAGCACTTTGCCGTTTTCCTTGGCGACTCCGAGGGCTGGGTCCCACACGTAAGTGGCGTCGATATCACCGCGTTTCCACGCCGCGATGATGGCGGGCGGAGCGAGGTTGAGCACGGTGACCTTCGACGGATCGATGTTCCAGTGCTTGAGCGCCGCCAGCAGGCTGTAGTGGCCGGTGGAAACGAACGGCACGGCGATTTTTTTGCCGATCAGGTCTTGCGGAGTCTTGATCCCGGAGCCTTCGCGGGCGACCAGGGCTTCAGCCGCGCCGATCTGGGTGGCAATGAGGAAGGTTTCTACCGGGACTTTGCGGGTGATGGCCGCCGTCAGGGGGCTGGAACCGAGGTAGCCGATCTGCACGTCGCCGGAAGCGATGGCGGCGATGATGTCGGCGCCGTTGTCGAATTTGCGCCAGTCGATCTTGGCGTTGGTGGCTTTTTCGTAAGCGCCGTCGGCCTGGGCGACCTTCGCCGGGTCAACCGTGGTCTGGTAGGCGACGGTCAGGTCAGCCGCCTGGGCAAACAAACTCGCAGCAGCCAGAGACGCGGCCACCAAGAGGCGAAGAGAGAAATTCAGTTTCATTGAGAAGCTCCTTGTCAGGCGACCGAGAGTCGGCGTGAAAGGAGACTAAATGATCTAAGAATCCGAAAATAAATAACTTTTTCGAATGAGCTTATGAGCGGAAAATTCTAAGGGAGACCGCAGTGCGGCCATCGCGGGCAAGCCTCGCTCCTACAGATTCGGGGTCGAGTCACAAATGGGGACCGACACAAAACTGTAGGAGCGAGGCTTGCCCGCAAAAAGGTCTGAAGGACCTTCTGATGTTAGTTGCTGATCGCCAGAATGCTCGCCTGATACGACCCGACAAACACATCGAAATCGCCGACTTCGTTCTGCTCCAGCGCCACCTGCTCAGCCAGCGAGGAGCGTGCGCGTTCTTCAAACTTCGCCTGATCTTCGCTATTCAACGGCTCGCTGCGGAAAAACTCCGCATGCGCCTGGCTCTGGCGCAGGGAGAACTGGGCAAAGCTCTCCTTGTGTTCAGCCATGGCCGCCAGCACTTGTGCTGAAGGTGTGCGCGACGAATCCTTGACCTTCTCCATCTGCACGTCCAACGCCTTGCTGTGGGCATCGCCGCCATGGCTTTGATCAAGCAGCGCCGCGAGCGGAGCTATTTTTTCCAACAATTCGCCGGCCCATTCCTTCAGGTCGACCGGTTGACCGTCACGCTGCAGTTGCAGGCCCGGACGACGACCTTCCTTGACCACGCTGAGGAAGTTCGAGGTCGCGTTGCCGCACGAAGTATTGGTCAGCAGCGGGCTGTCGTTCAGCGCGCAATACAGCAGGAACGCGTCGAGGAAGCGCGACTCTGGCAAATCGATGCCCATCGGCAGGAACGGATTGATGTCCAGGCAACGCACTTCGACGTACTGAATGCCGCGGGCCACCAGCGCCTGGATCGGCCGTTCGCCGGTGTAGGTCACGCGCTTCGGGCGGATGTTGGAGTAGTACTCGTTTTCGATCTGCAGGATGTTGGTGTTGAGCTGAACCCACTCACCGTCCTGATGCGTACCGATTTCGACATACGGTGCATACGGCGTGGCGACCGCTTTGCGCAGGCTGTCGGTGTAGCTGGCCAGATCGTTGTAGCACGGCGTCAAGCCGGCCTGGGCGTTGCTCTGGTAACCCAGGTCACTCATGCGCAGGCTGGTGGCGTATGGCAGGTACAAGGTGTCCGGGTCCAGTTGCTCCAACTGGTGCGAACGACCGCGCAGGAAACCGGCGTCCAGCGCAGGGGAGGCGCCGAACAGGTACATCAGCAGCCAGCTGTAGCGGCGGAAGTTGCGGATCAGCGCAATGTAGGCTGACGACTGATAGTCGCGGTCGGTGCCGACAAAGCCTTCAGCCTCTTTAAGCAGTGGCCAGAGCTTTTCCGGCAGGGAAAAGTTGTAGTGAATCCCGGCGATGCACTGCATGGTCTTGCCGTAACGCAGGGCCAGGCCCTTGCGGTAGACGTACTTGAGCTGACCGATGTTGGACGTGCCGTAATAGGCGATCGGGATGTCTTCCTCGGCCGGCAACGGGCACGGCATCGATGGACTCCACAGAAACTCGTTGCCGAGCTTGCTGTAGGCAAAACGGTGAATCTTGTCCAGGCTCGCCAGCGTATCGGCTGGGTCTGGCAGGGCCGGGGTAATGAATTCCAGCAGCGACTCGGAATAGTCGGTGGTGATTTGTTCATTGGTCAGCGCGGAACCCAATGCTTCCGGGTGCGGCGTTTGCGCCAGGCGACCTTCGCCGGTCACGCGCAGGCATTCACGTTCGATGCCGTGAAGGCACTGTTCGAGCAGAGAGAGGTTAGCGCGCTCGCCAAGCAGAGCCAGGCGGCGGTTGAGAAGTTCGCTCAAGTTGGATTCCTTCACGCGTCAGTCGCCCCAATATGGGGGTGGGCAAGACGGTCTACAAGGGTGAAGTTGAAACTGGCGTTTTCGCCTGGTTTTTGGACCGTACACGGCTGCTGACAGCAGCCAAGGAATTCCCTGTGGGAGCGAGCCTGCTCGCGAAGAGGGCGTGTCAGTCAACATTGATGTTGTCTGATACATCGCCTTCGCGAGCAGGCTCGCTCCCACAGGAAACTTCGGCGCTGCAGTCACAGCGCCGAAATTAACTCAAATCGATGACTTCTAGCTACAGGACAGCGAACGTGCCTTGTGCTTTTGCGACGAGTTTGTCGCCTTGCATCACGTCGGCTTCGACCACCAGCGTGCGCCGGCCCGGGTGAATCACCCGCGCCGTGCACATTACTTCACCGTCGGAAACGGCGCGAATGTAGTTGATCTTGCACTCGATGGTCGCGCTCTGCTGGTCAAAGCCGTGGGTGCTGGAACAGGCCAGCCCCATGGCAATGTCCACCAGACTGAACAAGGCCCCGCCGTGCAGCTTGCCGCCGCGATTGCGCAGCTCTGGCGCAAGCCCCAGGGCGACTTGCGCCACCCCGGCTTCCAGACTGTGCAAGCGACATCCCAGCAGCTTGAAAAAAGCGCTTTCGGTCAGCCCGGCAGGGATCTCCATCAGCGTTTCTTCAACTGCTTGGCGTTGGCAAACAACGATGCCATGGCGTTGTTGGCCGGGGCCGCCGCCGTGGTTTCCTTACGCGGTGCGTTGTTCTGGGACTGGCGTGGCGCCGACCCCGGACGTGCACCACGAGCGCCGTCGATTTTCTCGCCCGGGGTGTCGCTCATGCGCATCGACAGACCCACGCGTTTACGCGGGATATCGACTTCCATGACCTTCACTTTCACCACGTCTCCGGCCTTTACCGCTTCGCGCGGATCCTTGATGAACTTCTCCGAAAGCGCAGAGATGTGCACCAAACCGTCCTGATGCACGCCGATGTCGACGAACGCGCCGAAGTTGGTCACGTTGGTGACGACGCCTTCGAGGATCATCCCCAGTTGCAGATCCTTGAGGTCTTCGACGCCTTCCTGGAACTCGGCGGTCTTGAACTCCGGACGCGGGTCACGGCCCGGTTTTTCCAGCTCTTGCAGAATGTCGGTGACCGTTGGCAGACCAAAGGTTTCGTCGGTGTACTTCTTCGGGTCGAGACGCTTGAGGAAACTCGCGTCGCCGATCAACGAGCGAATGTCACGGTCGGTCTCAGCGGCAATGCGCTGCACCAGCGGATAGGCTTCCGGGTGAACCGCCGACGAATCCAGCGGATTGTCGCCGTTCATGACGCGCAGGAAACCGGCCGCCTGTTCGAAGGTTTTCTCGCCCAGACGAGCGACTTTCTTCAACGCCGCACGGGTTTTGAACGCGCCGTGCTCGTCGCGGTGGCTGACGATGTTCTGCGCCAGGGTCGCGTTGAGGCCGGAGATGCGGGCGAGCAGCGCCACGGAGGCGGTGTTGACGTCCACGCCCACGGCGTTCACGCAGTCCTCGACCACGGCATCCAGGCCACGCGCCAGTTTCAGCTGCGACACGTCGTGCTGGTACTGGCCGACGCCGATGGATTTCGGATCGATCTTCACCAGTTCGGCCAGCGGATCCTGCAAGCGGCGGGCAATCGACACGGCGCCACGGATCGACACGTCGAGGTCCGGGAATTCCTTGGAAGCCAGTTCCGACGCCGAGTAAACCGATGCACCGGCCTCGGAGACCATGACCTTGGTCATCTTCATCGCTGGGTATTTTTTGATCAGCTCAGCGGCGAGCTTGTCGGTTTCACGGCTGGCGGTGCCGTTGCCAATGGCGATCAGGTCCACGGCATGCTTGGCGCACAGGGCTGCCAGAATCGCGATGGTCTGGTCCCATTTGTTGTGCGGCACGTGCGGGTACACCGTGGCGTGATCCAGCAGCTTGCCGGTGGAATCGACCACGGCGACCTTGCAACCGGTGCGCAGGCCCGGGTCGAGGCCCAGGGTGGCACGCGGGCCGGCCGGGGCCGACAGCAGCAAGTCGTGCAGGTTGTGGGCGAACACGTTGATCGCTTCGGTTTCCGCGCCATCGCGCAACTCGCCGAGCAAATCGGTTTCGAGGTGGGTGTAGAGCTTGACCTTCCAGGTCCAGCGCACCACTTCGCCCAGCCATTTGTCGGCGGCGCGGTTCTGGTTCTGGATGCCGAATTGCTGGCCGATCATGCCTTCGCACGGGTGCATGGTGCCCGGCAGCTCGTCGCCGACTTTCAGCGCCGAACTCAGGATGCCTTCGTTGCGGCCACGGAAAATCGCCAGCGCGCGGTGCGACGGCATGCTTTTCAGCGGTTCGTCGTGTTCGAAGTAGTCGCGGAACTTGGCGCCTTCCTCTTCCTTGCCGGCGATGACGCGGGCACTGAGGGTCGCTTCCTGCTTGAGGTAGCTGCGCAGCTTGTCCAGGAGGCCGGCGTCTTCGGCAAAGCGTTCCATCAGGATGTATTTGGCGCCTTCGAGGGCCGCCTTCACATCGGCCACGCCTTTTTCGGCGTCGACGAAGCGTGCGGCTTCGGCGTCTGGCGTCAGGGTCGGGTCGTTGAACAGGCCGTCGGCCAGCTCGCCGAGGCCGGCTTCCAGGGCGATCTGGCCCTTGGTGCGGCGCTTCTGCTTGTACGGCAAGTACAAGTCTTCCAGGCGGGTCTTGGTGTCGGCGAGTTTGATGTCGCGTTCGAGTTGCGGGGTCAGCTTGCCTTGCTCCTGAATGCTGGCAAGGATGCTGATACGCCGTTCGTCGAGTTCTCGCAGGTAGCGCAGACGCTCTTCCAGATGACGCAACTGGATGTCATCGAGGCTGCCGGTCACTTCTTTCCGGTAACGGGCGATGAAGGGAACGGTAGAGCCTTCATCGAGTAGCGCGACGGCCGCTTCGACCTGTTGTGGGCGTACACCGAGTTCCTCGGCGATGCGGCTGTTGATGCTGTCCATAAAACCACCTGACAAATTGTGAAAGCAGGCTCGCAGGCGCAGGGATAAAGGCTCGGCGAGTCTGGTTGAGCGGCCTGGCGTGCGCCGCTACCTGGATCAACAGGTATCCCATTGACCCGTGAAATCGAACAATGACTGCCGGCGCCATGAAAATAAAAAGCGGCCACCTGTAGCCGTGATCAGACGTTGCCTGACACAAAAGGCCGCGCATTATAACCAGCGTTCTATCATTCAGGGGCATCGCAGGCATTAGCGCGAGGGCCGGATTTCTGGCAGTGAAGGAAAAATCTGCTAACAATGCACACGGTGCGTATAACGGCAGCTACGCCATAATGCGCGCCGAGATCAAAGGAGCATCCAATGAGCAGCACTGCAAACAATGCTGAAGGCGAAAAAATTCTTATTGTTGACGACGATCCAGGGCTGAGCAGCCTGCTGGAACGCTTTTTCGTCAGCAAGGGCTACCGCGCCCGCGCCGTGCCGAACACCGAACAAATGGATCGCCTGCTGGCGCGTGAAGTGTTCAACCTGGTCGTCCTCGACCTGATGCTGCCCGGCGAAGACGGTCTGACCGCCTGCCGCCGGCTGCGCACGGCGAACAATCAGATCCCGATCATCATGCTGACCGCCAAGGGCGATGAGCTGAGCCGCATCAAGGGCCTGGAACTGGGCGCCGACGATTACCTGGCCAAGCCCTTCAACCCGGATGAGCTGATGGCCCGTGTCAAAGCGGTCCTGCGCCGTCAGTCGACGCCTGTGCCGGGCGCACCGGGCAGCGAAGACGAAAGCGTGACCTTCGGTGACTACGAACTGTCCCTGGCCACCCGCGAACTCAAGCGCGGTGACGAAGTGCACATGCTGACCACCGGTGAATTCGCGGTGCTCAAGGCCTTGGTCATGAATGCGCGTCAGCCACTGACTCGCGACAAGCTGATGAACCTGGCCCGGGGCCGCGAATGGGATGCCCTGGAGCGTTCCATCGACGTGCAGATTTCCCGTCTGCGCCGGATGATCGAGCCTGACCCATCCAAACCGCGTTACATCCAGACGGTCTGGGGCGTGGGCTACGTGTTCGTTCCGGATGGCGCCGCCACCAAGTGATCGGCGATTTGTAGGAGCGGGTCTTGCGGACAATCGTCCGCAGACTCGCGATCCGCAATATGCGAGCATCGCTCGCTCCTGCAAGTGTGTAGCGGTTATTCATGAAAACCCCCGTTTGGTTCCCCCAGAGTTTCTTCTCCCGCACCCTGTGGCTGGTGCTGATCGTCGTCCTGTTTTCCAAGGCACTGACCCTGGTTTATCTGTTGATGAACGAAGACGTGCTGGTGGACCGCCAATACAGCCATGGTGTCGCCCTGACGCTGCGCGCTTATTGGGCCGCTGATGAAAAGAACCGAGAGAAAATCGCTGATGCTGCCACCCTGATCAGGGTCGTGGGCGCGGGTGTGCCGGAAGGCGAGCAACATTGGCCTTACAGCGAGATCTATCAGCGACAGATGCAGGCTGAGTTGGGTGCCGACACCGAAGTGCGATTACGCATGCACTCACCGCCGGCCCTGTGGGTTCGGGCACCTAGCCTGGGCGATGGCTGGTTGAAAGTGCCGCTGTATCCGCATCCGTTGCGCGGCCAGAAGATCTGGAACGTGCTCGGCTGGTTCCTTGCTATCGGCTTGCTGTCCACCGCCTCGGCGTGGATCTTCGTCAGCCAGCTCAATCAACCCTTGAAACGTCTGGTGTATGCCGCACGGCAACTCGGCCAGGGGCGCAGCGTGCGCCTGCCGATCAGTGACACGCCGAGCGAGATGACCGAGGTGTATCGCGCCTTCAACCAGATGGCTGAAGACGTTGAGCAGGCCGGTCGCGAGCGCGAGCTGATGCTGGCCGGGGTGTCACACGACCTGCGTACACCGCTGACCCGTTTGCGCTTGTCCCTGGAATTGATGGGCGACCACAACGACCTCACCGACGCGATGGTGCGTGACATCGAAGACATGGACGCGATCCTCGACCAGTTCCTCGCGTTTATCCGCGATGGTCGTGACGAGTCTGTCGAGGAAGTGGACCTGATTGACCTGGTTCGTGAAGTCGCTGCGCCGTATAACCAGAACGAAGAAAAAGTGCGTCTGCGCCTGGAACCGATCCAGGCGTTTCCCTTGCGTCGGGTGTCGATGAAGCGGCTGCTGAACAATTTGATCGGCAACGCGTTGCACCATGCTGGCAGCGGGGTTGAGGTGGCGGCTTATGTCTCCGGTGATACCAGCGCGCCGTATGTGGTGCTGAGCGTCATGGACCGTGGCGCAGGGATTGATCCGTCGGAACTGGAGGCGATCTTCAACCCGTTCACCCGGGGTGATCGTGCCAGGGGCGGGAAGGGGACAGGACTTGGACTGGCCATCGTGAAGCGGATCGCTTCGATGCATGGCGGGAATGTCGAGTTGCGCAATCGGCCGGGTGGCGGGCTTGAAGCTCGGGTGCGGTTGCCGCTTGGGCTTATGTTGCCGCGGGATGCGGTTTAACAGCTGACTACTCCGATCATTCCCACGCTCTGTGTGGGAATGCAGCCCTGAACGCTCGGCGTCCCAGCAACAGCCGAACGCGGAGCGTCCGTTAGAGCATTCCCACGCAGAGCGTGGGAATGCTCAGTGGGTCAGCCCTTGCCTTTGGTGCGCGTCATATTCGGCCCGCCATTCTTCTCAAGATGCTCGATGATGATCCCCGCCACATTCTTCCCGGTGGTGGTCTCGATCCCTTCCAGCCCTGGCGACGAGTTCACTTCCATCACCAGCGGCCCGTGATTGGAGCGCAGGATATCCACGCCCGCCACCGCCAGCCCCATGACCTTGGCCGCCCGCAACGCGGTCATGCGTTCTTCCGGGGTGATCTTGATCAGGCTGGCACTGCCACCGCGATGCAGGTTGGAGCGGAACTCCCCAGGCTTGGCCTGGCGCTTCATCGCCGCGATCACCTTGTCGCCCACCACGAAGCAGCGAATGTCCGCGCCCCCGGCTTCCTTGATGTATTCCTGAACCATGATGTTCTGCTTCAGGCCCATGAAGGCCTCAATCACCGACTCTGCCGCCGTCGCCGTTTCACACAACACCACGCCGATGCCTTGCGTACCTTCCAGCACCTTGATCACCAGCGGTGCGCCGTTGACCATGTCGATCAGGTCGGGAATATCATCCGGTGAGTGCGCAAACCCGGTCACCGGCAAGCCGATGCCGCGGCGCGAGAGCAATTGCAGTGACCGCAGTTTGTCCCGCGAACGGGCGATGGCCACCGATTCATTGAGCGGGAAAACCCCCATCATTTCGAACTGACGCAACACCGCGCAGCCATAAAACGTCACAGACGCACCGATCCGCGGGATCACCGCGTCGAAACCTTCCAGCGGCTTGCCGCGGTAATGGATCTGCGGTTTGTGGCTGGCAATGTTCATATAGGCGCGCAGGGTGTCGATCACCACCATTTCATGTCCACGCTCGGTACCGGCTTCGACCAGACGACGAGTGGAATACAGACGCGGGTTCCGCGACAGCACAGCGATCTTCATGCAACACCTGTGGAAGAGGTAGATACCGGGAACACCGGCTTGTCTTGTACATATTTGATGCCCGGATTGACCACCAGTTGGCCGTCGATCAGGGCTTTGGAGCCGAGGAGCAGGCGATAACGCATGGACTTGCGGCAGGCGAGGGTGAATTCGACCCGCCATACCCGATCACCCAGGGCCAGTGTGGTGCTGACCACGTAACGCATCTGAGCGTGACCGTTGGAGCTTTTGATGGTTTTGCGCGTCACCAGTGGCGCCTCGCAGCGTCGATGGCGCAACTGCACCACCGTGCCCAGGTGCGCGGTGAAGCGCACCCAGCTTTCACCGTCGCGCTCGAACGGCTCGATGTCGGTGGCATGCAGGCTTGAGGTGCTGGCGCCGGTGTCGATTTTTGCGCGCAGGCCCGCGACTCCCAGATCCGGGAGCGCCACCCACTCGCGCAGACCGATAACGGTCAAATGGTCAAATGTCTTCAATAGGAAAAAACCGGCGATTAACGCGTCCAGGCCTCAGGTGCTACCTGGGCCAACGCTTTGAATGCAGGCTTGGCGAACCAGTAACCCTGCATCAGAAATATTCCACAGTCCGCCAGGAAATCCCGTTCTCCGGCGCTTTCGATGCCTTCGGCGATGACTGTAACGTTCAACTCCGCACACATTGTGACAACCCCTCGGACGATCGCCTGACGAACACGGTCGCGATCGACATCGCGGATCAGTGCCATGTCGAGTTTGATCAGGTCCGGTTGGAAATCAGCCAGCAGATTGAGCCCCGAGTAGCCCGCGCCGAAATCGTCGATGGCGGTCTTGAAGCCGAATTCGCGGTATTCACGCAGAATATTAGTCAAATGGCGATAGTTATCTACGTGCTCGCTTTCCAGGGTTTCGAAAATCAGCCGGTTGATGGGGAAGTTGTGTGTTTTCGCGGCTTCCAGAGTGGTGCGGATGCACAGCTCCGGGCGGTACACGGCGTTGGGCATGAAGTTGATGGACAAGTGTGTCTGCATGTTTAGATTGGCCGCTCCTGCAATGGCGCGGGTCCGGCAGAGCTGGTCGAAGCGGTAGCGATTTTCCTCGGTGACTTGGTCGAGCACCGACAGTGCGCCTTCCCCGGCAATGCCACGCACCAACGCTTCGTGAGCAAAAACTGATTGGTCGCGCAGATCGACGATCGGTTGGTAGGCAAAAGAAAAATCGAAGCCCAGCGGCTCGCTTTGCTGGCAGCCCTGGCAACCGCCCTGAGGCGAGGTCAATGAAGACGGGAATATAGTCACTCGATCACTCCATGCCGGTGAGCCGGCCAAGATCACAGTCTATCTGGGGGGCCGAGTTCTTGCGCCCGACAGAAACGGTAGTACAGTTCCGACTATGGGCTGAAAGAGGAATTCCAGTGGCACAAAAAAACGAAGAGGACGACAAGGTCCGTCTCGATAAGTGGTTGTGGGCCGCGCGTTTTTATAAAACACGTGCCTTGGCCAAGGCGGCAATTGAAAGCGGCAAGGTGCATTGCCGGGGTGAGCGCTGCAAACCGGGCAAGGAGCCGAGGGTGGGCGACGAGTTTCAGATTCGTGTGGGGTTCGAGGAACGCACGGTGGTGGTTCAGGCGCTATCGATTGTGCGCCGTGGCGCGCCAGAGGCTCAGACGTTGTATGCGGAAACCGATGCCAGCATCGCCAAGCGCGAAGCGGCTGCGGCCATGCGCAAGGCGGGCGCGTTGGGCATGAGCACCGATGGCAAGCCAAGCAAGAAACAGCGGCGGGATTTGTTTAAGTTTCGTGGGAGCAGTAACGACGAGTGAGGTAGATGCTTCTGTGTCGTCTGGGCTGAAGTCTTCGCGGGCAAGTCACGCTCCCACAGGTATAGCGCAGACCTTTGTGGGAGTGAGCCTGCTCGCGATCGAGTGCGCAGCACTCGCCGGCAGCACTACAAAATCAGGCCCTAAGCACCACACTCATCCGCGAAACTCCCCACATCGAATGGGCGCAGACTTGCAATCGCCCAGATGCGTAGCCATATCGGGTTGCTGGCCAGCGGCGCATTCAGCAGATGAAACAGCCACTCGTCGAAAATCACACACAGCATCTGACCCGTAGGCCATAACCAAAAGGCCAGCAGCGCCAGAGGCACGAAATTGCACAGAGCCAACCGGCGCAGGTTCCACCTTGCTTGGAACAAACCCGGATTGTTCATAAAATGCCTCCCATGGCTGAACGTCGCGCACCAAAGTGGTGCTGCAAAGGCGCAATTTTCACGATTTGTAACCATTTTGTCATTACTTCAGAACCCAGACCTATGACCGATCTACCGGATACCGACTACACCCAACGCTTCATCTTCGATGACAGCGACACCCGCGGCGAGCTGGTTTCGTTGGAACGGAGTTACGCTGAAGTCCTCGCCAAACACCCGTATCCGGAGCCGGTCGCGCAATTGCTCGGCGAACTGATGGCGGCTGCGTCATTGCTGGTCGGCACGTTGAAGTTCGATGGCTTGCTGATTCTTCAGGCCCGTTCCGACGGTCCGATTCCGCTGCTGATGATCGAGTGCTCCAGCGAGCGTGAAATCCGTGGCCTGGCCCGTTACGAAGCCGACCGGATTGCCCCCGACGCGACCCTCGCCGACCTGATGCCCAATGGCGTGCTGGCACTGACCGTCGACCCCACTCAGGGTCAGCGTTACCAAGGCATTGTCGACCTGGATGGCGAAACCCTGTCGGAGTGCTTCACCAACTACTTCGTCATGTCGCAACAGGTTGGCACCCGGTTCTGGCTGTACGCCGATGGCCGTCGCGCCCGCGGCATGTTGTTGCAGCAGCTGCCTGCCGACCGCTTGAAAGACCAGGAAGAGCGCGAGGACAGTTGGCAGCACATCACCGCGCTGGGCAACACCCTGACCGCCGACGAATTGCTGAGCCTGGACAACGAAACCGTGCTTCATCGCCTCTACCATGAAGAACAGGTGCGCCTGTTCGATGTGCAGAGATTGCGTTTCCGTTGCAGCTGCTCGCGAGAACGTTCGGCCAATGCTCTGGTCAGTTTGGGCATGGAAGACGCGCAGGCGCTGGTCATCGAGCACGGCGGCAACATCGAGATCGATTGCCAGTTCTGCAACCAGCGCTACCTGTTTGACGCGGCCGATATCACCCAATTGTTCGCCGGTGCGGGTGTCGAGACACCGTCAGATACCCGGCACTAAAACGGTTCAGCGCAGGTAAATTCACTGGATAGCGCCGGAATAACGCCGTTCTGACGGGAGGGCCCTACTATTTTTGGGCGTTTCTGGCATAATCCGGCCCACTTTTTGTCGCGGTAGTAGTGCACGACTTTCTACTACAAAACGTTTGGAGCACACTCGGCCACTGGCCGACGGGGAATCTCATGACGCAAGCCAATAACGCCGTGTACACCGATCTGAGTGTTGATGATCTGGTAAAAGAAGCTCTGAATCGCGGTGAAGGCGAGCTTGCCGACACTGGCGCACTGGTTGTTCGCACCGGTCACCGTACCGGCCGCTCGCCAGTCGACCGTTTCATCGTTGAAGAGCCGTCCACTCAGGCCGCCATTGCCTGGGGCCCGATCAACCGCAAGTTCCCGGCCGACAAGTTCGATGCCCTGTGGGACCGCGTCGAGGCCTTCAATAACGCGCAAGAACATTTCGTTTCCCACGTCCATGTAGGTTCGGCTGAAGAGCACTACTTGGCCGTGAAAATGACCACTCAGACGGCTTGGCAGAACCTGTTCGGTCGTTGCCTGTTCATCAACCCGGCTCAGTACAACCCGGCCGGTCGTGAAGAGTGGCAAGTTCTGAACGTCGCCAACTTCGAGTGCGTTCCAGAGCGTGACGGCACCAACTCCGACGGCTGCGTGATCATTAACTTCGCCCAGAAGAAAGTGCTGCTCGCCGGCATGCGTTACGCCGGTGAAATGAAGAAAGCCATGTTCTCGGTGCAGAACTTCCTGCTGCCGGCCGCCGACGTGCTGCCAATGCACTGCGCTGCCAACATCGGTGAAGCGGGCGACGTGACCCTGTTCTTCGGCCTGTCGGGCACTGGTAAAACCACCCTGTCCGCCGACGAAAGCCGTTACCTGATCGGTGACGACGAACACGGCTGGGGCGAAGGCGTTGTCTTCAACATCGAAGGCGGCTGCTACGCCAAGTGCATCGACTTGTCCGAGAAGAACGAGCCGGTCATCTGGAAAGCCATCAAGCACGGCGCCGTCCTGGAAAACGTCGTAATCGACGATGCCAAGCACGCCGACTACGCCGACGTCAGCCTGACCCAGAACAGCCGCGCCGCTTACCCGCTGGAGCACGTTGCCAAGCGTTCCGAGAAGAACCTCGGTGGCGAGCCAAACGCTGTGATCTTCCTGACCTGCGACCTGACCGGCGTACTGCCGCCAGTCTCGATCCTCAGCGAAGAACAAGCGGCCTACCACTTCCTGTCCGGCTACACCGCACTGGTGGGCTCGACCGAAATGGGTTCCGGCAGCGGCATCAAGTCGACCTTCTCCACCTGCTTCGGCGCACCGTTCTTCCCGCGTCCGGCCGGCGAATACGCAGAGCTGCTGATCAAGCGCATCCGCGGCTTCGGCTCCAAGGTTTACCTGGTCAACACCGGCTGGACCGGCGGCGGCTACGGCGTTGGCAAACGCTTCAACATCCCGACCACTCGTGGCGTGATTGCAGCGATCCAGAGCGGCGCGTTGATCGGTGCAGAAACCGAGCACCTCGACACCATCAACCTGGACGTGCCGTTGGCAGTGCCGGGCGTTGAGACTGGCCTGCTGAACCCACGTAACACCTGGGCTGACAAGGCTGCTTATGATGAAGCGGCCAAGGCGTTGGCTGGGTTGTTTGTTGAGAACTTCAAGAAGTTTGAAGTGAGCGACGCGATCAAGGCTGCGGGTCCTAAGCTGTAAGGCTTGGATTTAGCGAATGAAAAAGCCGCCCTTTGAGGGCGGCTTTTTTGTGGGCGTTTGGTTTCACCATCCAACTCACAACTGCCAATATTCCAGCTGTGTTGGCGCTAAACGACCAGAATAATGGCACTTATGTGTTGGGCTCGATGCCTTCCAGTTGCTGCGTATCCCACCGTTGCATTTTGATCGCTTGGTAAAGCATGCCGATGGTCAGCGGGATTTTGTCACCGCGACCCTTTGCCTTTCGCTTGAGATGCACATCAAACCCTTCGGGCTGAAAGTAGCGATAGGCGTCGTAGTCATCGAGGTCGATCCCGAACTGTTGTTCCAGCGATTCCATCAAATGCCGCGCATCAGCGCCATTGCAGCCCAGGTCGAAGTTGATCGAGGTGGTGAGGCTGATGGTTTTGCGTTCGGGCAGGCCGAGCTCTTCGTGCAACAGCTGCATGAGCAGGTGCATGACTTGGTCGTCGGGGAAGTTGGGGGAGAGGTTCATTGCGGGGGTGTCCGGTTGGGCTTGGATGGATCTTATTGATCGGCAGGCTTGTGGGGAAGGGCGGGAGCGGGTTGTGACGGTTTGTCTTGTTGGTATTTGGCGAGCGCTTCTTCTCGCGTAGGCAGTGGTTTGTCGAGGTCTGCCGGTGATGTGTCGAAACCAGCGAGATGCAGACTGGCCAGGTAATTAGAGCGGCACACCTTTTCGTAGTGCGCTTGTTTGTGTTTGAACGTTAATTCAGACATCACGATTGTCTCAGGCGTTGAAGGCTTGATCGAATGCAGCCCGGGACGCTCTGCGTCCCAAGAGCCGAACGCGGAGCGTCCGTGGAGGCATTCCCACGCGGAGCGTGGGAACGATCTTTTCACTCGGCGTCAGGCCGGTGCTTTCCAGCCCATCATGCGTTGTTGGGCGACTTGGAGCAGGTCGCAGCCGTCCTGGGCCAAGAGGTAGAGCGCGTGGGTGATGTGGGGGATGTCTTCGACGTCGCCGTGTTTGAAGCAAACGCAGTGCAGGGTTTTGAGGAGGTCGCTGGAGGCTCGGATGCGCTGGAGGGCGGCTTCGAGGATGTCCTGGGGGTTGGCCTCTGTGTCGATGATCAGGGGCGGGGAATCGGTTAGGTTGGTTTGCAGTGGTAGGTAGCGATCGGTTGTGGACGGGTTCCATGTATTCATTTTATGTATTCTCAAATGCATTAGATGAAGCCACTACCATCGTGACCAAGCGATGGAGGCGGACTGTGTTCGGGTTGGTCAACCGTTGGAACCCATAAAGGCCGGCACGCCTAAAGGCGTCCCAAACACAGCCACCATATAGCGTGCAGACACTTGAGTGCCGGCAGCATACAACGGACGCGTTTATGTATTCCATCGGGTGACCAAGCCCGGTCGCTGATTTGTCAGCGACAGTCACGACTATAGATACGAGCCATCAAGCAGCGATAGACGACAAAGAGTCTCCGCTTGTAGGACCTGGCCGAACCTTGGCTAGGCCCTTTCCATAGGAATTTTCCGCGGCGCAATTTCTCGCGTTTTTTCGCCATCAGCCTCATCGCGTCCTCATCAGAAATGCTCGGCGTGAATCATCAAGGTTGACCTGAACCTGCTCCCACACCCATCACTTAACCAATATGCTGATAAGCCCCCACATCCTGCAGGCCAGTGGTCAACCCAGTCGCCGGCGCGTAAATCGTGCCTCTCACCGCCGAGAACTTGACCCCGTTGCTGCCTAGCGAAACGTAGCGCTCGCCCTGGTCCAGTTCGGTGAAGAAGGTGTACGAGCACTTTTCCATCGCTTTGTATTTCGCGGCGGCGCTGGCCATGGCGTTGTGGTGGTTTTGCAGGTCGGTCGGGGTCAGGTTGGTGGTTTTGTTCAGCGGCACACCCCAGCGTTTCAAGCACACTTCGGCAAAGTGGCGGACGATCAGGCCGGGTTCGGCCAGCGCTTTAGGGCCGCTGACACCATCGGCGGCGGCGTTGCCGACCAGCGTGCCGTGGCGGCCGGGCATCGGGTAGATGTGAGTGCGGGTGCCGGTGGCCGTTTGCGGGATGACGCAGCTGAAGCCTTTGGAGCGTTCGTCCCGGGCGTAGAAGCCAACGTATTCTTTTACGTTGGCATTCAGTTTGACTTTGTCTTCCTGGAAGTTACCGACGCCCGGTACCGGGTCAATGGCAAAGATGTTCACCGGAATGTTCTTCAGTGCGCTGTCCTTGAACATGGCATTGGCCAGCATATGGCAACTAATGCCGCCGCGGCTCCAGCCTACCAAGTTGACGTTGGTTGGAATAACGCCGTCCTTACGGAATGTTTTGATGATTTGTTCCTGTAACTTCTGTTGGGTCACGCTGCGGTCGCCGTAGTTGTACTTGCGCCACAACCAGGAACCTTCGACGATCACATCTTCAATAGGGATTCCGGCAGCCTTGAGACGGTTGTATTCAGCCTCGGTCAGTTTTTCACGTTCCCAGTCGCATTTGCCTTTGATGATGTTGATGGCGTGTTTGACGTTTTCTTCCCATCCCTTGCCGAACAGCGTGCCGCTCAGGCCGTAGTCCCCGGATTTGGTGAACAGCTCGTCGGCTTGCAGGTTGCTGGTGCCGGGGCCGTCAATCACAATCCATTCGGCAAATTCGCGGCCGCCGTGATGGGAAGCCAGTGTCGAGACCAATTCGCCGTTCCAGTAAGTCGGGTTCTGGTTGTCGAATTTGGTCGAGCCGGTGCCGCAGAAGAAAATAGTTAATGTAGTCATTGTAGTGCTCTTGATGGGTTTAAGAGCTTGCAGACTAGTGTTTGTTATTTGCAAGTTGAAGAAGTTAGTTGTTTCTGTATTTGTGTTTTTAAAGTTCTGTTCGTTGTCTTGCAACTTCAAGAAGTTCGCAGCCGTCCTGCGTTAATAAATAAAGTGCATTCACTATATGAGGAATATCCTTCAAATCCGCCTGTTTGAAGCACAGGCAGTAAAGTGTTTCGAGCAGGTCGCTGGCGGCGCGCAGACGTTGGTGGGCGGCGTCGAGGATTTCGTGAGGGTCGGCCTCGGTGTCGATGACCAACACGGGCGATTCGCTGTAGCGGGTTTTGAGCGGGCGATAGCGGTCTTGCATGAGGTCCGTCCTGTTTTCAGCGGCGACGCAAACTATAGAGGCGTACTTCCTGGCGTCGCAATACAGCGAAAATGGACGGGATTTGTAGGGGATTTACTTGCGTTGTGGCTTTTTGCCTACGTGTACCCCGAGGCTTTTTTCAGCAAATCCCCTAGAGGTCGAATTTCCTACGTGTTTGTCAGGCGCAACGCAGCAATCCTCTGTATGGTGCGCGCCAGAATCTGTAGGACGTTTCGAAAACGTCTGTTCAATGCTTAAAGGGAATTAGGTATGCAATGGCTACGTATGGCCTCGATTTTGTTGCTGTGGGCAGGTGTTTGTCGTTTGGCGGGTGCAGCTGACACGGATAACTCTTTGATCCTCGCCAATATGGATCGCACCGGTTGGCCAGATGCGATGACAAGCCAGGCCAATGTGGACACTGCATCCCGCGCCGAAGTGTTGATGTTCGGTAAGGCGCTGCTGGCCAGCGAAATGCTCGACGAACAAAGTCTGAAACAGCGACTGGGCGTGCAGGATGTAAAGCTCAAGTCGGTCAGGCGAGTGCGTGACGGGTTGTGGGATCGGTTGCTGATCACCTACCGCGGCGCCAGTCAGAACTGCGACGGCGAACCCTTCTGCCCTCGCGTGCGAAGCGTCGCCGATTTGCGTCAGTTGGCGGCGGCCTTCACGGGTGAAATCAGCCCGGCCCATGCGGTTTGGGTGAGCAAGAGCCAAACCGTTCACGAGCAAGCGCTGAATGATCAATTGCGTGTGGCGGTGTTAGTGCCCTGAGGGCTCTCGAAAGTCTTGCGGAGACTGCTCTGGTCTTTTCGCGAGCGGCTCGCTCCCACACTATTTTGAAATGCATTTCCCTTTAGGAGTGGGCCTGCTCGCGATAGCGATCTGAACGCTGCCCAACCCTCATGCCTTGCCGTGTCCAGGTTGCATCCGCTGTATCATCCCGTATCGTTTTGGTCCCCGACCTTTTCTCGACTCGCTGCGTTTGCCGGCTAGGCTTTGGGCTTCGCAGCGGTCAACGGAGTGACAGCTTATGCACAACACCCTGGAACAGGTTTTCGGTTATCCACAGTTTCGGCCCGGCCAGGAGGCGGCGGTCAGCGCGGTGTTGGCCGGGCGCTCGGCGGCGGCGATTTTCCCCACCGGCTCAGGCAAGTCCCTTTGTTATCAATTGCCGGCGCTTTTGCTGCCGCACCTGACGCTGGTGGTCTCGCCGCTGCTGGCGTTGATGCAAGATCAGTTGGCGTTCCTTCAACGCCATGGCATTGCGGCGGGCAGCATCGATTCGGCCCAGAGTCGGGACGACGCAAGTGATGTGATGGCCCGGGCCAGGTCCGGCGAACTTAAGATTTTGATGATCTCTGTGGAGCGCCTGAAGAACGAGCGCTTTCGCAATTTCCTGCAGCAGGTGCCCATCTCGTTGTTGGTGGTGGACGAGGCGCACTGCATCTCGGAGTGGGGCCACAATTTCCGTCCCGACTATCTCAAGCTTCCCGACTACCAGCGCCAGTTCAACATTCCGCAGGCGCTGCTGCTGACCGCCACTGCGACGCCCAAAGTGATCGCGGACATGGAGGCCAAGTTCGCCATCGCACCCGAAGACGTGGTGACCACCGGTTTCTACAGGCCGAACCTCAATCTGCTGGTCGAGCCGGTACGCGGTCAGGACAAGCGCCGACGTCTGGTCGAATGGATGAGCGAACGTCCTGGCCAGCCGAGTATCGTCTACGTCACCCTGCAAAAAACCGCCGAGCACATCGCCGAACACCTGGGCCGTAACGGCATACAGGCCGAGGCCTATCACGCCGGTTTGCCCCACGAACAACGCGAAGCCATTCAAAAACGGTTCATGGGCGGGCAGTCCAATTGCATCGTCGCCACCATTGCCTTCGGGATGGGGATCGATAAGAGCGATATCCGCAACGTCGTGCATTTCGACCTGCCCAAATCCATCGAAAACTACAGCCAGGAAATCGGCCGTGCCGGGCGTGACGGGCAACCGTCCGACTGCCTGGTGCTGGCCAATCGCGACAGCCTCAACGTGCTGGAAAACTTCGTCTACGGCGACACGCCGGAACTGGACGGCATTCGTTGTGTGCTCGATGAGATGCAAGCTGCCGCGCCAGAGGGGCAGTGGGAGTTTCTGTTGGGGCCCTTGTCGGACCAGAGCAACATTCGCCAGTTGCCGCTCAAGACTTTGCTGGTGCAACTCGAGCTGCGTGGCTTGATTGCCCCGCGTTACGCCTATTACGCCGAATACCGCTTCAAGTATCTGCAAGAGCCGGAAGCCTTGCTGGCCCGCTTCGAGGGCGAGCGAAGAGACTTCGTTGCAGCCATCATCCAGACTTCCAGCCGTGCGCGGACCTGGGCTACGGTGAATTTCGACGCGCTCTATGAACAGCATCAGGCCGAGCGTAACCGGGTGGTCAAGGCGCTGGATTATTTCCAGGAGAAAGGCTGGGTCGAGCTGGAAAGCAAGCAGATGACCGAGGTCTACAGCCTGCTGCAAGCGAATGTCGACAGTCAGGCACTGAGCGCCGAACTGCACGCCTATTTCACCCAGCACGAACGTACCGAGATTGCTCGGATTCACGCGATGCTGGATCTGTTTGCCACCGACCACTGCCTGGGCTATCGCCTGGCCGAGTACTTCGGCGATGAAAACGCGCCTCGTCAGTGTGGACATTGTTCGGTGTGTCATGGGCACGTGGCGCGACTGCCATCGCCGCCGGAATTGCCGGCGCTTGTGGATAAAAACTTTGAAGCGCTGTGCGATGATTTTATCCACAGGCATGAACAGCACACCGGCAATGTGCCGTCGGCTGAACGCGTAACGCGATTTTTGTGCGGGATCAGCGTGCCGCTGTTTACCAAGCTCAAGGCGCGTTCGATATCGGGATTTGCGGCGCTGGAAAATTATCCGTATGCCGACGTGCGGGAGTGGGCTGAACAACATCTCGCAGGCTGAACTGCGCCCCCCTGTAGGAGTGAGCCTGCTCGCGATAGCGGATTGTCAGCCGCTGTCGTTGTTGAATGTACTAACGCCATCGCGAGCAGGCTCACTCCTACAGGGGGCTCCAGTGTCTGGCTGAGGTAGATCCATCCGCTGAATGTCCCTCATCACAGGAATAAATTTCAAAAATGCCCAGCGGCTGACTATGGTGAGGACTGTCTTTGGATCGCCAACAAGAGAGCAAACATGAGCCAGACACCGTTCAACATTCAGCGCGCCGCCGTGATTGGTGCGGGCACCATGGGCCGTGGCATTGTCATGTGCCTGGCCAATGCCGGGGTGCCGGTGCAATGGGTCGATAACAACCCGCAGATGCTGGAACAGGCGCTGATTACCGTGGCGGACACCTACGCGCACAATGTGCGCCAGGGTCGCATCGATCAGGCCGAGGCGGATGCGCGCATCGCTCGGGTCACGGCAGCGGCTGATTATGCGGCGATCCGCGAGGTTGATCTGGTGATCGAAGCGGTTTACGAAAACCTTGACCTCAAGCAAAAGATCTTTCGCGAACTGGACGGGCTGCTCAAACCCGAAGCCATTCTGGCCAGCAACACTTCAGCGCTGGATATCGACGCCATCGCCGCGGCGACTCGCCGTCCGGCTCAGGTCCTGGGGCTGCACTTCTTCAGCCCGGCGCACATCATGAAATTGCTGGAAATCGTTCGCGGTGCGAAGACTTCGCCGGCCGTACTCGATGCGGCGCTGGAGCTGGGCACGCGCATGGGCAAGGTCAGCGTGGTAGCGGGCAACTGTGAGGGTTTCATTGGCAACCGCATGCTCAATACCTACGTGCTTGAAGCGCGCAAGATGCTGCTTGAGGGCGCTTATCCCTATCAGGTGGACGCGGCGCTGCAAGGCTTCGGTTTTGCCATGGGGCCGTTTCGCATGTACGACGTGGTGGGCGTCGACCTGGGATGGCGGGCTCGGGAACTGGCAGGCACAGGCCAGGATGCGCCTGAGGTTCAGGTGGATAACCGTCTGTGCGAACTGGGCCGATTTGGTCAGAAGAGCGGCAATGGCTATTACCACTATGAGCCGGGCAGTCGACAGGCTGAACACGATCCTGAAGTCGATGCGCTGGTGCTAAGTGTTAGCGAAGGGCTTGGCTTCCAGCGTCGGGAGATAAGCCCTGAGGAGATTCTTGAGCGCTGTCTGCTGGCACTCGTCAATGAAGGCGCGAAGATCCTTCAGGAAGGTATTGCAGGGTCGGCGCACGACATTGATCTGGTGTACCTCAACGGTTATGGCTTCCCGGCGGACAAGGGCGGGCCAATGGCGTGGGCGGATCAGCAAGGGCTGGCGGATATTCATCAGCGTTTGATGGCGCTGGAGGCTCGCCAGGGCGATCACTGGAAGCCGGCGCGGTTGATTGGTGAGTTGGAGTTGATGGGTAAAGGGTTTGCTGACAAGTAATTGATGCAGCGCCTGTGCCGGCGCTTTCGCGAGCAGGCTCGCTCCCACAAGGGATCTCGGTCGCCCACAAATTCTGTGTTCACAGAAGATCAAATGTGGGAGCGAGCCTGCTCTCGATGAATACAGCGCGGTATTCGCCTTAGACTGGCAATCCAACTCCAGGAATCGACACGATGTCCAACCCGATGCCCCAACGCACCGACTACCCGCACTTCCAGCCCATCACCACCCGCTGGCACGACAACGACGCCTACGGTCACGTCAACAACGTCACTTACTACAGCTTCTTCGACACGGCAGTGAATACCTATCTGATCGAAATCGGTGGCCTGGATATCCATGACGGCGAGGTGGTGGGTTTTGTGGTGAGTTCGTCTTGCGATTATTTCGCCTCCATCGCCTTTCCGGAGCGGATCGAGATCGGTCTGCGGGTGGGCAAGTTGGGTAACAGCTCGGTGCAGTACGAACTGGCGGTATTCAAGGCCGGGGAAGACGAGGCCTGCGCGGCGGGGCGCTTCGTGCATGTGTTTGTGGATCGGACGTCGAATCAGCCGGTGTCGATCCCTGCCGGATTGCGTGGTGCATTGGAGCGTCTGGTGGTTTGACGGACAAAAAAAATCGCAGCCCATGGGCTGCGATTTTTTATCTATCGATCAGCGAAGCCGTTCAGGCCTCAATGATGACGATAGTGCTTGTTATGTTTGCGATGACCGTAGGCATGACCTCGGCCCGGGTGGCCGTCACGGTAGTAGCGACGATCATCACGGCCGCCGCGATAGGAGCGACGATCATCGTCTTCATCGCTCTTGTTGCCCATGTAGTTACCCAGCGCGCCACCGGCGCCGCCGCCTGCTGCGGAGCCGATCAGGCTGCCGGTGGTGCCGCCCATGCTGCGGCCGACCACGTTACCGCCTGCTGCGCCCAACGCACCACCAATGGCGGCTTCGCCACGGCTGCGTTTGTCTGCGCCGACTGCGCTACCACCCGCGCCGCCTAGGGCCGCGCCAATGGTGGAACCCGTATTACCGCCAAGCGACTGACCGACGACCGAGCCAAGAACCCCGCCCAATGCGCCGCCCACACCTGCTTCGGTGGTGCCTCCGGCAGAAGCGAAGCCACTGACCAGGCCAAGGGACAACAAGAGAATCGAGGAGAACTTCATAGAGGAACCTCAAGGGGATGACGGCGCGATCCTGAGGCTGTGTCGGGGTTGTGACAATCGAAATCCGACGAGTAACACGACTTGAGCACATTTCTATAAGTTGCTGTTTTTTGGGCGGAACTTAACGGTTTTTCGCCGGTCTTTAGCTACTTCGGATAGGCCGTTTTTGTGAAAAAGCGGCCTTTTTTGTGGGCGATTGGAAAGTACCGAAAGGGGCCCGATCATGTGTTGTCATATCGGACGCCTTCGCGGGCAAGCCTCGCTCCTACAGGATTCGTGTCATGTACAAAAAAATGCGTAAGACACCGATCCTGTAGGAGCGAGGCTTGCCCGCGAAGAGGCCAGACCTGCCGTCCCGTTAAGCCGACTTGGCTAAAATCAACCCGGTCTCACTCGCCATTTCCAGACGGATCGCCACAAACTTCGACGTTGGCGTATGGCTGCCATCTCCGGTGCTTTCCAGCGGTACCAGTGGATTTACTTCTGGATAGTAAGCAGCCGCCTGCCCCGCAGGAATATCAAACGCCAGCAGCGTAAAGCCCTTCACTCGACGCTCACGTCCATCATCCCAGATCGAAACGATGTCAGCCTTCTGCCCAGGCTTGAACCCCAGACGAATGATGTCCGCTTCATTGACGAACAACACATCCCGCTGACCCTTCACGCCACGGTAACGGTCATCCAGCCCATAAATCGTGGTGTTGTACTGATCGTGAGAACGCATCGATTGCATGATCAGGTCCGGCAACACGCCCGTGGCGCGGGTGCGTTCGTGCACCAGGTCCTTGGGCAGGGCGTTCGGGCGGAAATTGGCGCGCCCGGACGGGGTGTTCCACTTGCGTGCACCGGCGCTGTTGCCGAGGTAGAAACCGCCCGGATTCTTGATCTTCTCGTTGAAGTCGCGAAAGCCCGGAATGGTATCGGCGATCAGATCGCGAATGCGGCTGTAATCGGCCACGAGCCAGTTCCAGTCCACCGGTCTGCTGCCCAGGGTCGCGGCAGCGATGCCGGCGATAATCGACGGCTCCGAGCGCATCTGATTCGACAGTGCCTGCAACTGGCCGTTGGAGGCGTGGACCATGCTGAACGAATCTTCGACGGTCACCGCTTGCGCGCCTTCGGCCTGGATATCGATGTCGGTACGGCCCAGGCACGGCAGAATCAGCGCATCTTTACCGTGGGCCAAATGGCTGCGGTTGAGCTTGGTGCTGATCTGCACGGTCAGGTCGCAATTGCTCAGGGCCTGGAAGGTGCGCGGGCTGTCCGGGGTTGCCTGAGCGAAGTTGCCACCCAGACCGATAAAGACTTTGGCGCGGCCTTCGGCCATGGCATGAATCGCCTCGACCACGTTATGACCGTTTTCACGCGGCACCTTGAACTGGAAGCGCCGCTCCAGGGAATCGAGGAACGCCACTGGCGGACGTTCGTTGATGCCCATCGTCCGGTCACCCTGCACGTTACTGTGGCCACGCACCGGGCACAGGCCGGCGCCCGGCCGGCCGATGTTGCCGCGCAGCAGCATCAGGTTGGCGATTTCCTGGATGGTTGCCACTGAGTGGCGGTGCTGGGTGATGCCCATGGCCCAGCACATGATGACGTTCTTGCCTTTGGCGTACATGCGCGCCGCTTGCTCGATTTCCACCAGGGGCAGGCCGGACTGCTCGACGATCTGCTCCCAGGAAGTGTCGTCGACGGTGCCCAGGTACTCCAGGACGTTGACGCTGTGCTCATTGAGGAAATCGTGGTCGAACACGGCCGGCTCACCCGCCTTCTGCGCGTCGCGCTCCCATTGCAGCAGGAATTTCGCCATGCCACGCAGCACCGCCATATCGCCGCCCAGCGCCGGGCGGAAGTAGGCGGTGTTGGTCGGCTTGTCGCCGTTGGTGAGCATTTCGATCGGGTGCTGCGGGTGCTGGAAGCGTTCCAGGCCCCGCTCTTTCAACGGGTTGATACAGACCACCTGCGCGCCGCGTTTCACGGCTTCGCGCAAAGGTTCGAGCATCCGCGGATGGTTGGTGCCCGGGTTCTGGCCCCAGACAAAAATCGCGTCGGCGTGTTCGAAGTCGTCGAAGGTCACGGTGCCTTTGCCGACACCGACACTTTGCGCCAACGCCACGCCGCTGGCCTCGTGGCACATGTTCGAGCAGTCGGGGAAGTTGTTGGTGCCGTAGGTGCGCACGAACAATTGATAGAGGTACGCCGCTTCGTTGCTGGCGCGGCCCGAGGTGTAGAACTCGGCCTGATTCGGGCTCGACAGGCCCTGCAAATGTTTGGCGATCAAGGCGAACGCCGCTTCCCAGCTGATCGGCTTGTAGCGATCGGTTTCGGCGTCATAGCTTAATGGCTCGGTCAGGCGACCCTGATACTCCAGCCAATAGTCGCTCTGTTCCAGCAACGAACTGACGCTGTGTTTAGCAAAGAAAGCGCCGTCGACACGCCGTTTGGTCGCTTCCCAGTTCACCGCTTTGGCGCCGTTCTCGCAGAACGCCACCATGCCGGCTTCGTTGGAATCGCCCCAGGCGCAACCGGGGCAATCGAACCCGCCGTTCTTGTTGGTTTTGAGCATCATGCGCAGGTTTTTCAGCGCGTTGTCACTGGTCAGCCAGGCCCGGGCAACGCTGGCCAGTGCGCCCCAGCCACCGGCCGGGCCTTTGTAGGGCTTGTAGCGAGGGACGGGTTTCTGGTCGGCTTGACGGTGTTGACTCACGCTTGATTCTCCAATGCCGGGCTGTAGACCCGCGGCGCATTCTTCTGGGGCAGATGGATGAGGTTGAGGTTGTGGCGACGGGCCCATTGCACGGCAAGGCCCGTGGGCGACGACAGGCTGACCAGGGTCTGGATGCCGGCGCGCAATACTTTTTGAATCAATTCGAGGCTGCAACGGCTGGTGACAATCGCCAGGCCGCCTTCAGTCGGGATCTTCTGGCGGATGAGCCCGCCAATCAGTTTGTCGAGGGCGTTATGCCGGCCGATGTCTTCACGGCCCAGCAGCAATTCGCCCTGACCGTTCATGAACACCGCCGCATGCACTGCGCCGGAGTACTGACCAAGAGGCTGGAACGCACCGATGCGCTGGCGCAAGCCATCGAGCCATTCGGCGGGGGGCAAGGGCGCGCCGGGCAATACCTTGAGGTCTGGCAACGCCTGTTCAACCGCTTCCACGCCGCAGAGCCCGCAGCCGCTGGTGCCGGCCATTTGCCGACGCTGCTGCTTGAGGTTCCAGAACGCGCGGTTGGCGATGGTCACTTGCGCGTATTGCGCCGAGCCCGAGCCGCTGAGTTGCAAGTCATAGATGTCAGAGGCGGCTTCGATGATGCCGCTGCCGAGGCTGAAACCGACGATGAAGTCTTCAAGGTCCGTCGGCGTTACCAGCATCACCGCCTGACTGATGCCGTTATAAGCGATCGCCAACGCGACTTCTTCGGCGAGCGCGGTGCTGGCCGATTCGGTTTGTTGAAGGTCGCTGTAACTGTAGGTCTGGCTGGCGGCGGGTGCGGGCGCTTCAGAGGCGGGCGCCGCGCAGGCAGGACGCTTGGCTTTCATGGGCATCACCGACGGTTTAGTCAGCTTTAAGCCTAGGCGCGTCAACATGTCGCGTCTAATCGCTTATACCGATCTACCGATAGATGACATCGATCAAGAAGCTGTCAGCGATTTCTGATAGATCGCAAAGCAGGCTTCGGCCAGCGCCGAACGCGGGGCGCTGCGACGCATGATCAGCCCAAGCCGGGCAAGGGTCTTGGCGTTTTCGATGGGTTGCAGACGCAAGTGATCGGTGAGGTTTTCCAGGCCGCCATCCAACGGCATCACCGCGCAGCAGAGGCCGCCGTGCACCCCTTGTAACAATTGGTGGACCGCGTCGGTTTGCAGAAGCGGCTGGGGTGTCAGGCCGCGGCTGTGGAAGTTGTGATCGATGGACTGGCGAAAGTGCATGCCGCTGGTGAGCATGCCCAAGGGCAACTCGATCAAGGACTCCCAACTCAACGGCGCCTCGCCGAAGCTGAAGAAGCGCTGATCGTAGAGCAGGCCCATGCGGGTTTCGCTGAAGGCCAGGGAATCGAAACGCTCGTTGTCCAGTCGCTCCAGGTAAGACACGCCGAGGTCCAGGCGATTGTTCGCCAGTTGTTCGAGGATTTGTTCGGAGCTCAGGGCCGAGAGTTCAAAGCGCAGGTTCGGGTGTTCGGCATGCAGGCGTTGCATCAATGGCAGCGGATCGAAACTCGACAGCGGCACCACGCCCAACCGCAGCGTACCGACCAGATTGCCGCGACAGGCGGCGGCCTCGGCCTGCAAGCCGTCGTAGGCGGCCATCACCGTGCGCGCCCACGCCAACACGCGCTCGCCCGGCGCGGTGAAGCCTTCGAAGCGCTGGCCACGATTGACCAGCGGCAGATCGAGTTCTTCTTCGAGGCTGCGCAGGCGCATGGACAGGGTCGGCTGGGTGATATGACAGCGCGCCGCGGCCTGGCCGAAGTGGCGGGTTTCGTCGAGGGCGATGAGGAATTTCAGCTGCTTGATGTCCATCTTCGCTCCAGGGCGCGGTGAAGGTCGGGATTCTAGCGCTTGTGCCGGATCAGCGTCATTGGTCGGGTTGGAACCGGGGGTTTCAAGCTTGGTCTAGTCTTTTGCGTCTGGAACCCTAAACCCAAGGAGCGTGCACCATGAGTATTTTTAGCTTTGTAAAAGAAGCAGGCGAAAAACTTATCGATCTACTGACACCGGGCAACGCCAATGCCAGTGAGCAGTTGAAGGAACACATCAGCAAGGTCGGCCTGGGTAACCCGAATGTGCAGGCTACGGTGGACGGCGACAAAGTCACCGTCACCGGTGATGTGGGCAGCCAGGAAGAGAAGGAAAAGATTCTGCTGGCGGTGGGCAATATCGCTGGAGTTGGCAGCGTGGACGATCAGATGACCGTGACCGGGCCGGTGGTAGTGGCCGCAAAGTTTGTCACCGTCGTGAAGGGCGACACCCTCAGCGCTATTTCCTTGCGCGTGTATGGCGATGCCAACAAGTATCAAAAAATCTTCGACGCCAACAAACCGATGCTCAAGCATCCGGACAAGATCTATCCGGGGCAGACGTTGCGGATTCCTGAGTAATCCTTAAGTCCGTTTGATGGCCTTCGCGGGCAAGTCGGAGCGCCGCATCGCTCGCTCCTGCAGGTTTTGTGCACGACGCAAACCCTGTCGGAGCGAGCGATGCGGCGTTCCGACTTGCCCGCGAAGCAGGCGATAAGGTCTAAAGCCCTGCAATAAGCTCCCGATAATCCCCCACCGCCGCAAACTCCGCCGTGTCCTTCGGCCCTTTGCGACTGTCCGGCTCACTCACCGCCAACAGGTGCGCCACCCCAAAACTCTGCGCACTGCGCAGGATCGGCAACGTGTCGTCGATAAACAGGCTGCGCGCCGGATCAAAACCGATGTCGGCCTGCAACGCCTCCCAGAACTGCGGATTCTCCTTGGGAAAACCATAGTCATGCGAGCTGATCAACCGCTCGAAGTAGGGCGCCAGTTCAATCCGTTCCAGCTTCAATGACAGCGAATCACGGTGCGCATTGGTGATCATCACCACGCGCTTGCCCGCCTGTTTGATCGCCGCCAGAAACGTGTCCGCATCCGGTCGCAGGGCGATCAGGTGGGCGGTTTCCAGTTTCAGTTCGCGCACCGGCAGTTTCAGCTCGGCGCTCCAGAAATCCAGGCAATACCACTGCAATTGGCCGGCGTTGCGTTCGAACAGCGGCTGCAACTCCATCTCGGCCATGGCCCGGCTGACCCCGTGCAACTCGGCGTAACGCTGAGGCAGGTGCTCCATCCAGAAATGGTTGTCGTAGTGCAGGTCCAGCAGCGTGCCGTCCATATCCAGCAGAACGGTGTCGATGTCGCGCCAGGGCAGCAGGGACATAAAAAACTTCTCCAGCGGTAAAAAAGATATCCGAGGTCAACAATCAGGATAGGCCGGGTATAGTAACCCGCTTACGCCAAGGAGCCTTTCATGCGCCAGAAACCCACCGTACTCGCCCGCGAGATCGTCGCCACCAGCCGTTTGTTCTGCGTCGAGGAGCTGAAGCTGCGCTTTTCCAATGGCGTGGAGCGCACCTACGAGCGCTTGGTCGGCAAAGGCGCCGGCTATGGCGCGGTGATGATCGTGGCGATGCTCGATGCGGATCATGCGGTGCTGGTCGAAGAGTATTGTGGCGGCACCGATGCTTATGAGCTGTCGTTGCCCAAAGGCTTGATCGAGCCGGGCGAGGACGTGCTGGCGGCGGCCGAGCGCGAACTCAAGGAAGAGGCCGGGTATGGCGCGCGGCAACTGGAGCACCTGACCGAGTTGTCGTTATCGCCCGGTTACATGAGCCAGAAGATCCAGGTGGTGCTGGCCACCGATCTGTACGAAGAGCGCCTGGAGGGCGACGAGCCCGAGCCGATGGGCGTGGACAAGATCAACCTGCGCGAGCTTTCATCCCTGGCGCAGAACCCGCGATTCACCGAGGGCCGTGCCTTGGCGGCGCTGTATCTGGCCCGTGATCTGCTGACTCAGCGTGGGGTGTTTCTGCCATGACGTTCCCGCATCCATTGATGGCGCCTGTGATTGAGCTGGCGCTGAAGGCTGGCGAAGCGATTTTGCCGTTCTGGCGCATCGGCACGGCGGTGACCGCCAAGGCTGACGATTCGCCCGTCACCGCAGCCGATCTGGCCGCCCACCATCTGATCCTGGACGGACTGACGGCACTGGACCCGAGTATTCCGGTGCTGTCCGAAGAAGACGCCAACATTCCCCAAAGCGTGCGAGCCGGCTGGCAGCGTTGGTGGCTGGTGGACCCGTTGGACGGGACCAAGGAGTTCATCTCCGGCAGCGAAGAGTTCACCGTCAACATCGCGCTGATCGAGGAGGGCCGGGTGGTGTTTGGCGTGGTGTCGATGCCGACCAACGGGCGGTTTTATGTCGGTGGCGCCGGTCTGGGCGCATGGCGTGGTGATAAAGGTGCCGAGGCGTTGCCGATTCAGGTTCGTGAGATTCCTGCTGCGGGCGAGGCGTTTACCGTGGTCGCCAGCCGCCGGCATTCAAGCCCCGAGCAGGAACGTTTGCTGGCCGGTTTGAGCGCCAGTCTGGGTGAGTTGCAACTGGCTAATATCGGCAGTTCGTTGAAGTTCTGTTTGCTGGCTGAAGGGGCGGCGGATTGTTATCCGCGCCTGGCGCCGACCTCGCAGTGGGACACGGCGGCGGCCCAAGGTGTGCTGGAAGGGGCGGGTGGTGAAGTGCTGGATTTGAGCGGGAAGCCTTTTTGTTATCCGGCGCGGGAATCGTTGCTGAATGAGTTTTTTCTGGCGCTGCCGGCGAAGGCTGCGTGGCGAGAGAAGTTACTGGAACTGGCCCGATCCTGAGTTCACCCAAACCTGTGGCGAGGGAGCTTGCTCCCGCTGGGCTGCGAAGCGGCCCCAAAACCTAGACTCCGCGCAGCATCAGTTAAACCTGGCTGCCTGATGTGCGACTGCTGCGCCCGAGCGCGGACCGGCCGGCGGGAGCAAGCTCCCTCGCCACAGGTTTTGTGTCTTTACCGGTGCAAGACGTACTGCCCGGTAAACCTCACCGCATCCTCATCACTATCGGCATTGACGATCCGCGAATGCAACGCCAGCCGCGCCCGTCCATAGCGCTGATACATCGCCAGAAACTTCTTCCACACCACGGCGCTCGGCGCCTGGCAAATCGCAATCGCGTCCATGGTCACCGGCAGCGGATAAGTGATGTGCCCCTCTTGAATCACGATGTGCCCGCCTTCAATCCCTTCTTCGTGCAAGCGCAAATGCAGCCAGCCCCAACCTGCCAGCACCGCGCCGCAGTACAGGCTGCCGCCGAACATGGTGCTTTTGTGATTGACGTTGGCCTCCAGCGGCAAGTGCAGTCGCAGTTGCTGGTCGTGCCAGTCGAGCACTTTGAGGCCCATGTCCCGGGTCAACGGAATATCGCGGTGGAGGACTGATTCCAGGTGACGACTGTCGCGGCTCATTCACGGGTCTCTTTTTTAAAGATGATGATGGGACGGTAGCTCAATCGAGTTCGTCGGTGTGGCTACTGGCGCCGCCGTCGGCGAAGTTCAGGCCGTGCTTGCGCAGTTTGTCGTGCAGAGTCTTGCGCGGAATGCCGAGGGCCTCGGCGAGGCTGCGCACCGAGCTGTGAGAGCGCGCCAGTTCGGCGGCAATCAACGATTTCTCGAAGTTTTCCACTTGCTCGCTCAGGCCGCCGCTGACCACTTCGACGGTCATGCCGGCAGCGCCCTGCGGTGCGTTGTTGTCCAGGGCCAGTTCCAGGCCCAGGGCAAAGCGTTCGGCGGCGTTTTGCAGTTCACGCACGTTGCCCGGCCAGGTGTGGCGCAGCAGCAGGGCGCGTTGCCCCGGTTGCAGTTCATGGGGCGGCAAGCCATGGCGGGCGCTGGCTTCGTCGGCGAAATACTGGAACAGCACCAGCGCGTCTTCGCCGCGTTCACGCAGCGGCGGAATACGCAGCGGCGCGACGTTCAGGCGGTAATACAAGTCGGCCCGGAAGCGCCCTTGATCGGCGGATTGACGCAGGTCTTCCTTGGTCGCGGCGATGATGCGGATGTCCAAAGGGATCAGTTGATTGCCGCCCAAGCGTTCGACCACGCGCTCCTGAAGCAAGCGCAGCAATTTCACCTGCACATCCAGGCTCATGCTTTCGATTTCATCGAGGAACAGCGTGCCGCCGTTGGCGAACTCGAATTTGCCGATGCGGCGCTTTTGCGCGCCGGTGAAGGCCCCCGGCTCGTGACCGAACAGCTCGCTTTCCACCACAGATTCAGCCAAGGCCCCGGCGTTGATCGCTACAAACGGACCGCTACGGCGGCTCGACAAATCGTGCAGCGCCCGGGCCACGACTTCTTTGCCGGCGCCGGTTTCGCCAAGAATCAGCACGTCAGCCTTGGTTGCCGCCAGCGCACCAATTTGCTCGCGCAAGCGCAGCATCGGCGCCGATTGCCCGACCAGTCGGGTGCTCAGTTCATTGCGATCGCTCAGGGCCAGACGCAGGCTGCGGTTATCCAGAACCAGTCGGCGCAGGGCCAAGGCGCGGCGAACGCTGTCCAGCAGCGCGTCGCTGGCGAAGGGTTTTTCCAGGAAGTCATACGCCCCGGCACGCATCGCTTGCACGGCCAGCGGCACATCGCCGTGGCCGGTGATCAGCAACACGGGCAACTCAGGGTCCTGGGCATGCAGTTCGGTCAGCAGTTCGAGGCCGTCCATGCCCGGCATGCGGATGTCGCTGACCACCACGCCGGGCCAGTCGCGCTCCAGTTGCCCGGCCAGGCCCTTGGCTTCGGCCAGTGGCAGGATTTTCAGGCCCGCCAGGTCCAGCGTCTGGCTCAACGCCTGACGCAGGTGGGGATCGTCGTCGATCAGCACGACCTGGACACGGTTATCGATGGTCATGCACTTCGGTCCTCGGACGGTTGCAGGCTCACACCCGGTGCGCCTGCGCGCAACTTCAGGGTAATCAGGGCGCCGCCTTCCTTGTGGTTGGCGAACGACAGTTCACCGCCGAAGGCGCGCATCAGGGTTTCGCAAATCGCCAACCCCAGGCCAAGCCCCTGGGTGCGGGTCTTGGTGGTGTAGAAGGGCTCGCTGGCGCGACCAAGGGCTTCCATGCAGAAGCCGGGGCCGTTGTCGCGAATGTACAGCGTGACGCCGTCCGCGGTGGATTGGGCACTCAACCAGAGTTTACGCGGCGGGCCTTTTTCGGTCAGCGCGTCCAGCGCGTTGGCCAACAGGTTGCCGAGTACCTGGCGCAGACGGGTTTCCCCGGCCTCGACCCACAACGTGGCCGCCGGCAAATCGCGGATCAGTTCGACTTCCATGCTTCTCCGACGCTTGGCCAGCAACGCCAGGGCGTCATCCAGCGCTGGTTGCAGGGCGACACTTTCCGGCGCATGGCGATCGCGCCGGGCGAAGGCGCGCAAATGAGCAATGATCGACGCCATGCGTCCGGTCAGTTCGCTGATCAGCTTGAGGTTGCCGCGGGCATCGTCGGTGCGTTGATGATCGAGCAGCACTTCGGCGTTTTCCGCGTAGCTGCGAATGGCGGCCAACGGTTGATTCAATTCGTGGCTGATGCTCGCCGACATCGTCCCCAGCGCCGACAACTTGCCGGCCTGCACCAAGTCGTCCTGGGCGCGCACAAGTTCCTGCTGGGCATGTTCGCGCTCCAGCACTTCCTGTTTCAATCGACGGTTGAGGCCTTCGAGGTCACTGGTCCGCTCGGCGACCCGGCCTTCCAGCTCGCGCCGCGCCTTGGCTTCGAAGGCGATGCGTTCGAGGTAATGGCGGCGGCGCTGCATCATCAGGCCGAGCAGCAACATCAAGACCAGCAACGTCGCGCCGCCAATGGCGACAACGGTACGCACCGGGCGGTCGATCAGGGTGCGGGGGGCGAGGATGCTGACGTTCCAGCCGGTTTCGGCGATCTGCTGGGTTTGAGTCAGCCAGGCGTTGGGGTTGAGCCTCAATGGTTTCGGATCTCGGGTCGGGTACGGCTGGATCGCAGTGATCGCTTTGCTTTCTTCTTCGCTCAAGGGTCGGGTCGAGCGGAATCGCCACTCAGGCCGCGACGTGAGGATGACCACACCGTTATGGTCGGTCAGCAGCAGTTGTTCCGGGGTTTTACCCCACAGGCTTTCGGTGTGGTCCAGGTCGACCTTGACCACCAGTACGCCGATGATTTTCTCGCCGTTGCGCACGGCGGCGGCGAAGAAATAGCCGCGCTTGGCTGACGTGGTGCCTAAGCCGAAAAAGCGCCCGAGCCGCCCGGCCATGGCTTCGCTGAAATACGGACGGAAGGAAAAATTGCGGCCGACGAAACTGTCGTGTTTGTCCCAGTTCGATGCGGCCAGGGTCTTGCCCGTGGTGTCCATCAGGTACATGACTTCGGCGCCGGTCTGGGCGCTGATGTTTTTCAACAGGCGATTGGCATTGCCTTGGGTGACGCTGTCATCCGGCGCCCCGAGCACCGCGCGCAGGGCCGGCAGGTCGCCGAGGATCTGCGGCAACACTTCATAACGGTGCAGCGTGCCCAGCAGGTTGGCAACGTAAAGGTCGAGGGTCTGACGGTTCTGCCCGGCCAGCTCGCTGCGGTAGTAACGCTCGGCCAGATGCTCCAGCGGCCACAGCAACGGCGCCAGGCACAGCGCAAGCAGTGCGAGGCTGCGCCAGCGGGGTCTGCGGGGAAGGGTCGGAGTCATGAGCATCGGGCGCCTGTGGGTACAGGCGCATTATGCCTAGGCTTGCTCGTCAAGACACTCGCGCAGCGCGGTTTGCCAGTCAGGCTGACTGACGCCCCATTCGCGTTGCAGGCGGCTGCAATCCAGGCGCGAGTTCAATGGCCGGGCGGCCGGCGTCGGATAGTCGCTGGAGGGGATCGGCAGCAGGTTTGCGCAAGGCTTGCCCTGATCCCGCAGTGCCTGGCCGATGGCTTGGGCGAAACCGAACCAGGAAGTCTCACCCTGAGCGGTCAAGTGATACGTGCCCCAGGCCCCGGCCTGTCCCGCTTGCCAGCGTTCGATCAGTGCGACGGTGCTGCTGGCGATCGTGCCGGCCCAGGTGGGCGCGCCGATCTGGTCGGCGACAATGCGCATCTCCGGCTTTTCTTGCAGCAGGCGTTGCATGGTCAGCAGGAAATTACGACCGTGGGTCGAGTAGACCCAACTGGTGCGCAGGATCAGGTGCTGGCCTTGTACCGCGCTGATCGCTTGCTCGCCGGCCAGCTTGCTCTTGCCGTAAACGCCGAGCGGGTTGGGCAAATCGGCTTCGTTGTAAGGCTCGGCTTTGCTGCCGTCGAAGACATAATCGGTGGAGTAGTGAATCAGCGGGATACCCAGCGCCGACGCTTCTTCGGCCAAAATACCCGGCCCGGTCGCGTTGATGGCAAACGCCAACTCCGGCTCGCTTTCAGCTTGATCGACCGCGGTGTGAGCGGCGGCGTTGATGATCAGGTCCGGGCGAACGCGCTGCACTTGCTGACGAATCTGTTGCGGCTGAGTCAGATCGAGCTGATCGCGACCCAAAACAACCCATTCGCCAACAGCACCCAGGCGAAGCTGCAACTCACGCGAAACCTGACCGTGCTGACCGCAGATAAGAATTTTCATGGAAACAGATCAGCCTCTTTCAGGCTTTTGCCGTTCTGATCCTTGGCCGACAGTTTGGGCGCTTCGTCCAGTTGCCAGTCGATGGCAAGCGTCGGATCGTCCCAGCGAATGCAACGCTCGGCGGACGGCGTGTAATAGTCCGTAGTCTTATAGAGAAACTCGGCGAAATCGCTCAGCACCACAAACCCATGGGCGAACCCTTCCGGCACCCAGAGTTGGCGACGGTTTTCTGCAGACAGGCGCACCGCTTCCCACTGGCCGAAATTCGGCGAGCTGCGACGGATGTCCACCGCGACGTCGAGCACTTCGCCGACGGTTACCCGCACCAGTTTCCCCTGGGTATTTTCCAGCTGATAGTGCAGGCCGCGCAGCACGCCTTTCTGCGAGCGGGAGTGGTTATCCTGAACAAACTGCGTGTCCAGGCCGGTCGCTTCTTCGAACGCCTTGGCATTGAAGCTTTCGTAGAAAAAACCGCGCTCGTCACCAAACACCTTGGGTTCAATGATCAGCACGCCGGGCAAGGCGGTTTCAATCACATTCATTGTTCTTCCCCGGCCAGTTTGAAGAGGTACTGGCCATAGCCGGTCTTGCCGAAATAGCTGGCGCGCTCCAGCAACAGCTCGCGGCTGATCCAGCCATTTTCGTAAGCGATTTCTTCGAGGCAAGCGACTTTCAGGCCTTGGCGGTGCTCGATGGTCTGCACGTATTGCGAGGCTTCGAGCAGGCTGTCGTGGGTGCCGGTGTCGAGCCAGGCGAACCCGCGACCGAAGCGCTCGACCTGCAGATCGCCGCGTTGCAGGTAAGCGTTGTTGATGTCGGTGATCTCCAGCTCTCCACGCGGCGAAGGCTTCACCGCTTTGGCGATCTCGATCACATCGTTGTCGTAGAAATACAGGCCGGTCACGGCATAGCTGGACTTCGGCTTTTTCGGCTTCTCTTCGATCGACAGGGCGCGGCCTTCTCTGTCGAAATCAATCACGCCGAAGCGCTCCGGATCCTTGACCCAATACCCAAACACGGTGGCGCCGGAAGGGCGCATGGCCGCGTTTTTCAACTGTTCGCCAAAGTGCTGCCCATGGAAGATGTTGTCGCCGAGGATCAGGCACACCGGATCGTCGCCAATAAATTCTTCGCCGATCAGGAAAGCCTGGGCCAAACCGTCCGGCGACGGCTGTTCGGCGTAGCTGAAGTTGACGCCGAACTGACTGCCGTCACCCAGCAGGTTGCGGTATTGCGGCAAATCCTGAGGCGTGGAGATCAACAAAATATCTTTGATGCCGGCCAGCATCAGGACCGAGATCGGGTAGTAGATCATCGGTTTGTCGTACACCGGCAACAGCTGCTTGGAGACGCCAAGCGTGATCGGGTGCAGACGCGTGCCGGAGCCACCGGCCAAAACGATGCCTTTCATCATGCGAGCAGCTCCTTGGTATTGAGGGCGCCCAGACGTTCGCCCTGATAACTGCCATCCTGAACGCGACGGCACCATTCCAGGTTGTCGAGGTACCACTGAACGGTTTTGCGCAGGCCGGTTTCGAAGGTTTCTTCGGGCACCCAGCCCAGTTCGCGCTCGATCTTGCTCGCGTCGATGGCGTAGCGCAGGTCGTGGCCCGGCCGGTCCTGGACGAAGGTAATCAGGTCAGCGAAATGAGCCACGCCTTCAGGCTTGTTCGGTGCCAACTCTTCGAGCAACGCGCAGATGCCACGCACCACGTCGATGTTCTTTTGCTCGTTGTGACCGCCAATGTTGTAGGTCTCGCCGACCACGCCTTCGGTGACCACTTTGAGCAGCGCCCGGGCGTGATCTTCGACAAACAGCCAGTCACGCACCTGCAGGCCGTTTCCGTAAACCGGCAGCGGCTTGCCGGCCAAGGCGTTGAGGATCACCAGCGGAATCAGTTTTTCGGGGAAGTGGAACGGCCCGTAGTTGTTCGAGCAATTGGTCAGCAACACCGGCAAGCCGTAGGTGCGCTGCCAGGCGCGGACCAGATGGTCGGACGCCGCTTTGCTCGCCGAATAGGGTGAGCTGGGCGCGTAAGGTGTGGTTTCGGTGAACAGATCATCAACGCCGTGCAGGTCGCCGTAGACTTCGTCGGTGGAGATGTGATGGAAGCGGAAGGCGCTTTTTTCCGGCTCGGCCAGCGTCTGCCAGTAGGCGCGAGTGGCCTCGAGCAGGCTGTAGGTGCCGACGATATTGGTCTGGATGAAGTCCGACGGACCGTCAATAGAACGGTCGACATGGGATTCTGCCGCCAGGTGCATGATCGCGTGAGGCTGGAAACGTGCCAGTACCGCACTGACGGTGGCCTGGTCGACGATATCGGCCTGGACGAATTCGTAGCGGGTGTCGGTGGCAATGCTGGTCAGCGACTCGAGATTGCCGGCGTAGGTCAGTTTGTCCAGGTTGAGCACTTCATGCCCGGTGTGCCGAATGAGGTGGCGAATCAGGGCAGAGCCAATGAAACCGGCACCGCCGGTGATGAGAATACGCATGTTGGCCAGCCTTTTTCTGTAAGACGATAAAGCGAATGAGCATAGCTTGTCGGCAGGAGCAGGGCGGTGCAAGAGGGTTGTTGGTCGTAATTGGCATTTGCCGCACCAGGGGGGGGTTGATTCTCGACCGATGCAGTGGCGATATAGGCGCCTAATAACATTTCAGGGGTCGTTGTATGCCGCTCGCCACGTTGATTCACCGCGCCAGTTTGCCCAGCCCGCAAGTGTCTGCGGAGCAAGCGCTAGAGCTGCTGGAAGGGCATTACGGGCTGAGTGGAAGGTTGCACGCCCTGGGTAGCCAGCAGGACCTCAATTTTCGGGTCGACAGTGATCACGGGCGTTTCGTCCTGAAAATCTGCCGTGGCGACTATTCGGCGCTGGAGCTGCAAGCCCAACATGCCGGACTCAAGCAGTTGGGTGAACACTCCGGCGTGCATGTGCCGCGAGTGATTCCTGCAATAAACGGCGCTGAACTGCTCACGCTGGAAGTCGGGGGGCAGGCCGTGCATATGCGTCTGCTCGATTACATCGAAGGCCAGTCGCTGACGCACCTTGATCATTTGCCCGGTCCGGTGGTGGCCGGTTTCGGTCGGCTGTGCGGCGAAATGGACCTGGCGCTGGCTGCTTTCGAGCATCCGGGCCTTGAGCGCACGCTGCAGTGGGATGCCCGCCACGCCAGTGCGCTGATCGGCCATTTGCTGCCGGTGATCAAGGACGACACGCAACGCCAGTTGATCGCCGACGCGGCGGAACGAGCCGAGCGCCATTTGCTGCCGCTGGTGGACAAGCTGCCGGTGCAGGCGATTCACATGGACATCACCGACGACAACGTGGTCTGGCAGCGTGACTCGCAACGCCAATGGCAGTTGCAGGGCGTGATCGATTTCGGCGACCTGATCCGTACCTGGCGCATCACCGATCTGTCGGTCACTTGCGCGGCGTTGCTGCATCACGCCGATGGCGATCCTTTCTATATTTTGCCGGCGGTCCAGGCGTATCACGCCGTGAATCCGCTCACCCATGAAGAACTGCGGGCGCTGTGGCCGCTGATCGTCGCGCGCGCGGCGGTGCTGGTGCTCAGTGGCGAGCAGCAAGTCAGCATCGATCCGGGCAATGATTACAGCCGCGACAACCTGAGCCACGAGTGGGAGATCTTCCGCGTGGCCACGTCGCTGCCGCTGGAATTGATGGAAGCGGCGATTCTGACGTCGGTCGGCCAGACACTGCCGAGCATTGGCAGCGAAGGTTTCGCGCCGTTGCTGCCGAGCCTGGTGGGGCGTGAATTTGCCTTGATCGATCTGGGTGTGCTGAGCCCGCATTTTGAGGCGGGCAACTGGGAGCAAGAGGGGGTTGATCAGCGTTTGCTGACTGAAGCTGCGGCGGCGCATGGATTGGCGGCCAGTCGTTATGGTCAATACCGGCTGTCCCGTACTCGTCCAGATAGCTCAGGCGAACCCGACACCTGCCCGTTGCACGTGGAGTTGCGAGTGCCAAACGGCACGGCGGTCGAATCGCCGTTTGCCGGCATGGTCCATCAGCCGGTGGCGGGTGTGTTGCAACTGGACGGTCCGCAACTGAGCGTGCGGTTGTGGGGCGTGACGCCGTCGCTGCACACCGGCGCGGCGCTGGTCAAAGGTCAGGTGCTGGGTGCGGTCAGCGGGCCGTTGATTGTGCAGTTGTGCCGAGGCGCTTCGTTCGATGCGCCGTTGTTTTGCACGCCGTCTCGCGCACCGGCCTGGCAAGCGTTGTGCCCGTCACCTGCGGCGCTGCTGGGGCTGGCTTGCGATGCTGAAGCCGAGCTCGATTCGCAGACGTTGCTGGCGCGCCGTGACGCCAGTTTCGCGCGCACGCAGAAGCATTATTACGTCGACCCGCCGCGCATCGAGCGTGGCTGGCGCAATCACCTGATCGACATGCAGGGCCGCTCCTACCTCGACATGCTCAACAACGTCGCGGTGCTGGGCCACGGTCATCCGCGCATGGCCGCGGTGGCCAGCCGTCAATGGTCGTTGCTCAATACCAACTCGCGCTTCAACTACGCGGCGGTGGCCGAGTTTTCCGAGCGCCTGCTGAAGCTGTCGCCGGAGGGCATGGACCGGGTGTTCCTGGTCAACAGCGGCAGCGAGGCCAATGACTTGGCGATCCGTCTGGCATGGGCCTACAGCGGCGGTCGCGACATGCTCAGCGTGCTGGAGGCTTATCACGGCTGGACAGTGGGCGCGGACGCGGTTTCGACCTCGATTGCCGACAACCCGCAAGCCTTGAGCAGCCGTCCCGATTGGGTGCATCCGGTGATCGCGCCGAATACCTATCGCGGCGAATTCCGTGGCCCAGGCAGCGCGCCGGACTACGTGCGCAGCGTCGAACACAACCTGGCGAAAATCGCTGAGCAGAAACGCCAGTTGGCCGGTTTCATCTGCGAACCGGTGTACGGCAATGCCGGCGGGATCTCGCTGCCGCCGGGTTATCTGAAACAGGTCTATGCGTTGGTTCGCGCCCAAGGCGGTGTGTGCATCGCCGATGAAGTGCAGGTCGGCTACGGGCGAATGGGTCACTTCTTCTGGGGCTTCGAGGAGCAAGGCGTGGTGCCGGACATCATCACGATGGCCAAAGGCATGGGTAACGGCCAGCCGTTGGGCGCGGTGATCACCCGCCGGGAAATCGCCGAGGCGCTGGAGGCCGAGGGTTACTTCTTCTCGTCGGCCGGTGGCAGTCCGGTCAGTTGCCAGGTCGGCATGGCGGTGCTGGACGTGATGGAGGAAGAAAAGCTCTGGGAAAACGCTCAGGTGGTGGGCGGGTATTTCAAGGAGCGGCTTGAAGCGCTGATCGATATTCATCCGTTGGTGGGCGCGGTGCATGGTTCCGGCTTCTATCTGGGTGTCGAGCTGATCCGCAACCGCGAGACCCTGGAGCCGGCGACCGAAGAAACCACGGCGCTGTGTGACCGGTTGCGGGAGTTGGGGATTTTCATGCAGCCGACAGGGGATTACCTGAACGTCCTCAAGATCAAACCGCCGATGGTGACCTCGCGCCGGAGTGTGGATTTCTTTGTCGACATGCTTTCGAAGGTGTTGGATGAAGGGTTGTAAGGCTTGATATCGCCTTCGCGGGCAAGCCTCGCTCCTACAGAATTTGCGCGATTTCAAATTGGCGCATGGCCTGTAGGAGCGAGGCTTGCCCGCGAAGGAGTATTCGATAATATCGATTGTTATCGGGATTAAGTGCGTAAAACTAGACAGTCGGAAGATTAATTGCTTTTAAAGCCGATATTTATCGGCTATAAAGTCGCCATTGCTCACGGCGTGCCTCATCGCGCCCGTGCTTCCCGTTTCTGTCATCGGTCGAGGCCATACTCGACCCATCAGCACTTGCCCGGAGATGATTCATGAGTCGTATCGTTACCGTCGCCGCCACCCAGATGGCCTGTTCCTGGGACCTTGAAGCCAACATCGAGACCGCTGAGAAGCTGGTCCGTGAGGCTGCATCCAAAGGCGCGCAGATCATACTGATCCAGGAGTTGTTCGAGGCGCCGTACTTCTGCCAGAAACCGAACCCGGATTACCTGCAACTGGCCACGACGGTTGAAGACAACGTCGCCATCAAGCACTTCCGGAAAGTCGCCAAGGAACTGCAAGTGGTGTTGCCGATCAGCTTCTATGAACTGGCCGGCCGCGCCCGTTTCAACAGCATCGCGATCATCGATGCCGACGGCAGCAACCTCGGGATTTATCGTAAAAGCCACATCCCGGACGGCCCCGGTTACCACGAAAAGTATTACTTCAACCCGGGCGATACCGGTTTCAAAGTCTGGAACACCCGTTACGCGAAAATCGGCGTCGGCATCTGCTGGGACCAGTGGTTCCCGGAGTGCGCTCGCAGCATGGCGTTGCTGGGCGCGGAAATCCTGTTCTACCCGACCGCCATCGGCAGTGAGCCGCACGACAAAACCATTTCGTCCCGCGACCACTGGCAGCGCGTGCAACAAGGCCATGCCGGCGCCAACCTGATGCCGCTGATCGCGAGCAACCGCATCGGTAACGAAGAACAGGACGGCTACGACATCACGTTCTACGGCTCATCGTTCATCGCCAACCAGTTCGGCGAGAAGGTCCAGGAACTCGACAAGACTGAAGAGGGCGTGCTGGTCCAGAGCTTCGACCTCGACGAGCTGGAGCATATTCGCAGCGCGTGGGGTTCGTTCCGTGATCGTCGCCCGAACCTATACAATGCGATCAAAACCCTCGACGGTTCCCTGGAGTCCTGATCGCATGACCACTTTAAACAGCACCCCGCGCGCCGATGGCTTCTACATGCCCGCCGAGTGGGCGCCACAAACCCAGACCTGGATGATCTGGCCGGAGCGCCCGGACAACTGGCGCCTGGGCGGCAAACCCGCGCAAGCCGCGCACGTGGCCGTCGCCAAGGCCATCGCCCGTTTCGAACCGGTGACCGTGGCGGTCTCTGCCGGCCAATACGAAAACGCCCGTGCCCGTCTCGACGTGCCGAATATTCGTGTGGTCGAGATGTCCAGCGACGACGCCTGGGTTCGCGACACCGGCCCGACGTTCGTCATCAATAACAGTGGCGAAGTCCGTGGTGTGAACTGGGACTTCAACTCGTGGGGCGGTTTCGATGGCGGTTTGTACTCGCCGTGGAACCGCGACTCGCAGGTGGGCGGCAAGATCCTCGAGATCGAGCGCAGCCAGCGCTACCGTACCCAGGGCTTCGTGCTCGAGGGCGGTTCGATTCACGTCGATGGCGAAGGCACCCTGATCACCACCGAAGAATGCCTGCTCAACCGCAATCGCAACCCGCACCTGAGCCGGGGGGAAATCGAAGCGGTGCTCAGTGCTCATCTGGCTGTGGATAAGATCATCTGGCTGCCGGACGGTCTGTTCAACGACGAAACCGACGGCCATGTGGATAACTTCTGCTGCTACGTGCGTCCGGGTGAAGTATTGCTGGCCTGGACCGATGATCCGCAGGACCCGAACTACCCGCGCTGCCAGGCGGCAATGAAAGTGCTGGAAAGCAGCACCGATGCCAAGGGTCGCCCATTCACGGTGCACAAGATGCCGATCCCGGGACCGCTGTATGCGACCGAGGAAGAGTGTGCCGGCGTGGATCCGGTGGACGGGACTCAGGAGCGTAATCCGAGCGTGCGTCTGGCCGGTTCCTACGTGAACTTCCTGATCGTCAACGGCGGCATTATCGCGCCGAGTTTCGATGACCCGCTGGACGGTCCTGCGAAAGAGATTCTGCAGGCGCTATTCCCGCAGCATGAAGTGGTGATGGTGCCGGGCCGCGAACTGTTACTGGGGGGCGGTAACATCCACTGCCTTACCCAACAACAGCCGGCGCCGCACAAGGAGTGAGTGGGGTTGTAACAGCCTGAACCGGCTGAAAAATCACCAAGACGCCGGTTTATCCCCGCTCTTCACCCAGAAGCCCGCAGCCCCAAAGGACTGCGGGCTTCTTTGTATCCACTTGTCGACACTTGGGAAACATTGGCACAGCTCTTGTATCTGTCACGGAGTGAAACAGGGAGGGGGAGGACTTCGATGTTCTGTCATAAACCTTGGATAAGTTAGCCGCTCACGAACCAGGAGAGAGCGCTGAAATGAACGCCGAAGTGAACGTAGTGAGAGAGCGGGCGTTGCATCCCCTGGCAGTTAATAGCGAATCGCTCCAGGTCCTGGCGCACTGGTTGAAGTCCAATGGAACGCGTCAGATCAGAGAACCTGATCCGCGCCGGATGATGATCGAGCGCTACCCCGCTGGTTTATTCAGCGAGGCGGAACTGGAAGCGTTGTGGGATGTGATGGAAGGATAAGAAGAAAAAACAAAGGATTGATGAGAGCGCTGCCGGGATGGCGGCGCTTTTTTATGGGCGATGGATTTGTAAGCTACACCCTGACCATTGTAGGAGCGAGCCTGCTCGCGATGGCGGCCTGGCAGTCACATTAACGTTGACTGACCCGCCGCCATCGCGAGCAGGCTCGCTCCCACAGGTGATTGGTGGGAACACATCAGCAGTGTTTAGAAGCTGTAGGTCCCCGTCACCACCAGGCTGCGCGGTTCGCCGGGTTGAATCTGCGCCGCGCTGGTGGCCGACGAGTAATAGGTCTTGTCGCTGATGTTGTTCAGTGCCGCACGCAAGTCCCAATCCTTCTGCCGGAATCCGGCCAGTGCATCCCAACGGCCATAACCCGGCAGTACGACGGTGTTGAGGTTATCGGCGTAACGCTGGCCGACCAAGGTCAACCCGGTTTCCGCATACCAGCCCATTTCCGGTTTCCAGGTCAGGAACAGACTGCCGTTGTGCTTGGCCACGTTGCTGATGCGTTTGCCTTCAAAGCCGTTGTTGTCCTTCTCGACCGTCGCGTCCTGTACGCCCACGCCACCGCGCACGTACCAGTTGCCGGCAATTTTACCGGTGCCGGTCAGCTCGATCCCGCGGGAACGTTGCAGGCCCGAGAGCAAGGTGACGGTCGGGTTGAGGGGATCGCTGGTGCGGCGGTTGTAGAGTTCCAGTTCGTAGATTGCCAGGGTGGTGCTCAGGCGGTCGTCGAGCCAGTCGCTCTTCACGCCGATTTCCTTCTGCTTGGTCAGCTCCGGGCTCAAGTCGTTGCTGTTACCGGCCGCGCCGGGCGTGATGCCGATCAAGCCGCCGCCCACTGGCGAGAACGTCTTGGTCCAGGAGGCATAGAAGGAATGATTCTGCAGCGGCGTCCAGACCAGGCCTACACGCGGGCTTGTGCTGTGGCTGTCACGGTCTTCGGAAATGTCGCGCAGCTTGTTGGTCGATTCGATGTCGAACGTGTCGTAGCGCAAACCGGCCAGCAGTTGCCATTGATCGTTCAGACGCAATTGATCCTGCACGTACACCGCACGGCTTTCGACTTCGGTGTGGTTGTCGCTGGACACCTGCATGCGGCCGGTGTGGCGCAGATCGCGATTCGGGTTGTGCAGGTCCAGCGCCGGCACCGGCGAGCTGCCCGGTCCGGAAGTGGCCGCGTTGTAAAGGGTCGGATCGCGGCGTTGACTGCCGATCTCGATCCCGGTCAGCAGGCGATGCTCCAGGCCGAAGGTGTCGAAACCTCCCTCCAGTTCGACGTTGTTGTAGACATTGCGGGTGGTCAGGTCTTGCTGCCAATGCTGACGCGTGACCTTGTTGGTGGCCGGGGTGTATCCGGTCAGGTACGTGTTGTCGAAATCGCTGTCGAGCTTGAACACGCCCAGGGTGTGGCGCAGCTGCCAGTTGTCGCTCAGTTCATAGCTGAGTTTGGAGCGCAGGGATTGCGACTTGTCGTCGATGAAATCGTGCTCGCTGCCGTAGGTCGTATCGCGTCCTACGTCTGCCGGGCGCCCGTTTACGCCAGGAATACCGCGATCCGGCGTGCGGTTGTAACGGCTGTATTCGTATTGCACCAACCAGTTCAGGTCCGGCGTCAATTGCCAGCTCATGGATGGCGCGAACAGTTGGCGGTTGCCGCTGACACCCTCGCGAAAGCTGTTCTGATCCATGTTGCCCATGTTCAGGCGCAGGCTGATGTTCTCGGACGGATCGGTGCTGAGGTCGGCATAAAGGCTGCGTAAATCATCGCTGCCGCCCTGGGCTTCGATGGTCGAACGGCGGCCGAACTCGGGCAGTTTGCTGACCCGGTTGACGATTCCGCCCTGGCTGCCACGCCCGTATAACACGGCGGCCGGCCCTTTGAGGACTTCGATACGCTCGATGTTGTGCAAGTCGCGCACGTATTGGCTGTCGTCACGAATGCCATCGAGGTAGAAGTCGTTGCTCGCATCGAAACCGCGGATACGCAGGCTGTCGAAACGAGTGTCTGCACCGCTGCTGACGTTGGGGATGCCGCTCAATGCAGTGCCCAGATCATTGGTGCCGTAATCCGAGACGTTCGAGGTTTTAATCGAGTCGATGGCTTGTGGCACGTAGCGCACCGGAGTCGCAGTCCGGGTGGCGGTGCTGGTTTCCTTTACTCGCGGATCGTCGGCCTCCGCTTCGGCACTGATCGAGGTTTCGGGTAAAACGGTGGTCGCGGCGCAGGTGAATCCGGCAGACAGAAAAGCAGAAAACCCAAGGGTGACGGGCATAAGGCGGAAGGGGGCAGGCATCTGAAGCGCATCCGAAAGGGTAGAAGAATTCGAGGGCGCGAATGGTAATGCTTGTTATTTGCTTCGGTTAATTATTCTTGAAAAGCTTCGTTGTTCGATTGTTTCAAGTTGTGTCGAGATTGCTACAGAGATTCGTCGAGTCTATTAGACCGATTCATGAAACAGACTGAACGCCATTCCAGCGTTTTTCCGCAACGGTCCGAGGATTAGTCTGCCGGCACTGAGTTTCCCTGATTGATTGCCGGAGTCTTACCATGATCCTTCACTACATTTACGACCCTTTGTGCGGCTGGTGCTACGGCGCCAAACCGCTGGTGCACGCCGCCCAAGGCGTGTTGCCGGTGATCGCCCACGGTGGCGGCATGATGAGCGGTGCCAACCGCCAAGCCGTTTCGCCACAATTGCGCAGCTATGTGATGCCCCACGACCGCCGAATCGCCGAGTACACCGGCCAGCCATTTGGCGAAGCGTACTTCGAAGGTTTGCTACGCGACGACACGGCGGTGTTCGATTCCACCCCGCCAATCGCTGCGGTGCTGGCCGCCGAACGCATCGCCGGCCGTGGGCTTGAGTTGCTGGGGCGTTTGCAAACCGCCCATTACGTGGAAGGGAGGCGGATTGCCGATGAGGCGGTGTTATTTGAGCTGGCAAAAGAGATTGGTCTTGAGCCTGATGCCTTTGCGTCAGCCTTCATAAGCACCGACTCGGATCGCCACATCAAGGACAGCCGCGCATTGCTGGCCCGTGTCGGTGGTCAAGGTTTTCCGACCTTGGCGTTGGAGCAAAATGGTCATTTCACGGTGGTCGATATCAGCCCTTGGCTTGGTAAGCCGCAAGCGTTCGCGTCCTGGCTTGCTCAGTCCGCTTAGATGTTTTTCGCCTATGGATAGACGATTCATCAAATTGACACAGCCTTCTGGGCGCGGCTACGATCGCGCCCAACGCCTGTGGCTAACCGCCATGACTCATAAAATAATAAAAAGGCCCGCCACGATTTCTTCGTGGGCGGGCCTTTTTGTTTTGGGGTGAAAAAAGAGTGCGATAGCGCCGTTTCAGCCGTTCGACACAGCGCGTATCAACCGGTAATAAGGAAAAAAACAAAATGTTGAATAAGCGAATCAGCTTGATCGCTCTGGGGATGTTGAGCGCTACACAGGCCATGGCTAACGACCAGGCCGAATCCAAGGGATTTGTTGAAGACAGCAGCCTCAAAGTGCTGCTGCGCAACGCCTACATCAATCGTGATTACAAAGACGGTCGTGCGGACAAAGCCGAATGGGGCCAAGCGGCCATCGGCACGTTCTCGTCCGGCTTCACCCAAGGCACCGTCGGTGTCGGTGTGGATGCTTTCGGTCTGTACGCACTGCGTCTGGATGGCGGCAAGGGTCGCACCGGCGCACAAGGCATCGACTTCTTTAAAAAGGGCGACAGCGGCAACGCGGCTGACGACTTGTCCAAAGGCGGTGCAGCAGTCAAATTCCGTGTCTCCAGCACCACGCTGACCTACGGCGACCAGATGCCGGCCCTGCCGGTGCTGAGCTACGACAACTCGCGCCTGCTGCCGGAAAGCTACACCGGCACCTTGATCACCTCCAAGGAGATCAAAGGCCTGGAGCTGAACGCCGGTCGCTTCACCGCCGAATCGCGCAAAAGCGCTGAAGGCCGTGACAGTGGTGGCCTGAAGTCGATCAACGTATTGGGCGGTAGCTACCAGTTCACCGAACAATTCAAAGCGGCGCTGTACGCATCCGACGTTGAAGACGTGTTGAAGAAGCAATACGTGAACGCCAACTACGTGTTCCCGATCGACAAGGATCAGTCCCTGACCCTGGACTTCAACGGCTATCGCACCAAGCTGGATGATTCCTACGTCCGCGAAAGTGGCGCTACCGGCGACGACAACAAAATCTGGAGCCTGGCGGCGACCTTCGCCACCGGCCCGCACTCGTTCACCCTCGCGCACCAGCGCAGCACCGGCGACAGCAATCTGGGCTACGCCTACGGCGGTTACCAGAAGGATCAAGGTCGTGTCGGCGACGGCGGCAACACCATCTACCTGGCGAACTCCTACTGGTCTGACTTCAACGCCGAAGACGAGCGCAGCTGGCAGTTGGGCTACGGCCTGGACTTCACCGCATTCGGCGTTCCTGGCCTGAGCTACAACTTCGCCTACGTGCGCGGTGACAACATCACCACGTCCACCAGCGAAGGCGGCACCGAGCGTGAAATCTTCAACCAGTTCAAGTACGTCGTGCAAAGCGGCCCGGCCAAAGACCTGAGCGTGAAACTGCGCAGCTCGATCCTGCGTGTCTCGCAGAAATCCAGCGAGTACAACGTCAGCGGTAACGAAGTGCGTGTGTTCGTGGATTACCCGATCAACATCTTCTGATGATCGACTGAGTGTTCAACACTCACTAAAGAACCCCGACTGGCTCGGGGTTTTTTTCGCCTGAGATCCGTTGAAAAACGCATAAAAAGGCCATTTTCGATCGTAAAAAGTCAAACTAATGCAACGTCATGCTCCGTTTCAAGCAGCGCTTGATATGCCTCAAATTCTTTCTCATGGACGTAAATCCTGTGCTCTCTAGATTAGGCAGCTAAATGCACGGAGATTTTTAAAATGATCGTTTTGAACAAAGAAGTGGGCGAGTTTCTACGGCGTGACAAATATGCGAACGTCCGGGGTGCTGACTTCAATCTTTTCGGTCATTTCAACGATTTCGTCAGATTGACCAATAGCTGGGAAAACATGGAGCCGGACAGTTACTACGGACAGTCCGAGGCGGGCATGCGCTACCGTCGCTACAGCGATTTCGAGTACAACCCGGTCACGCGCGATCTGAAGCAACTGGAACACCGCGCCTATGTTCAGTCCAAGGCGAACAACAGTTACGTTGGCGGGATGGTTCGGCACTTCCAGGACTTCTCTGATGAAATCATCAGTTCGCCGGTGATGCGCAGCCTGATCGACACCGACTTCGAAGTGTACAAAAACGTTTTGCCACCTGAGTTGCACGACGAAATCTGGCAGTGCCAGATTCATCAGATCCGCATCGAGATCAAGCCTGGCAAACAACTGGAAATCACCCCGGAAGGTATTCACTGCGACGGTTATCCGTTCAGCGGCGTGCACTTCTGGGGACGCAATAACGTTGAAGGGGCAGAGAGCCGTTTGTACGACACGGAAAACCAGGAGCACCTGGCCTCGACGACGTATCAGGAAATCCTCGACACCACCTACTTTCTCGATCGCGACATGCGTCACTACGTGACACCGGCACGCAATACCCATTCTCACGACATGGCGTACCGGCAGATTCTGGCGATCTCTTTCTCGCGGCCCGGGACCGCTTTCGACATTGTTCGCTGAACAGTACAACACCGTGACCAGCCTCGCCGAGTGCCCCGCACCGGTGATGCTGCGGCGCACCACGGCCAAGGATGCACAGCGCCTGGAACGCTTCTTTCGGCAATTCGAAGAAGTGTCTTTCTGTGAATGGCAGGACGCCAAATGCCTGCGCAGTGTGCTGGTGCAGAAGACCACCACCGCGTTTATCGCGCTGGATGTCAGCGGTGAAATCGTCGGCGCAGTGCTGGGCGGAATGCTCGGCAGTCGCGGCACGATCAACCACCTCGCCGTGAGCCCGGATTACCGCAGCCAAGGCGTCGGTCAACGCCTGGTTGAAGCAGCGTCGTCAGACATGAAGCGCGTGGGCGTGCTGCGGATGTTCCTGTTTGTCGACGATGCTAACCTTGCCGGCCAGCGCTTCTGGAGTGCCCAGGGTTTTTGCGAGCCGCGCGGCGAAAGAACATTTGAGAGGGACCTATGAATGAGACGTCCAGCAGCCAGCCGCTGATGGTCGAGCCGCACGCTTCGCGCACCTTCGCCGAAGCCAGCCCGGTGGTTGCGGGTTACTTCACGGTGTCGTTTGTGTTCGGTTTGATGGCGGTGAATGCCGGGTTGCCTGTGTGGCTGCCGGTCGCCATGTGCCTGTTCGTGTATGCCGGCGCTTCGCAGTTCGCCGCCCTGGCGCTGATTTCCAGCGGTGCGTCGCTGACCACCATCATCCTCACCACGTTTCTGATCAACGCGCGGCACATGCTGATGTCGGTCTACATGGCCAAGGCGTTGCAGGCGATGGGCCTCAGCCGAATGGAGCGCTGGTGTTACGCGGGTGGGCTGACCGATGAGTCATTCGCTTTTCACAGCGTCAAACTGGGCAAAGGCTCGCCCGTCAACGTGCGTTACCTGATCGGTTTCAATCTGTATTGCCACACCTCGTGGGTGCTCGGCGGTTTGCTGGGGGCGATTTGCGCGCAGTATGCGGCGCACTTGATCCAGTATCAGCTCGACTACGCGTTGACCGCGATGATGCTCTACGTGCTGGTGTCGCTGTGCAACACGCGTAACAAACTCATCGCCGCACTGGCCGCCGTCGCCTGCATGGGCGTGCTGAGCCTGGTCGGCAGCTCGCCCTTCAACGTATTCATCGCCACATTTGTGGGCTGCGGGGTGGGCGTATGCCTGACCAAACGTTCCTGATTCTGGTCGTTGTGCTGATGATGGCCGTGACCTTCCTGCCGCGCGCATTGCCGCTGCAAGTGAACACTGACCATTGGCCGCCCTTCGTCGCCCGGGCGCTGGAATACCTGCCGGTGGCGATCGTCGCTGCAATCAGCCTCACGCCGTTGTTGATCAAGGATCAGCACGTGCAGCTCGATCGCCCGGAATTTTATGCCGCGATTCCGACGTTGTTATGTGCGTATTTCAGCAAAAACCTCTTTCTCTCCGTTGCGGTGGGAACGGCTGCGTACATTGCGCTCGGCTCGTTCATGTAGCGGGAGGTCGACCACATCGTGCAAAGCCTGGCCCGACAACTCAGGATTATTGATCGCCAGCCGCACTTCAAGGGCATCCTCGAAGCCGGGGAAAATCGTCAGGCCATTGCGCTGGGCTGCATCCCGCGAAACCATGCCAAGGCCGTCCATCTGGGTGATCAACGACAGCGTCAGGGTTTCGCTGCACGAATAGACCATCCGCTTGCCCGACTCGTAATTGCCCAGACCCGCGTCGAGAAAGCGCAAGAAGCTGTGGGAATACGGACAATCGTCTGCCGGACGCACCTGAAACTTGTTGCCGAGCAGCACCAGCGGATCATGTTCCTGACCGCAATGCGCACCGACCACCTGCACCTGGACCTCGGGCAGGATGATGCTGGGCAATCCCGGCTTCTGCGGACCAATCAGCACCGCCAGGTCAAAGTCTTCGTTCTTCAGCTTGCTGAGGTTTTCCATCGACTCGGCGTAGCTGAATTCCAGCTGATAGTCGGGAAACACCTCAATCAAGCGTCCGATCATTCGCCGATTGAAGTCAGCCGACAGCGTCGTGTTCAGCGCTACCTTGAGCGTGCGCTGCCCAGGCACCTTCAACGCGGCGACTTTTTCTTCCAGTTGCCGCGTGGCAACCAACACCTTGTCCATGTAAGGCGTGAGTTCCGTGCCCTGCGTGGTCAGGGTCAACCCCTTGTTGGAGCGACGAAACAACCGAAAACCGAACTGTTCTTCGACCTTGTTCAACTGCGCGGCCAACGCCTGCACGGTTAAACAGGAATGCTCTGCCGCCGCCGACAAAGAGCCGGTCTGAACAATGCGCATGAGGTTGCGTAGGGTTCTGCTATCCATTGGGTAATGCCCTCTAAAGTGGGCTGGCTATTGTTGAGTACCTGGCCGCCGGTTGGGCGATACGTGCTGGCTATAATCCTGCACCTGAACACGCTTGTCCCGAGTTTAGTAGCGAATTGATGCTGCGTCCGATGGTTGGAGGCTTACATAGAGTCGAGGTTTTTTGGGAATGTTGGGTGATCAGGGTCAAAAAAATGCTCAGGCCGGGAGGTTTGGGCATTTTTTTTGGGGTGTGTGAATGCTCGACCTTGCCGCTTTTCTGTATCTGGGGGGCGGCTACTGCGGTGGCTGGCAAAGGTATTTGTGAAAAAACAGGTTTCCTCCATAAATGATCAAAACGATCATTTGAATGATTGGTTTGCGCAATTAAGAACGAAAGCCTAAGATTATTTTGACTGACTCAATCACCAAATGATCGAATCAGTCAGTTTCGAGGTGAAGTACGTCTTACCAAACAATTATAAAAGGAGACCCTCGTGGCCCAAATTCCTATCAAGCGCACCATTGAACGCATCCCTGGCGGCATGATGATTGTCCCGCTGCTGATTGGCTCACTGGTGGCTACATTCCTTCCTGACACACCGAAGTTTTTCGGCTCTTTCACCAATGCGCTGTTCACCGGGGCGTTACCCATCCTCGCGGTGTTCTACGTCTGCATGGGCGCGAGCATCAATATCAAGGCCACGCCGTATCTGCTGAAGAAGGGCGGCACGCTGCTTATCACCAAAGTCGGCATCGCCGTGCTTATCGGCATTGTGCTCGGGCATTTTCTCGGCGAGCAGCCGATCTCGTCTGGCCTCTTCGCCGGCATTTCAACGCTGGCGGTCGTCGCCGCGATGAACGACACCAATGGCGGCTTGTACATGGCGCTGATGGGGCAATACGGTCGATCCGAAGACGTCGGCGCCTATTCGGTCATGTCCCTGGAGTCCGGGCCTTTTCTGACGATGGTCACCTTGGGCATCGCCGGCCTGTCGGCTTTCCCTTGGCCGACGCTGGTGGGCAGCATCCTGCCACTGGCCCTCGGTATGTTGCTGGGAAACCTCGACCGTGACATGCGCGACTTTCTGGCCAAGGCCGTCCCGGTGATGATCCCGTTTTTTGCCCTTGCACTTGGCGCCAGCCTGGACTTGCATAACGTCTGGCAGGCCGGGTTGCTGGGTCTCGGCATGGGCGTTGCGGTGGTTGTGCTGACCGGCATTCCGCTGTTCTTCGCCGATCGTTTGACCGGTGGCACGGGCGTCGCGGGTGTTGCCGCAGCCACCACCGCCGGGAATGCCGCCGCCGTCCCTGCACTGATTGCGGCAGCCAACCCGGTGTACGCAGAAGCGGCCAAGAGCGCGACCATACTGGTAGCCGCCTGCGTCGTGGTCACCGCGATCCTCGCGCCGTTACTCACCGCCGCCGTCGCCAAACGCGTGCAGCAGCGCAATCCTGTCGTCATACCTGAACCGGGGATCGAACCTCAAAAGCAGGAGGCTTTGCGATGAGGATTCTGATCATCGCTGACGATCTGTCCGGCGCGGCAGATTGCGCCATCGGCTTTGCCAGCGTGGGGATGCAAACGGTCGTTACCCTCGACCCCCTGAATGACGAGGCTGACGCTCAAGTGATTGCCGCTGATACGGACACTCGGCGCCTCCCACCCGCACGGGCTGCCGAGCGCACGGTCGCGGCATTCAAAGCACTGCACAAACCCGGGCAACGGCTGTACAAAAAAATCGATTCGACGCTGCGCGGCAACTGGGCGGCTGAGGTTGCCGCCCTGCAACCGTTGGCCGGCCTGGCCATCGTCGCCCCGGCGTTTCCGGCCACCGGGCGCACGTTGCGCGGCGGTCGCGTGTTCGTCAACGGCCAGCCGCTGGAAAACACCGACACCTGGAAACTGGAAAACGCCGACCGTCCGGCCGATGTCGAAGCGATGCTGATTGCCGCAGGCCTGAGCACTGCGACGCTCGATCTCGACACCTTGCGCGGCAACGAAAAAGCGCTCGAGCGGCACATTGCTGAAATTGCCGGCAATGGCACGCAGGCGCTGATCGTCGATGCGCAGACCGAAGACGACCTGCTGACCCTCGCTCGCTTGACCGCGTCGATGGATCAGCCGCTGTTCTGGATCGGTTCGGGTGGTCTGGCACGGGAAATCGCCAGTCTTCCTGATTTATCCGAAGCAAGGTTTACGACTATCGAACCTGCGACCCTCGAAAAAAGCCAGGCGCCGATTCTGATCCTCGTCGGCAGCCTCTCCGGCGTCTGCGAGCGACAATGCGAGCGGCTCAAAGAGCGTGGCGGCGTCAGCGAACTGGTTATACCGCCTGAAGTCCTTCGTCAGGGCACAACCCACGGCGATTGGTCGCTCTGGCAATCGCGCATTGGCGAGCAACTGGACGGCTGGAGTGACCTGCTGCTGCGCATCGGCCGCGATGAAGCGTTCGATCCCCAAGAGGGCGGGCAACTCTCGACCATGCTCGCCGTGCTGGTCGAACCGCACTTCGCCAAGGTCGGCGGCCTGATCGCCACGGGCGGCGAGACGGCGCGGGCCATATTGACCACCGTCGGCATCGACAGCCTGCAACTGCTGACCGAAATCGAAGCCGGCGTCGCCTTCGCCCGCCCGACCGTTTCCCGCCAGGGCCATCGTCCCGGCATCGTTACCAAGGCCGGCGCGTTCGGTACCGACAACGCCTTATATGCGGCATGGCAACACCTGAGCGACAGCGCCGATCGCTCCCCGCCCCAACGCACACGAATCCAAGGACTCGAATGAACACTATGAGCAATTACCTCCCCATCATCGGCATCACCATGGGCGACGCCACGGGTGTCGGCCCGGAAATCATCGTCAAGAGCCTGACTCACGACATCGTCTACCAACAATGCCGGCCCCTGGTGATCGGCGATGCCCGTCGCCTCGAACAAGCCAACGTCATCGTCGGCGGAAGTGCCAAAGTGCGCCGTATCGAGGACGCATCCCAAGCCTTGTACGAGGCCGGTACCATTGACTGCATCGACCTTAACCTGATCCCCGACGACCTGCCGTTCGGCGAGTTGTCGCCCATCGCCGGTGACGCTGCTTATCAATACATCGCCCGCGCCGTGCAACTCGCCGAGGCCAGCCAGATCGACGCGATCTGCACCGCACCGCTGAACAAGGAAGCGCTGCACGCCGGCGGCCACAAATACCCCGGCCACACAGAAATGCTCGCGCACCTGACCAACGTCGACGAAGTGTCGATGATGTTGGTGGCGCCTCAACTGCGGGTGATTCACGTCACGACCCACATCGGCATCATCGACGCGATCCGCAAGATCGAACCGGGCCTGGTCCAGCGCACCATCGAGCGCGGCAACGCGACACTGATCAAGGCCGGCATTGCTCGCCCGCGAATTGGAGTTTGCGGGATCAACCCCCATGCCGGTGAAAACGGACTGTTCGGTTATGGCGAAGAAGAAGAAAAAATCATCCCGGCGGTGAAGCTGCTGCAAGAACGCGGCCTCGACGTCACCGGCCCGCTGCCCGCTGACACCCTGTTCTTCCGCGCCGGTCGCGGTGACTTCGACCTGGTGGTGGCGATGTATCACGACCAAGGCCACGGCCCGGTCAAAGTGCTCGGTCTGGAAGCCGGCGTGAACGTCACCGTCGGCCTGGACGTGATCCGTACCTCGGTCGACCACGGCACCGCGTTCGACATCGCCGGTAAAGGCATCGCCGATGAACGCAGCCTGCTCGAAGCACTGCGCCAGGGCGCCGAGCTTGCCACGCGACGGGGATGAGGCGCAGGGGCGCGGTCGTGTAAGATCGACCACCGTCCACACAACGAGACCCGCCATGAAAGCCTCCGAACGCCACCGCGCCATCCTCGATCTCGTACGCATTGGCGATGCCAACGTCGAGCAATTGAGCGCGGCACTCGGAGTCTCGGAAGCCACGGTACGGCGCGACCTGACCATGCTCGCCAAACAGCGGCACCTCGTGCGGACCTATGGCGGCGCCACTTCAGTTGTAGGCGTTCACGAACCGGAAGCTTCGCTTGAAGAGCGCAAGACATCGCAGTGGGAGCAGAAAGATGCCATCGCCCAGGCAGCGGCGGCCCACGTTCAGGATGGCGATACTGTGCTGCTCGACGGCGGCACCACGTGCGCCGCACTGGCCCATCATCTTTGCTCGCGACAAGACGTGCATGTGGTGACCAACAATTTGCTCGCCGTAATGACCCTGGCCAATGCGCCGGGCGTGCGGCTGACTTTGATCGGCGGCGATCTGCGCGGTTCGAGCATGAGCACGCTGGGGCCGCTGGCGGAACTGACGTTGAGTCGGCTCAGTGTCGACAAGGCGTTTCTGGGGGCTGATGGTGTGGTGGCGGAGTTTGGGTTGTGTGAAGCGAGTGCGCAGCAGGCGTATTTGAAGGAATGCATCATCAAGCGGGCGGCGCAGATTGTTGTGCTAGCTGACACCGACAAGCTCGGGCGAGCGCGGCAACAGCATTGGACGCCGATTGAGCGGGAGTGGCGGTTGATTACCGGCTCCACCGCGGATGAAGCAGCGCTTGCGCCGTTTTATGCGCTGAAGCAGATCACTGTGGAAACTGTGAGCGTCGACAACGCTTAAGGTTGTGAACGTTTTTATGCAAAAGACCCATTTTATGATCGTTTTTGTGCACGTAGATTCGTTTTTACGCACAAAGCATATGCCAACACCCTCTCATTGACGCAAAAAGCCCCGATTGATTCGGGGCTTTTTTATGCATGCGATTTAGATAGGTACGACGTTACTGGCTCGGTTGTTACATGGCGCGTCCAACACCTTCACCACATCATCAATGATCGCCTTGCTCATATCCTGCAAGTAATGCGATGCCCAGGCGTGCCGGTCGGTGTCGCGAACCATGGCCGCGTCTGACGCGAGCAGTTTGGCGACGTGGAGCAGATCGGAGGCGTGGGAGAGGGCTGCAATGACCGGGACGCCGGCGTTGATGCGGAAGAGCGGTTCGTTGGCGTGGTAGGAGAAGGGGGTGAGGCCGATGGTTTTAAGGTCTTTGGGGTTGGTCATTGGGCACCTCCGGTTTTTGGGCGGTGGTGGGTGATGGCAGGCGTAGCAAAGAGGGAAGTTTTGAACGGATCAATAGCGTGCATTTGCAATACTCCAAAATCAAAGTAGAGCTGCCGCGTTCGTTCTCAGGCGAATGGGTGGCAGCTGTGCGCAGGCTGAGAAACCGGTATGCACGACCCGGCAGACCCGAAGGTCTCCCACGCACAGCCGCCATTGCACGGAAATGCAGGCACAAAAAAACGCCGGCAATCGTGATTTAGGGCGCTGGTGCGCGCGCATATTACCCGGGTTCTCAGGCCCGGTCGCTGAATTGGCAGCGACGGTCTGAAGGTAGCTTGAGGGCGACGGATGCGCAATCGTGGCTAGGTGGTGGCTTGTGTGCAAATTTAACAAAGGAGATTAATAAGAATTTTAAATTACACCTACGTCGGAAAATTCATTCGACTTTTTAGGAGGGCTTTGTAGGAGCGCTGTGTCACTGAACTAAAAAAGTCAGCTATATTTATGGCTTGGATCGAGCCTTGAAAAAATGCGGGTGTATGTTGAAAAAAATAACAAAAAACAATTCAGAAAACAGATCGATTGAAGGTAGGGTTTTTTATTTTTCTGTAATGTTTTCCAATTTTTGGATGACGCTAATTTCTCCCGTTATCATTGGTGCGTTTATTAGTAAATATTTTGCGACTGGGGAATTATCTAAGTTTACGTTGGGTGAAACGGTACTTTTTTCATTAAGCGCTTTTCTGCATCTAGTGTTTACCAGTGTTTTATTGTCGTCGAGCACTCGTAAATCCGTGACTCAAGAAGTAGAGAAGCTTATTAAGCAGAATAAGATTTTCAGAAAGATAGTGATTCCGAAAGCTTCCCAAATGTATCAAAACCTAAAGTTTCAACAAACTGTGTCGTATATTTCCACGTTGGAGTTGGAGAATTTAATCGATGAAATCAATGATTCTAATAATACTGACTGCACAAGCGCTCGGGTATCTGCTGATTTAGGAAAGATACTTTCGCCTCTAGTCAAATATAGAGCGGAGCTTTTTGGTTATAGCTCGACGGCTTTATATAACTTTGCATTATACCTTTATAATGAGAGCACAGCTCAGCTTGAGCTTAAATGGAGAAGCCATGATGACAGGCTCGTTACCACGGGGAGGAGCTGGAAACCGGGATTCGGCCATGTAGGATTAACATACATTTTGGATGAGATAAAAATTTGCCATGATATTACTAGGAGTACGGAGCTTTCGGTAAGCTCAAGTACTATCGGTGATGAGCATAAATATAAGTCATTTCTTTCTATGCCAATAAAAGACTCTGCAAAACTCAGCTCTGGCAGCAAACCGTTGGGTGTGCTAGTATTCACTAGTAATGAATCTAATCAATTTTCCTTGGAGAGAGATAAGATGTTAGGCCTGACAATAGCTAAACTCTTATCGATTTATCTGGATAAACGATTTGGAGCAAGACCATGAGAATATTTAATTTTCTTTCAAAGAAAAACAGCGAAATTGATAAAAATAGAGTTGCTGGTGGAAATGATATATATCATTCGTCGATATCTATGTTTTTTGAAGACGAGCTTTTAAAGGGCTCCGAAGAGAAAAATTCGTTTGTAGCGAGCTGGGTTGATTCTGAAATAAAAAATAGCGAAGATTATTTTAATAATGAGCTGAGGTCATCAGCTTCAAAAGAGTAGAGTCTTGTATTTGTTAATGACTAAGTAAGAGTTTTTTGAGTTTATATGCTTACTTCGGTCCAATGTAGCATCACTATAATGAACTTAGGTGTCGAGGGCTCTAATTAGAGGCCGTCCTGAGTGGAATTATGAAATTACGATTTGTTGACGAGAGCCCGACCTGTTCGGGCTTTTTTACGTCCGGAAAGGTACTGGGCGCCCAGGAAAATGTGCCCCTAACAACAGATCTCTTAAATCTCTGCGAGAGCTTCCTGATTAGCGAAGAAGTCACGTCGAGCTCGGATTGTAATAATTACACCGCGTAACTAATGATGTTCCCGCCCCCACCTTTATCCCCTCCAGCGAACTCCATACATTGAACTCCAACGCCGACCCATTCATTCCGAAGGGAAGGTCGCTTGGAGATTCCTCATGCCTTTCGTAAGCGTACGCATCACCCGCGATGGCGTTACCTCTGAGCAGAAAGCTCAGGTGATCGCCGAAATCACTGAAACCCTGGAACGCGTCCTGAAGAAGGATCCGCACCTGACCCACATCGTGATCGAAGAAGTCGACACCGATAACTGGGGCTACGCCGGCATCAGTACCACTAAGTACCGCAAGCAACTGGCTGAGGCGGAGGGCAAGTCATGACGGCGTCCGTCTCCATCGATTTCATCTCCGACGTGGTGTGCCCGTGGTGTGCATTGGGTGCGACGGCGCTGGAGCAAGCGATCGAGAACGTGGCCGGTGAGATTTCGGTGGAGCTGACCTACAAGCCTTTCGAACTGAACCCGGACATGCCGGCAGTCGGCGAAAAAGCGGTTGAGCATTTGATGCGCAAATATGGACGCACCGCCGCAGACGTCGCCGCCGGCAAAGCGATGCAGATCGAACGTGGCGCGGCCCTGGGGTTCAAGTTCGATCTGGACAAGCGCACTCACTTCTACAACACGTTTGATGCGCATCGGCTGCTGTTATGGGCGTTGCAGGAAGGGCGGCAGGTCGCACTCAAGAAAATCCTGTTGCGCGCTTACTTCACCGACGGCCAGAACCCGAGCGATCGCGAGACGCTGGTGAGTCTGGCTGCTGAAGCGGGACTGGATGCGGCGGCGGCTCAAGAGGTGTTGGCGTCCGGCGCATTTGCCAAAGAAGTGCGTGAGCTTGAAGCGTTTTACCGCCAGCACGGCATCAACTCGGTCCCGGCCATGGTGCTGAACGGTCGCCACCTGGTGTCCGGTTCGCAGTCGGTCGAGTACTACGAACAAATGTTGAGACAAATGGCCAAGGCCCCCGCCGAAGCCTGATTACTTACTTATTCAAACCATCATTTATTAGTAGAGGTTCATCATGAGCAATTCGAAAAAAGTCATCGTTATCACTGGCGCATCCCAAGGCCTGGGCGCCGGCATGGTCAAAGCCTTCCGCGATCTGGATTACAAAGTTGTCGCCACTTCGCGTTCGATCAAACCGTCCACCGATCCGGACATCCTCACCGTGGCAGGCGACATCGGCGACCCGGCTGTTGCGCAGCAAGTGATTCGTGAAGCCATCGCACGTTTTGGCCGCATCGATACCCTGGTCAACAACGCCGGCATCTTCATCGCCAAACCGTTCACCGCGTACACCGCCGAAGACTACGCCAACGTGCTGTCGGTGAACCTGAACGGCTTCTTCTACATCACCCAACTCGCGATCAACGAGATGGAAAAGCAAGGCAAAGGCCACGTCGTCAACATCACCACCAGCCTGACAGACCACGCGATTGATGGTGTGCCGTCGGTACTGGCTTCGCTGACCAAAGGTGGTTTGAACGCTGCGACCAAGTCCTTGGCGATTGAGTACGCCAAGCGCGGGATTCGGGTGAATGCGGTTTCCCCTGGCATCATCAAGACCCCGATGCATGGTGAGGAAACCCATGCAGCGCTGGGCAGTCTGCACCCGGTCGGCCACATGGGCGAAATCAACGACATCGCTCAGGCGGTTGTGTATCTGGACAACGCCAACTTCGTCACTGGCGAAATCCTGCACGTCGATGGCGGTCAGAGCGCCGGTCACTAAGACCTCTTTGACTTGTCCACAGCGCCGTCGATCACTATCGACGGCGTTTTTATTGGAGAACGCAGGATGAACACCCACGCTCACAAGGTTTTCCTGATCACCGGCGTCAGTTCAGGTTTCGGCCTGGCCTTTTCGCAAGCAGCGCTGGCGGCGGGGCACACGGTGGTTGGCACGGTGCGGCGCGAATCCGAGTGCGCCGCGTTCGAAGCGCTGGACGCCCATCGCGCTAAAGCGTTCGTGCTCGACGTCACCGATTTCCCAGCCATCGAACCACTGGTGGCTGACATCCTGCGCGAGGTGGGGCAGATCGACGTGCTGGTGAACAACGCCGGCTATGGGCACGAAGGCATTCTCGAGGAATCGCCACTGACTGAAATGCAGCGCCAGTTCGACGTCAACGTGTTTGGCGCGGTGGCAATGATCAAAGCAGTCCTGCCCGGCATGCGTGAACGGCGCAGCGGGCATATCGTCAACATCACCTCCATGGCCGGCTTCATCACCTTACCCGGCATCGCTTACTACAGCGGCAGCAAATTCGCCCTTGAAGGCGTCAGCGAAGCGCTGGCCAAAGAAGTCGAAAGCCTGGGCATCCACGTGACCGCCGTGGCACCTGGCTCATTTCGCACCGAATGGGCTGGGCGCTCGATGATCCGATCCGGTCGCACCTTGAGTGACTATGACCCGGTGTTCGATCCAGTGCGCAAGGCGCGGGAAGAGAAGAGTGGCAAGCAGGCTGGCGATCCGCAAAAGGCTGCGCAGGCGTTGCTGACCTTGGTCGCCGCTGAAAAGCCGCCGGTTCATCTGTTGCTGGGTAAGGATGCGGTGAGGTTGGTGCGTGAAAAGATTGCGCGGTTGCAGGGGGAGATTGATGCTTGGGAGCATCTTTCGGTTTCTACGGAGTTTGAGTGATTGATGGCCGGTGTATAAATATCCAGAACCCAGAAACAACAAAGCCCTCGTATTTCTACGAGGGCTTTGTTTTGTGGTGTCGGCAATAGATCTGAAAATCATTTGGGCGCCCCCCTCCTCTCGTAGGAGGCGAGTGATTCCATTCGCTACAGTCAGAAAAGCGCCACATCTTCGTCGTCGGGGACTTCGTCCGTAACAATCACTCGTGCGTGTGCGCTGTGCTCGTCCTCCATGCGCAACCCGAAGTAGCGGGTATCGTTGGCGTCCCAAAATGCCTCTATCTGTGACATGGGTGCATGTTCAAGCAGCACCTCGGCGCTGCGCTCCAAGATGATCGAGTAACGTCGTTCGGTGTTCATTACAAAGAGGCTCGCAACGGCGGAGTGAAGTGGCAGGTTGTGCATAAGCACTGCTGTCATTATGCCGCCTCACTGATTTTCGACCGTAACCGCTCATCGTTTCGGTGAGATATGTAGATGCGCGGTACCAGAATTGGCTGCGTCGATTCCGCACCTTTGATGAATGTAACCACCCTTCAGCGAGCGGGGCGCAAAAAGGGGCGAACAGGGAACGGGGAGCCAGCAGAGAAAACCCAGGAGCGTAAGACCCATAAACGAAAAAGGCCCACCTTTCGGTGAGCCTTTTTCGATACTGCGTATGGTGCCGGCACCAGACGAACGGTATGTTTCGGGGAGGCTAGGTTTTCTGCGGGTCTGGAAGTCGGTGGAAAAATTGGCGTACCCCAACTAGTAACTATAAATAAATCAGCTAGTTATGGCGCTTAGTGGAATCGAACTGGGGCTTCACCGGCGAGTACCAAATATTCACATTCAGCCTGACCTAGGGCCTGCTAGCGCGTCCTAGGGTGAGCACCGCTTCATAGCTCAGTCATCAACGCTTCAATTATTTTGTCGTGTCTTAACTGAATCGCGTCCTTCCCCCAAATCTGCATGTTGGTGACGAACGTGGCTATTTCTCGCTGCTGTGCGTTGTGTGTGTAGGTAGCCAGCTTTCTGGCAAATACGATATTGCCCACGGCACAGTTATGGGATTTGGAAAGCAGTAGGTAATTGCCGAGGCAGTTCAGATATTCAGAGGTGAACGTTTCATCGTATTCATCGTATCCGTGGGGCATGCCTGTGGGTTCATTCCTAGGTGCAATGTGCTCGAGTTCTGGACTCTGGATGGTGTCAAAACGCTTTGGCATGTAGCCCCGCTGGCCGCGACGCTCTAGGTGAATCTCATATTTCCAAAGCAGGTGCTTGGCTGTTGCATGGTTGATTTCCCCCTGCAGCGCCTCTTCCAATTTCTCGGTATTCCAATAGGCCCACCAGGATTGATCCGTGTTTTTCAACCAATCGATGTGCTCAAGTATCGGGGTGATACTACTGTCTTTAGTGGTGAAGGCTTCATAAACTCCGTTGATTCGAGCGGTAATGTCGGCACGAGTACCAATCAGTCGATGGCGCACGATCAAACCTTCAAAAGCGCTGCACAGTGCACCAATGTCAGTGATCGGCAAAGCGTAGCGATAGGCCTTGATGATAAACGGCAGAGTGATCGCAATCCCACTGAGCGTCACCAACGAATGGATCTGGAAATGTTCCTTCTCGTGCTTGCCAAAAAAATCGGACAGGTGGAGGAAACTAGCAGACAACGATCGGGTGAAAGACTGAATGAACTCGATGGGTTCCTTGCCAGCGAGCATTTTCCCTATTTTTTCTAGAGTATTGCTTTCCCATAGAGAATTGAAATCAACACGAAGGGTGTATAGCAATACATCATCCTCGTTGATTCGGTATTCAATGGAGGAGATGGATTTGTAGATGTTCTCGAACCGCCCTTTGATTTCGGCGATTAACTGCGCCTTATGATCGTCGTCATAACCATGCAAGTGCACGGTATACATAAACTGCGCCTTGACGACTTCAAGGTTCGAGGGGCGTTTACCGCGGTTGTTCTGAAAGATGAACATCTGAATCGCTTCTGACTCATCTCGCACCGGGTGCGTGGTGCAAACCGCCTGGCAGACGATTGCTAACATTTCGGTCAAATAATCTTCCGATTTATCTCGAAGTTGCACCTTGAAGTAGTCGAATGCCCGAACGATTCGCTGGGCGGATGCGGTTTCAAGGCCATGGTGATCGGTTTTGGATTGGTCAATTACGTAGTCGACGAACAATTGATTGTCATAGTCGACTGTGTTGAAGCGGATTTCGCTGCGCCGCCTTATCATGTCTTCGAAACAAATATGCTCGGGGTCGGTCAATTCGCGAAGGGATTTGAGTCGGGTGAACAGCGCTGCTAGAAACAAGGTCAGGGTAGTCAGACGCTGCTGGCCGTCGATCACCCGAAAGAGTTGTCCGGCTTCCTCAAACAGAAAATGCCCGAAGTAGTAAGGGCTTCGGGTATTGCTGGCTCGGTACTCTTCCAAGTCCGAAAGGAAGACGTCAGTCTGGGTGCTGCGGCTACTAGTATCGGTGGGTGTCTCCCAGGAATAGGCACGCTGGTATGCGGGAACCACGATGCGGTTGTTGGCCATCATTTTTTGGATGGTTGTTGAAGGTTCCACGGGTAATGTCCTTATAGGCTGCCAAAAATGATGGCCATGGGCCGCATGATCCCTGAATCCCTACTTTTCCACACCGTTTTTTGGCTGTGTGGCTCGCTAAGTTCTAAGAAGGGGAATACCCATTTTTTGTTCGTGGAGGGAAATTTACACCCCCTCAAATTGAGGAAGCCTCCGCCTACCTTTGATGGAGGGGTAGCGTTTCACTACCCCCGTAAACGCTACCTGAACTTCCTGGCAAACCTTCTTTTTACTACCCTGGTTAGGTAGCTATTGAGCCCGTGGCCAGATCGGGCGAGCCGCTGCAGCTCGGAAACCACGGCTGCGCCAGGTTGCGTGCCATCGTAGAGATATTTCCATCCATCGCTGAATGCGACGACTATTGATCCTGGTCCAATCTCGTACCCAGCGACGCCTGAATCACCACCTCTGTTTCCGTACCGTTCCATGCTTTCAATCCTTCTGCGATGGCTGATGTTCACCTACGTGGACATTGGCGATAGTGGCATGAAGGTTTGGCGGGAGGAACGACAAGTTGGTGAGGTAGATACGCGGCCTTGCGGCGATGTTTGTGGTGGGAATGTTTGCGGCGCGTCTGGTAATGTCGATGCCAACCGAACCGGCCAGGAGATATGGAATGCCGATCATTACTTTAGCTGCGCCGCTCGTGAATGGCGACTTGTGGGATCCGCTCGATGCAGGCGCCTCATGTGAGGATGTTGTTGCGCTGATATGTGGAGACGACTTGCGACCGCCTCCCACCAGTTTGGTCATTAAGGTCACGACAGAGTCGGGCAAGCTGGTTGAACTGCGGATACCTAACTCTGGCGGCAAGGCGAGTGTGCGGATCGACGGCAAGTCGGTTTAGGTCGAGTCGGTAGGAACGGGGAAAATTTGACGCTGGGAGACACACAAACAAAAAAAGCCCACCTTTAAGTGAACCTTTTTCGATATTGCGTATGGTGCCGCCACCAGACGAACGGTAGCTTTCGACGAGGCTAGGTTTTCTGCGGGTCTGAAGTCGGTGGAAAATTTGTCGTCCCCCAACGAGTAACTATAAATAAATCAGCTAGTTATGGACTCGAGTGGAATCGAATCCGAGCCCTCGGCTGCCGGAGGGTATTCGTCTAATTAATGTCGTTATACCCACGGAGCTGGGAATAAATATTTAATATATAAATCAAATGGTTGATAGATATGTTTTGCATTGTAGATGCCCAGAGACGCACCTGGCGTGGGGTACACCATCCACATCTACGTAAGGATTCGTGCGTAGTGGTGCCACTGGTGCTATAGCTGAAGCTGTAGTGATGTACGAGAAATGCGGGATTACGTTATGCTGTATGCATATCCAGTATAGGTTTCCTGATAGATGTCTGGATGAGAGTGGAGAACCGCTTAGCGGAACGTTACGCGAAGGGTATTGACTAAATAATGATCAAGCTCATACTCCGCAACCATTTGCAACGCCACCCCATGGAATGGGATAGAGAGGTAAAAAGTGATCTTCAGTGAACAGAAAGTAGCTCACATGGCAGCTTTCTTTTTGGCGCGGGCGCAAGCTCCGTTGCCTCACTTGAAACTCATCAAGCTGCTGTATTTAGCTGACCGTGAATCAATGGCTCGGTTCGACGTTCCGATGTCGGAAGACCGTGCTGTAGCTATGCCGCATGGTCCGGTGCTGTCTGCGACTCTTGACCTGATCAAAAGTCAAAATCGGTCTGGTCCTTGGAGTGAGTGGATTTCACCTCTTGAGAATCACGAGGTTCGCTTGGTGAAAGCGTTTACCGATTTGGAAGATCTTGAAGAGCTCAGCCATTCGGAAATGAATGTGCTTGATGCGGTATGGCAGGAGTTTGGCCATATGTCGAAGTACCAGCTTCGAGATTACACTCATAAGCACTTGCCAGAATGGGAAGATCCCAATGGGTCTTCGTTCACGATTAATCCCAAAACCACTTTCATGGCTTTGGGGCAAAGAGAAGAACTGGCAGAAAGCAAAGCTCGAGATTTGTTGGATCGGGCAATGCTAGGACGAACTATTTCTGAGTTGAATTAATGCAAGGGAATGTTTTTCAGAAGGGAACTTTATTAATCCCGACCGGTGGTTCGCAGCATCTCCATATCGTCATGAACGACCCGCTCCATTGTCCAGTTCATGGACATGTGGTCGTTTTGCTCGTAAATATCTCAACTGTTTATCCAGAGAAATACTCTGATCAGACCTGCATTCTTGCGCCGGGCTCTCATCCATTTATTTTGAACGATAGCTGGATCGTTTATCGCCAAGCTGTTGTGAGCAGGGTTAGTGGCATTGAAGATGGGATTTTGGCTCGTACGATTCATCCGAGACTTCCAATTTCATCTCCAGACTTTGACCGGGTCCGCCAAGGCTTTGATGCCTCTCAGGACGTTCCGATTAAAATCAAGCGATTCCTTCGAACCTATGGTTTGTAATACAGCTTCAGTTTAAGGATAAGGTGTTCGATCACCTATTCATGCTCATGCCATAGATATCGGTCTATTTCGATGGCTGGTTTCTTTCGCAAGAGCAATGACCTTCAAGGCATCTAGCGTCTGCCTTCATTGATAGTCACCTTTTCAACGACTGGACTGGAAAAAAGCGCGCTGCAGATCGCTCGCGCTATCTCTTCCAGCCGCCGCAATCTACTGGTGCGCAACGAAAGCTAAGTACAGTTCATGCGGCAAGTTGTTCGCCCCGCTCGGGGTATCCACGACCTGAATCTCAAATGCGTTCATCAAGTAAGACTGCCTACGGGCGACTCTTATCTTGTAAATACCTGAAGCGTACGGAATAAAGCCAACACAAATAAATACGCGGTTACCGGAAAATATTCGGTTGCCGGCGATCCAGTGGTCCACGTCCAATTATCTGAATGTATCGCTTACCCAGAATGGCATCGATTGGGCAAGATAATGATATAAAAGCGTTTGAAAAAATAATGTTTAATCTTAATGCGCGGATAAATCCAATTATGCATTGCATTGTTTTGGCTGAAGATGAAGTGCTACGACTCGAGCTTAATTTAAAGAATTGGTTCAGCTTGCAGAGTGGGCTTAATCAGAGCTAGAATTAGCTGCCATGACCACAAGCTTATATTTGTTCTCTGAAAATTACAGGATGTACAATGCCCTTGGACTACTTCGAAAACACCGCTTTGAATTTAACCCGTGGTGATATAGGGTTTTATGTGACCGCAATGACGCCGAGCGATATTTTACAATTTGCACGCGTCTCTCGAGTCTCGGAGGATCTTGTCAGGGGGTTTCAACGGACACTCGAAATTTCTCGTGCAAAGAAAATTTCCAATTACATCGCGGATGGGCATGTGTTGCCCGGCGCCATTATATTAAGTGCGCAGGAATCACTTAATATAGAATTTGATGAGAGCACCTCAAAGATTACCTTCCCAATCGTAGAAGGTAGCTTTCTCGTGATCGATGGACAGCACCGTCTTTATGGCTCCCATTTAGCTGAGCAAGCAGGTCAGGTAAATATAAAGCTTCCCGTATGTATTTTGAGTAATTTAAATCTAACAAAGGAAGTTGAGTACTTTATTGATATAAACTCAAATCAAAAAGGGGTGCCAAAAACCCTACGTATCGAGCTGACAAAGTTTATAGCGGAGCCGGACTCCATAGATCAAATTAGACTTCAGCTTTTTGAGGATTTGAATTCTGAGGCCGATTCCCCTCTATATACAAAGTTAAGTGCAATACAGCGCGCCCCTGGTTATCTGTCACACGTGCCTTTTGAGATTGCCTTGAATAAAACCCTCGCCTCAAGTCCTTTGAAGGACTTTAGTTACGAGCATAAGAAGAAACTGATAAAAAATTATCTTATTGGCGTGGGGAAAAATCTTGTTGAAATAGGTCATGAAAGAAAACTGACTCAATCAGCATTCTTTCAAGCAATATTCCGAGTTTATGCTAAGGCGTGCGATCAGGCATTAATGTTCGGGCAAAAGTACAGCGCTGAAGCTTTTGCAACAGTGTTCGAATGTCTCCAAAACCTTGATTTTGAAGATCGCCACACCGGTACAAACGAAGAAGCTATTAGTAAGTTAGCCGAGGATATTTCGCATCTTCTTGATATTCAATACAAAACCAAAACACCTAACGATTTGTTCTAGATGAATAACGGTAGACTGATTGATATAATTGCGACCAATGCCACAAAAAAAATCCAAGAAGTCTTGGATGAGGTTTCCCTTGCGTTGTCACCTGAACTTATGTCTGCTGATAGCCTTAAGCAGGCTATCCTAGATGAGCCGTTTGTTGAGGTGACGGCCATTTCAAAAGGTATATTCAAAGTATTCACTAATAATGGTAGTCTTTTTAAAGAGGCAACTTTAAGAGACTTCTATTGTGGCCATATACGAGTCAAGGCTCAACACCAGACTCTGAAATCGCTAAAGTTAGGAAAGATAGCTCCGCCTTGGGATTTAACAACAGCGTATTATTGTGCATTTTTCTCAGCTATAGAACTATTAAGGCTGCAAGGGTTATTTCAGGTCAGTTTTGATTCGCAAGATCATTCTATTTTGCTTGCAAAGGTCAAAGGGGACTCAAGTTTTTTAGAGGAGACACAAAATTTTACGGGAAAACTTTCGGCCTGTGGAGAGGAAATACTCTTTACCAGTAACGGTCAAAAGCCGCATCAATCAGTCTGGAAAAATGTACACGAGGTAATAACAAGGCCGTTGGCGGCAAAATATCCTGACTGGAAAGAAATACATACGTTGAATTTGATAGTATGCGGGGCCAATAACTGGTCAAAGCCTAGTGATATTCGCAATAATTGGAATTACAAAAAAACTGAATTTTATTCCGAGATTAGTCAGCCTCTAACTTCTGAGTTCTATTCGTTAATAGAAAACTCAAGTTCGGCATGTCGCTGGCTTGAGAGATCAATGAGCTTAGTGCCCACCGAGAAATCTCTGGCCACCTCCATAGCTGTTATTTGCGAGGTTTTTTCGTCCTCGGTAATTTCCTCCTATCAGAATTTGATACCAGCAGTAGACATTAAAACTCGAAATCCTCGTAAGCATTCGTCTCGAAGTGAAAAGCGTCGTGTAAAAGCAAGAGGTAGAAAACATAGGCATAAATGATCTGGCTCTTTGCGCGCGCCCACGAGGGGCACCTCTCAGTCGCTACCATATTCCGCTATGGATTTTGCCCCTTGCCTAGCACGTTTAACTGCCAGGGCTTACCTAAACGAAGAGTGAGTAAATGCACCGTCAGCAGATAGTAATAGCGCGTTGACCTAGTTCGCTCCTTCACGTGCTGATTTAGAAACCAGACGAGATGCTTTCGCTGCCAGGTCCATGGATTATCTCGGTGCCAGCGATTTGAAATCGCCGCTTGAATGGCTTTCGCTTGGCGAAGGTGACGTTGGCGAGTGGCGTGCGACCCAGTTAGAACACCCCCCAGGAACAGCTCCATATCGAATGGCTTGCTCATGCTCGACCACCAATATAAGCCGACACCACGACGATACGGTTATGCCCCAGCTCATAGCTGATTTGTACTCGGGCATCCTGATCTAGGCGTCGGTCGAGTTGATAGCAATGGCCACCGTTGATGGGGGCGGGATGGTGGGTGATTTGCTCATAGCGTTCGCACGTATAGGCTGCCCGCAATTCGTGGAAGCCTTTGAGGTTGTGCTTATGGAGGATGTCCCGTGCGGGGCGGACGATTCCCTGCAAGAAGTCGAGGTAGCGTTCGTTCGGTGCAAGCAGGTTGCTGCTATCGTCGGGCGAGACCTTTTCGGCAAACCTCAGTGCATCACGAATATGATCATCTACCGTAATCCAACGAGGTGCTGACGCGCCTGAACGGCCACCTTTGGTGCCGTCCTGGATGTTGATCTTGCCGAATTGCTTGGCTTCACGTTTTAGACGGGGAAGGTCGGCCAAAATCGCCTCGCGCAAGCGCATACCGGTGGCTCGCGCTAACTGAGCGATGGCCGCGGCGCGCGGCTGCTGGTTTTCGCAAAGCACGTCGACGATCCGCTTCACCTGTTCGCGATCTTGGCCTTGCGGCGCTGAACGACGAACACTGGTGCGCCGCATTCCCAGCGCCTTACTCGGGCTCGGCACTTTCACATACTGATCACCGCGAAGCGCGGCCATGGTCCGATTCACACTGGACAACCGGTTTTGCGCAGTGGCGATGGCCAGCTCACCTTGTTCAACTTGTTGGCGCAGATGTCCGGCGTAGTCCAGCAAGGTCTGCCAATTAATCTGCCGCGCATCGTTAAACCCCGGCCCTTCCTCCGCCCGACACCAGCGTACAAACGCCTGCCAGCGATCACTGTGTGCTTTGACCGTGCCGTAATGCCCGCCGCCAAATAGATCGCGCAATGCCTGCGGCCCGGCATAGCTCAATTGCCGGCCATAGCCAAAATTGCGCCCATCCCGTCTACCGACCAATGCCATGATCGAACTCCTCTCGAAGCCAAAACTTTTAAAACCTTCCTCACGTCATCCCGCCAAGAATGTTGAGTGTTATCAGGGATCAAGGCCCCTGCGACCTGTGAGGATTGTCCACTAACGCGGGACTGACGGCTCTTTACGACCGGGAGCTTGGGCATCTCATGATCTGGCCTCCTGAACACCGATTCCGGTGGGCGGGTGGAGACTGCATTGGCTGACGAGGCCAATGCCGCGAGATCCTGAATCAGGTGAAGGCAGGGATGCGATGACCGGGGCATACCTGACTGTCAGTCAGGTGCAGTCCATTCCGTGGACTGCGGCACCATCATCTGCATCGCTGTTGCTGGTGACTTCGGTGTTTGTCACGCCGATTGTCACGAGGGAGAATGCCGCAAAGCTTTGTACGAGTTGGGCTGCAGCAGCGGTACGAGCGCCCGTCTCTTTCCGGAAGAAAGAGACGGGCGCAGGTTGGCGCAAGGAAATGGCCAAGCGGATAGGTTGCTGCAGGGCAGCGATGAAAGGGGAAGAGTTGCCGCAGTGGGCACACTGATAAAAGTAGGCATCCATCACATCGCTGTGACCGCGCGAGCCGCCGGACGCTAATCGCACTTTGGGGAAACTACCACGGTGTGGCGTAGCCTTAAAGGTCCTGGCTACCTGGGTTGCTGTCAACGACAGCGCTTTGCCCGATCTTTCTACGCCTGTGGATAATTTTGGTCAAGGCTCGGGTAGTCGGGGATTCTGCGGCTGTGGATGAAATTATCCACCGGTGGAAATCAGTGGTTTTCCACAGACAGTTGCGTGGGCTTTAGATTTTTTAAGTGAGGTCCATCCAAGCAGGGCGGCTTTGCAGCCCCGCTTGGATGGACCCGCGTGGAAGGGCGGACAACGGTGATCTCACAGGCTTACCCACGTTTGGATGCGCCACGGCTAATTTGTAGGGCTGTGATGTTGTCGCCGACTGGGTGAGCGAATTCGTGGGGTGTCACATGCCCATGGCGGTTGGCGTCGATGTAGTTGCTCCACCACGCCATGATCAGCCTGCGCTGTTCGAGGAATTCGGCCTTGTGGATATAAGCGGCGCGCACGCGGTTGCGTTCCTTGTGACTCATTTGTCTTTCGATGGCTGCGTCGGTCCATAACCCGGACTCTAGTAGGGCGCTACAGGCCATGGTCCTGAAGCCGTGGCCGCATACGTCCTTGCTGGTGTCATAGCCGACGTTGCGGAGCATGGTGTTCACCGTGTTCTCGGACATGGGCTTCCAATACTTGTGGTCGCCCGGTAGCACCAACTCTGAAAAGCGACTGAGGCTGCGCAGGCGCTCCAGTATTTCGATGACCTGCGGTGATAGCGGAACCATTTGAATGTCGCCGTTCATCTTGGTCCCGCGTGTGGAGTTGCGTACCCCTTCAATCGGTGCGCGCGTATCGGGGATTTCCCACATGGCGCGTTGGAGGTCGAGCTCACTCCATCGAGCGAAGCGCAACTCGCTGGAGCGGACGAACACATGGAGAGTCAGCAGCACGGCAAGGCGCGTCAGCTCGCGGCCGTTGTAGTTGTCGATACGGTGTAGCAGTTCGGGTAGGCGGTTGAGGGATAGGGCCGGGCGATGGACTGTGCGCGGCGCGTGAATCGAGCCTGCCAGATCCAGTGCAGGATTCATGGTGATCTGCCGAGCCCTTTTGGCCCCGCGCATGATGGTGGACAAGTAGTTCTGTACCCTTAACGCCACATCCATGGTGCCGCGTTCCTTGATGCGCTGGGTGATCTCTAGCAGGTGGGTATCGAGTTCAGCGATGGGTCGTTGACCGATCAGCGGGAAGACGTGGGTACGCAGTCGGCTCATCACGGTTTTTGCGTGTCCTTCGGTCCCGCGACGGGACATGTCGGCGTGCCACTCCAGAGCAACGGTTTCGAAAAGCAGTGCCGCCCGTTGGGCTACGATCTTGGCCTTCTTCTTTTCTTCCATTGGGTCGAGGTTGTCGAGCAGCAACGCCTTGGCTTCGTCTCGCTTACGTCGTGCGACGGAAAGGGTAACGATGGGGTAATTGCCGATGATGAGCGTACCTTCCTTGCCGCTGGGCTTGGTGTACTTCAAGCGCCAGGTCTTCACGCCATTGGGTTTGACGAAAAGGTACATGCCGCCGCCGTCGAACAGTTTGTAGGCGCGCTCGCGGGTTTTGGCCGTGCGGCATTGCAGGTCGCTGAGAGGGATCGCTAGACGTGGCATAGGGGTACGCGCTCCTGACCGGAAAATCGCAGTACCCCTAACATACCCCTCGGGGAAGGGGGATTTTGTTGGATCCCGACAGAGGGTTCTGGAACGAAAAAACCCGCCAAAGGGCGGGTTTTCTGGGCTTCCAGAGCATTCGCTGGAATGCAGTGGAGCCTAATGTGGTGCCGGCACCAGGAGTCGAACCCGGGACCTACTGATTACAAGTCAGTTGCTCTACCAACTGAGCTATACCGGCGTGTTAGGGCGACGATTATAGCGATTGGGTTGGTTCTGTAAACCCCTGAATTCAGACTATTTTTGCGCAGGCGTCAGGTCAGGCGCGAAGGAGGGTTTTCTTGAGTTTCTGAAGGGCTTTCCAGGTGCGGCTGTTTTGCATCGCACGCAGCTGTGCTTCGGCCTGTTCGGCGCGTTGCAGGGCGGCGGCGAGTTGGTGTTCGGCGTCGCTGACGGGGTGGCTGAAGTTGTGGCCTTTGCAGAACTGGAACTCGTCCAGGTTGCACGGCGGGATGTCGAAGGCGGGTTTGAGGTTCAGGTGTTCGTTGGCCAGGTAGTAGGTGTTGATGCCGTCGAACAGGATGGACTGATAGCCGGCGTCGGTGACGAGGGTTTCCCAGGTCTGGTCGCGGTCCCATGGGGTTTCGATGAGGATGACCCACGGCCGCCATTGGCTGAAGTCCATGCCGCGCAGGACGGTTTCTTCGTGGCCTTCGACGTCGATTTTCAGAAAGTGGATCTCGCGGCCCGGGGCGTGTTCTTCGCAGATGGAGGTCAGGGTGCGGGATTGGACGGTCTGGCTGCGCACGTCCATGCCGGCGTCTTTGTGCATTTGCGCCATGGCCGGATCGAGGGTGGATAGGCCGGTGCCGGCGATGCCATAGAAAGTCAGGTCGTTGGCGCTTTCACCGGCCACGCATTGCAGGTTGGTGTCTTTGGCGCGTTCCTGGCATAGCGCTTCGTAATAATTGGGCATCGGTTCAACGTTGATGCCGGTCCAGCCACGGTCATAGAAAGCTTTGGTCACGGAGTCGTGTGTGGGGTGGTTGGCACCGACGTCGATATAGAAGCCGTTTTCGACGGTTTTGAGGGCGCGCCACAGGCGTATGTCTTCGAAATTCTGTGCGTAAGAAATGAACGTCACTGTGGCTTCCTGTCTGTCAGAGATTTCTTGTTCGTGGGCGCACTTTGGCGCTCTTGCCTGCCTGTATAACAAGGGTGATCGCGGCACGCAATTTTCCGCCGAGCGCGACCGGGTTTCGGCGGTTATGTCCTTTTCGTCGGACGCTTATGCACAACGGCCGCACTCAGGAGGGGCGCTCATGACTTTTTTGTGGACCCATTCTCATTTGTGCGCAAATGCCTGTTTTTCTCGGTTTTTTATCATGTGTACGAAAATTGAACAGTAGCGTTTCACCCCTGAAACAGGCGGGTATATTGGATCCATGATAATTCCATCAACAGAGTTATCCACAGGCTGGGGCTTTTTACGGACGTTCTGCCAGGAGCAGGAAATTGCGCGGCGTGATCGGGGTTTTGCAGAAGGTGCCGAGGCGAACGGTGTAGCCCTGATCGGCTAGGAAAAGTGCCCGATCGAGTACCAGCCAAAGCTCCAGCGGGCGTCGGAAAAGGCCACGCAGCAATTCCAGATTGCGCACTTCGGCAAGTCGCCGCCAGCCAGCGGCTTCGAGTGCTGACCAATCTTGCGGGCCGGTTGTGGATAACTCTTTCAACGCGGCCAAATGATGGCAGTAGTCGGCGAAGGATTTATCCAGCCAGGCACTCGGTAGGGAGGGAGTTGGCAGGTACTCGTCAACGCCACGCAGTTGTCTTTGCAGCAGGTCGAAGCCGAGGCGCCGGGCCATGGAAATGTCGCGCTGACGTCTGACGCGAGCCCCGGCGGTGACGGTTTCGCTCATCGGCAATGAGAGATCGTCGAGGGAGAGTTGTAGGTCGGATCGCAAACCGGCCGGGGAAAGCGGTTGGTACGCAGTAAGGCTGATTCGGTTATAGCAGCAGGGCGCGATGGCCAATTGTTTGCAGCCTGCGGCGCTGGCTAATTGAATGAGCCGCACGTGCAGATCACCACAAGCATGCAGCGCAACGGGCGTGTGATCGGCATTCAACATCGCAATGGTATCCGCCGCGAGCACATCCTGTTCGACATGCAGCGCATGCAGGTGATGGCGTTGACTGAGCGCCTGGCCGCTGGAAACCAGCGCAGGGTCGTATTCCAGGCAGGTCAGTTGTTGGCCGTGTTGCAGCAACCGTCGACCCAAATGGCCCTTGCCTGAACACCAGTCCAGCCAATGCCTGGGCGGCGTGGTAAACGACAAACGACTGGCGAACGCTTCAATCTGCTGCCACTTACGGCCCGGCACATCGACATTCAATCGATGCCCGGCCGCTTCCAGTGCATGCGCCGGCAACTCGCCCACCGAATCCAGCTCAAGGGAAAGCGCCGCCAACGCAGCAAATGGCTGCGGCGCATCCAGCAAACCGGGTTGGTTATGGCTGCTTTCCGCATCCTCCAGCGACCGTCCCCGTAGCCAAAGTGCCAGTTCCGGGTAGGACGCTTCCCAAGGAAGTTGCAGATGAGTAAACGGACGAGGTTTCCACAACGCCTGATGCTTTATCAGAAAAGCATCCAGCGCCGTGAAACGGGCGAGCAGGGCCTCGCCCGTCAGCACAGGAGAATCAGCGCCCTTGGCAGGCATCGACGCGCAGCCAGCGCTCCAGCAGCTTGAAGCCACGCACCAGCACGTAAGCCATCAGCAGGTAGAACATGCCCGCGGCGAAGAAGATCTCCACCGGCAGGTAGGTCCGGGCAATGATGGTGCGGGCCATGCCGGTCAGTTCCAGCAGGGTCACGGTGCTGGCCAGTGCGCTGGCCTTGAGCATCAGGATCACTTCGTTGCTGTAGGCCGGCAGGCCGATGCGCGCGGCACGGGGCAGGATGATGTAGAACAGCGCTTTCGGTCGGGACATGCCCAGCGCCCGCGCGGCCTCGATCTCGCCCGGCGGGATCGCCTGAATTGCACCACGCAGGATTTCGGCGATGTAGGCCGCCGTGTGCAGGGTCATGGTCGCCGTGGCACACCAGAACGGATCGCGCAGGTATGGCCACATCGAGCTGTTACGGACCGCATCGAACTGCGCCAGGCCGTAATAGACCAGGAACAGCTGAACCAGCAACGGCGTGCCACGGAAAAAGAAGATGTAGGCGTAGGGAAATGCCCGCACGTACCAGAGCCGCGATGAGCGCGCGATGCCCAGCGGAATGGCCAGCAGCAAACCCGCAATGACGGCGATGGCCACCAGTTCCAGGGTCAGTGTGGCGCCCTGGGCCAGCTTCGGCAGCCACTTGATGATGACTTCCCAGTTCATTGGGTGCTCCTCGCGAAGCCGCGAGCGGCGCGTTTTTCCATGAAGTACATGCCCGTCATGGCCAGAATGGTCAGGCCCAGGTACATGAACGCGGCCACCATATAGAAGGTGAACGGCTGCTTGGATACGGTCACGCCGATTTGCGCATGACGCATGATTTCTTCCAGGCCGATCACCGACACCAGCGCGGTATCCTTCATCAGGATCATGAACAGGTTGCCCAGGCCGGGCAGGGCGATGCGCCACATCTGCGGCATGATCAACCGGGTGAAGATGCGAAACTTCGACAGGCCCAACGCCACGCCGGCCTCACGGTGACCTTTGGGAATCGCCAGGATTGCCCCGCGAAACACTTCCGTGGCGTAGGCGCCGAAGCACAGCCCCAGCGCAATCACACCAGCGGCGAAGGCATTGAGTTCGAGGTCGGGATTGCCAAAAAACTCGCCCAGGGCACGCATCAGGTTGACCGTGCCGAAGTAGATCAGCAGCACCCACAGTAATTCCGGGATGCCGCGAACCAGTGTCGAATAAGTGCCGCCAAGCCATTGCAACGGCTTGTACGGGGAAGTCTTGGCCAAGGCGCCGAGCAGACCGAGCACCAGCCCCAGGCACAGGGCCGAGAGTGCCAGTTTCACAGTCATCAGCGCGCCAGCGGCGAGTGCCGGGCCGAATCCGTAGAGATCGATAGTCATGGATTTCTTTTCAATGTGCAGCAGGCAATGCCAAGGGCTGGCGCCGTCAAAGAACGGCGCCGGCCAGGCAAGTCAGAATCAATAGATGCTGAACGGGAAGTACTTGTCGTTAATCTTCTTGTAAGTGCCGTCTTCGACGATTTCTTTCAGGGCAAGGTTCAGCTTCGCGCGCAGGGTGTCGCCTTTACGTACAGCGATACCAATCTTGTCGCTTTCTTCCACCGGGTCGCCCTTGAATTCATACGAACGACCGGCGTCGCTTTTCAGCCATTCGTAGTTGACGTATTTGTCGGCCAGGATGCCGTCCAGGCGACCGGAAGTCAGGTCCAGATAAGCGTTTTCCTGGGTGTCGTAGAGTTTGACTTCGACGCCTTCCATGTTGTCTTCCATCCAGGTGCCGGCGAGGGTCGCACGTTGTGCGCCGATCACTTTGCCTTTCAGGGAATCCTTGTCGGTTTTGAACTCTTTGTCTTTCGGCGCGATGAACTGCAATTTGTTCGAGTAGTACGGCTCGGTGAAGTCGACCGCTTGCTTGCGCTCGTCGGTGATCGACATCGAGGAGATCAGGAAGTCGAACTTCTTGGCGTTCAGGGCCGGGATGATGCCGTCCCAGTCGGACGTGACCACGGTGCAATCGACTTTCATCTTGGCGCACAGGGCGTCGCCGATTTCTTTGTCGAAGCCGACGACATTGCCACTGGCATCTTTATTGTTGAACGGCGGGTAGGCCGCTTCGATGCCCATCTTCAGGGTTTCAGCCATGGCACCGGCGCTGAACGCCAGGGTGACGGCGGCAGCCAGGAAGACTTTTTTGAAGTTCTGCATGCGGGTAGCTCCGTTAGCGGTTGCTGGACATGAATTGTTTGCAGCGTGCCGAAAGCGGGTTTTCGAACACCTGCTGTGGCGATCCTTGCTCTTCTACCAAGCCCTGGTGGAGGAACACCACCTCGCTGGACACCTGACGGGCAAAGCCCATTTCGTGGGTGACCAGCAGCATGGTGCGGCCTTCTTCGGCCAGTGCGCGGATGACATTAAGTACTTCCTGGACCATTTCCGGGTCAAGGGCAGAGGTGGGTTCGTCGAACAAGATCACCTTGGGCTGCATGGCCAGCGTGCGGGCGATGGCCGCGCGTTGTTGCTGGCCGCCGGACAGTTGCGCCGGATAGGCGTGACGCTTGTCAGCGATGCCGACCTTGGCCAGCAGGGCTTCGGCGACTTCGATGGCTTCGGCCTTGCTCTGGCCGAGCACCCGGCGCGGGGCTTCGATGATGTTGTCGAGCACGCTCATGTGCGGCCACAGATTAAAGTTTTGAAACACAAAACCAATCTCGCTGCGCAGACGGTTGATCTGCTTGCCGTCGGCAGCCACCAGTTCGCCGTTCTTGGCGGCTTTGAGCTTGAGTTCTTCACCGGCCACCAGGATCTGGCCCTGGTGCGGGTTTTCCAGCAGGTTGATGCAACGCAGGAATGTGGACTTGCCGGAACCGGAAGAACCCAGGATCGAGATCACGTCGCCGTCGCGGGCGGTCAGCGAGATGCCTTTGAGCACCTCGAGCTGTCCGTAGCGTTTGTGCAAGTTGCGAATTTCAAGCGCGGGCGTGGCCTCAGCCATGTGCGTTCCTCATAGTGTTTCGCTCCTGCTGTTGGTTGGCCTTCCTGGCGAGGCGGCCAAGCTAGCATAGCGTTCGAATGGCAGCCAACAGCGCTACGGGCGGTAAACGGGTGGCATGTGGCAGGTTGTCGCATCGGTACAGCAGACTGTCGCGCTGCTATCAACCGAACAGCCGTTTGAACCAGCTGTCCCGCGGGTGTCGCGTAAAAAAGGGCGCGATGTTGCCAGCTTTGACGGGGTGTTGGAAGCGCTAACCGGCCAAACGTTCCTGATCTGCACTTTTATTGTGCGTCGACTCATTTTTGGGTGTGTTTCTGGTGCGTTGTTTCGTTCTCAAAGTGGGTCGCAGGGTAACGCTCTGGCGAATTGCCATTAATCTCAATGACTTGCGATGACTGTCCGGTCACGCCGCAGGCCCCGTGCTTCGGGAGTTTGAAACATTTTGGCGCAATTATTGCGTGCAGAATATGGAACGCCCTGTTGGTTTCTTTTTACGAGAAGGAACGCCGGACGGGATGGATGCAAATCGCTTTCCCTTACAAAGGTAGTTTCAATGAGCAGTACCCCAAGCTCCAATGGCCTCGAACAGGGGCTCAAACCGCGTCATGTGACCATGCTGTCGATCGCCGGGGTTATCGGCGCCGGCCTGTTCGTGGGCTCCGGCCACGCCATTGCTGCCGCAGGCCCGGCCGTGCTGTTGGCGTACGCCGCCGCCGGTGCTCTGGTGGTGCTGGTCATGCGCATGCTCGGCGAGATGGCTGTCGCCTCGCCAGACACGGGCTCCTTTTCGACCTACGCCGATCGTGCGATCGGTCACTGGGCCGGTTTCACCATCGGCTGGTTGTACTGGTGGTTCTGGGTATTGGTGATTCCGTTGGAGGCCAATGCCGCCGCGACCATCCTGCATGCCTGGTTTCCCAACGTGGCGATCTGGGCCTTCACTTTGGTCATCACTTTGCTGCTGACAGTGACCAACCTGTTCAGCGTGAAGAACTACGGTGAATTCGAATTCTGGTTCGCCCTGGTCAAAGTCATCGCGATCATCGGTTTCATCGCACTTGGCATCATGGCGATCTTCGGCTATCTGCCGAACAGCCAGGTCAGCGGCGTTTCGCATTTGTTCGACACCCAGGGCTTCCTGCCAAACGGCATGGGCGCGGTGTTGGGCGCTATTCTGACCACCATGTTTTCCTTCATGGGTACCGAGATCGTGACCATCGCGGCCGCGGAATCGAAGAACCCGGGCCAGCAAATCTCAAAGGCCACCAACTCGGTGATCTGGCGGATTGGTTTGTTCTACCTCGTGTCGATCTTCATCGTCGTGGCCCTGGTGCCATGGAATGATCCGGTACTGGCCGCTGTCGGTTCCTACCAGACCGTGCTTGAGCGTATGGGCATCCCGAATGCCAAGCTGATCGTCGACATCGTGGTGCTGGTCGCTGTGACCAGCTGTTTGAATTCGGCGCTCTATACCGCTTCACGCATGATGTTCTCCCTGGGCAAGCGCGGTGATGCGCCGGCCGTTTCCCAACGCACCAATAAGAGCGGCACGCCGTACTGGGCCGTCATGTTGTCGACTGGCGCAGCGTTCCTTGCCGTGTTCGCCAACTACGTAGCCCCGGCTGCGGTGTTCGAATTCCTGCTGGCCAGTTCCGGCGCCATCGCGCTGCTGGTGTACCTGGTGATCGCGATTTCGCAGCTGCGTATGCGCAAACAACGTATGGCTCGCGGCGAAAAAATCGCCTTCAGCATGTGGCTGTTCCCGGTCCTGACCTATGCGGTGATCATCTTCATCGTCGCGGCCCTGACCATCATGCTGTTCCAGGAAGCCCACCGCGTCGAGATCCTCGCGACAGGTCTGCTGAGCTTGTTGGTCGTGGCTGCGGGCTTGTTCGTAGCGCGCCGTCGTCGCAACGAGCAGTTGATCGCAGCGGTTGCGCGCTGAGTGTTCTGACACTGTAGAAACACAGAAACGACCGCCATCAGAAATGATCGCGGTCGTTTTTGTTTTCATTCAGACGAGTGATCGGGCGTTTACCTGATGGACACAGTGATGGCTAGATAGTAGCCTTCTCGCCGAATGTGTATCTCGCTGTTGCGGGGTGCGATGGAGTTTCAGGACACGGATTGTTCGACGCCCCCAGCCTTCCTGGCTAAAGCCCCGACCCTCTCTTGCCTGCTCCCTCATCTGACGCGAGTCACAGATGCATTTGCGTGTGCTTGCCGTTTAAAGCGCTGCATGGAGAGCCCGGCCATCCAGCCAACCCATTGGGGCATCAAGGAGACAGGCATGGCGTTTACATCGGTTGTGTTCAAAAACCCTAACACCGGAGCCATGAAAGAAGCGCCAATCGGCTTCTCGTGGACCGTGTTTTTCTTTGGCTTTTTCCCGGCTTTGTTCCGTGGTGATTTCAAGTGGGCGGCGATCATGTTCGTCGTGGCCTGCTTCACGTTCAGCCTCAGCAACCTGGTGTTCATGTTCATCTACAACAAGCTGTACGTTAAGGACCTGATCGATGCCGGCTACAAGGCTCAGTCCATCGCCAAAGGCGAACTGGGTTATGCCAGCGCCAAGCTGGGTTTTGATATTCCGCGTCTGGAAGGTGTTGCTGCCTGATTGTTGTTTGAAGGTTTAAAAAAAACGGCCGCTGTCAGTGATGACAAGCGGCCGTTTTTTTTCGTTAGCTTTATTCGATTCAATCGGGATGAACCCAATCCTCTACACGTAATCCTGGCACCCGTTCGAACTCACGCAGATTGTTGGTGACGACAATTAACCCTCGTGAGCGCGCATGTCCGGCAATCATTTGGTCATAGGGACCAATGGGCGTTCCGGCCTTCGCTAGCTCGGACCGTATCATTCCGGTATGCGCGGCTGCTTCATTGTCGAAAGGGAAAACTTCAAGGCGGGCTGTGAAGCCTTCAATTACCGCGAGGTTCTTTTCGGGGGTCGCTGATTTTTCGGCACCGTAGATCAACTCCATCAGCGTAATCGCGCTGATGCATAACTGTCCGTCATGCAAGTTGAAAGCTTCTCTGACTATTTGCGGTTTGTTCTTGATGGTGAAGATACAGATATTGGTATCGAGCATGAACTTGATCATCAGAACGACTCACGCTCCTGATCGGCGGGTTGTTGGCGATCAGTCATAAAATCTGTGCTGACGTTATCTCCATCGAACCAGCTATCCCATGTCTCGTCTGCAGGCGTAATGATGCGAGCCCGACCGATGGCAAATACGTTGACCCGTTTGACGTCACTTGGCATCGCCACAGCTTTCGGCAGACGGACAGCCTGGCTTCGATTGCTCATGAAAAGGGTAGTCTGTTCCATTGTGGCCTCCTGCGTTTTTACTGGTGTCTGAGTCCAGAGAATAGATCTCTATTGGGATATGTCAATGGGATATACCTATCCGATGACGAGAGGTCGATGAGCTTTGGAAATGGACATAAAAAAACGGCCGCTGTCAGTGATGACAAGCGGCCGTTTTTGCTTTCAAGGGCGAGTATTTATTCGCTCTTGTCTTCCTGCGCATCCAGCGACTGACGATAGCTGTCCAGCGCATCGCCAAAATCAGTGATGAACTGCGGATCGGTCAGCCACGCCTGTGCGGCATCGCGGTCCATGCCGTCGGTCCACATGCGGTAGTCGATCAGCATGTCGGCGGCCAGGTGAGTGGCGGCCATGGCTTCGTTGTCGGCGTTTTCCATGTCCAGCAGTTCGGGGTGGTCGCTGATGATCCCGGCGAGGTCCGACAGCAGGGCCAGCAGCATGTCATTGCGGCTGATGGCTTCGGCGTCGCGCATTTTGCTGAACATCGCCAGGGTGTATTCCGGGATCGGCTCGCCGATTTCGCCCAGATCATCGTCCAGTGCGGCGGGTTTGCGGCCATGGATGTTGATTTGTTTGGCTTTGATCTTGGCCCGCTTGGCGCGTTTTTGCTGCTTGTTCAGGGATGCCATTAAATTCAGTTCGCTTTCTGTTGGGTTTGGGCCGCAATGACGTCGGACGCCGCGACATAGTCAGCCTGGAAGGCTGGCGATTCGATCCACGCCAGGGCGCCGGCTTCATCGACTTCGGTGGACCATTGGCGATATTCGATCAGCGCTGCGAGGATGAAATCCATCGCACCTTCTTCGCCTTCCTGCTCGTACACCAGTTCCAGCAGCGGGTCTTCGAGGAAGGCCATGCACATTGCTTGCTGGCTGATTTTTTCGGCGTCGATCATTTTTTTGAACAGTTCGGTCAGGTCCACCGATTCGAAGTCGATGCGATCGTCATTCGGGTCCAGCTCGACCGGCGCAGCGGCCCGTTGGGTGCGGTTCTGCTTGGCCTTGGCTTTGGCGCGTGTGGCGCGTTTTTGCTGCTTGTTGGCGGAGGCCATGGGCGTCGTTCCGTATTTCGTTGAGTGGGCAAGTCCATCAGCTGCGTGGCACGCGCCGCCCGGGTGTGTCGGGGGCCAGTTCGCCGGTCTGCAACCAGGACAATGCAATGGGCCATAGTGTGGCTTGGTATGCGCTGCGAAAAAAGGCGAAATGTCCGACTTCTTCTTCGCCGATGTCTTCGGGGGCGATTCGCAGGTGGGTATTTGTGCTGTGGGTGAAGTAGCCGAGCAGGCGCTCGATGGCGGCAATCGTACCGTATGGGTCATCGCTGATGCTGATGGCCAGGGTTTTTGCGGTGACTGATGCAAAGGGAAGCCGGCCGGTTTTTGCGTGCATGAGGCGACCACTGGGCCGCGTTTCGTAGCGAGCCGTGGGGGTGCTCCAGTCGCGAACCACCGCAGCGGGCGTGTCCTCCAGCCAGCCGAGGCGTTTGCCGGGGAAGTAGCCGTAAAGCAGGGTCATCAACGGCATCACCACATGCCACTTGCCGAACATCCGCCAGCGATGGGCGGGCGCATAGTCGCGCCAGTAAGCGAATTGCGCGCCGACTGTCACCAAGTGCCGAATCAAATGCCCGGACGCTCCCAGACCTGCTGCACAGCCTCCAAAGCTGTGACCGACGACATCAATGGGCTGGCCAGGGAATTCGCGCTGCGCGCGCTTGAGCATCGCCTCGAAATCCAGCGCGCCCCAATCGGACCATGACGCCTGCAACCCTTTCAACGACGTTGGGCGCGACTCGCCGATGCCGCGGTAGTCATAGGTGATGACATCGAAATCGTTGGCGAACAAGTAGTCGGCGAAGCGCGAATAATGCCGGCAACGAACCGAGGTGGCCGCGTTGATGATGACGACCGGGCGGGCGCGGTCCTGAGAGGCGTGCCGCCAAGTGAAGCCGCCGAGGATGAAGGCGTCTGCGGCGGGCTCCTTGAACGGTTCGCCAGCAGTATCGGTGGTCAGCGACAATTCGATCTGAGTCGGTGCCAGTGAAGGCATGTCCTGCAAATTCATCGGCTTTGGACCTTTGCGGGTAGTTGCCAACGATAGTCCTCACACCGCGTGTGAACAATCCGCCCGTATTTATCAGGGGATCAGATCAAGCAGTCGCTCCTCGATTGCCGCCCGTTCTCGATCCAGCTCAGCACGTAGTTCATCTTCGCTCGGCAGCACTAGTTTGTATTTGCTGGCGAACAGTTGGTCATTGCCCTGTAACACTGAGTAGCGCACCACTGACTCGTTTTTTTGCGCGCAAAGAATGATGCCGACGGTCGGTCCGTCTTCATCGTTTCGCTTGAGGTCGTCGTACATGCGTACATACATGTCCATCTGTCCAACATCCTGATGAGTTAATTCGCCTCGCTTGAGATCGAAGATGACAAAGCATTTGAGCAAGTAGTTGTAGAACACCAGATCGATATAGAAGTCTCTGCCTTCGGTGCTTATTCGTTGTTGTCGAGCGATAAATGCAAAACCTTTTCCCAGCTCAAGCAGGAAGCCCTGAAGTTGCTTGATGAGTGCTTGTTCAAGTTCGGTCTCCAGTATCACCCCGGTATCGGGCAAACCAAGAAACTCCAGCATCACGGGATTTCTAACGAACTCCCTGGGATTGTCGTTCATCGCGTGGATATTCGTAATGGCTTCTGTCATGACGGCAGACTTGTCCCGACTCATAAGCAGGCGTTCGTAGTAGAGGGTGCTGATTTGGCGTTCCAGGGCGCGGCTTGACCAGTTTTGGTTGGCAGATTCGTCCATGTACCACTTGCGCGCCTTATCACTGTCGACTCGCAGCAGCCTGCGGTAGTGGGTCCAGCTCAATTCGAGACGCAGTGCGTCTCGAATTGGAAACGCCTGATAAAACAGCCGCATTTTTCGCAAGTTGGTTTCGTCAAAGCCTTTCCCGAACTCCGCTGTCAGTGCCTTCGCCAGCGTCGACAGAAGCTGTTTGCCATAACCCGCCCGCCGAGCCCCCTCCTGCTCGAACTCGACAATATGCCTACCAATCTGCCAGCAGGTTTGCACCTGAACGGTATCGACCGCTCGCAACACCTTCTGGCGTGCCTGACGTATCAGTTCCCCAAGGTTTCCCACCAGAGAGGCGAGTTGGGGATCTTTAGTGATTTCGGTTTTGACGATGCTCATGAAGTCTTCCGCGGCTTGGAGAAACGGCGAAAGAGCATGCCAAGAGAAGGCAGGGCGGCGATGCAGGGCGCGGCCGGGATATCCGCAGGAAATGCCGGATTCGTTTTGCAGGAGCGATCTGACTGAAATGCGTGCTTGAGGAATACAACGTGTAGTCCATTTCGCAGTGAGCCCAAGTACCAATCAATCTAAAACTTGAGCATCCAGCGAGAAATCCAAAAGGAGTAACGATTGGGTTCCGTGGAACCCGGGAGCCACCATCATGAAGTCCATCCATTCCCTCATGTTTTCCATCGCCACCATCGGTGTGCTGATGTTTCCCGCCATGTCAGGGGCCGCGAGCCTGGAGCCCATCGACAGTACAGGCGTGCAGATTCAGCGCCAGGAACAGAACGGGATTACCTATCTGTCCGGCGGTATTGGCGAGGATGAAGCGAAGGCCATTCAGCAAACGACCGGCTACAACCTGCACATGACCTTTTCCATTGGGCCGGAGGGCAAATATGTGCCGGACGTGGAATTGGTTATTCAGAGTGCTCAAGGGCAATCAGTGCTGACACTCAGTCAGGCAGGGCCTCTGGTTTACGTCCAGTTACCGGCCGGCAAGTACACCGTGGTCGCCACCCGTAATGGTGAGGAAAAGCGCGACACGACAGATGTCGGCAGCGCTGGCGTGCGTAATCTGGTGTTCAACTGGAAGGGTGATGAGTGACGGTGGCAGTCCTTCGAGACTGCCCCTCGCCAGTTGATCAGGCTTGCGTCGTCTGGCCACGCAGGATCAGTTGTTTACGCTGCTCTTCAGGCAAGTCGTTGATGCAGTAGTTCACGTAAAAAATGTTCAGGAAGAAGGTATAGAACCCGTTCATGCGCAGGTCGATTTTGTGCTCGTTGAGGGCGTATTCCGACAGTGCGTTTTTTGCCTTGAAGGCCCATACGATGTACAGCGCGTTCAATGCGATCAGCAAAATGCCGGAAAGCGAGTCGAACAACACGTCGCCCAGGTTCGACAACGCGCCGCTCCAGCCAAGGCAGACGGCGACCCAGATGACGTAGGTGTCGTCGACCACTTTGATTTTCGTGGTTTCGTTGATCTTCTGGTTGCTCTTGTACAACCACAACAGCAAGTAGATCCCGGCGGTCGCAATCGACAGCAGGACCATGTTCAAGGTTTTGGTGTTGACCTTGTCTTTCAGTTCATTGATGTCAGACATAACTGTTCCATGTTCAGGACTTTCGAGAAGGGAGCGTGCCTGGAAGGCTGGCTTCGTGTCGTCGAACAGGGGAGGGCAGTGTTTTGCGGGGAGGGGTGAAATGCACGCACTCCTTGCGCTGTCTCTATCCTGTATCGGCTGATTCGGATGCGGGGCATCGGGATCAATGTCGGCTTTATTCCATGCACGGGGAAAATAATAGCATGGTGCCATCATCGAGGCGGCGTACTAAAGCGTGATTGTTTTCCGGCAGCTGTGCTGCGGTGGATTGTCGTTATCAAATCCCAGGCATAAAAAAACCCTGAATCTTGCGATTCAGGGTTTTCGGTATTTGGTGCCCAGAGACGGAATCGAACCGCCGACACGGGGATTTTCAATCCCCTGCTCTACCGACTGAGCTATCTGGGCAACGGGGCGCATTAAACGGGTTTTTCAGGGGGTCGTCAAGCAAGTTTTCAAAAAAAATTTAACTATTACCGTCGCTTACGTTCCGACCCCCGATAAATCGGGATTATTCCGCCGGCGGAACGTAGCCGTCAGCCTTGGCGTATTCCTCGCCAGAGAAGTACTTGTCCATCTCGCCCTGAAGGTATTTGCGGTCTTCGGCGTTCATCATGTTCAGGCGTTTTTCGTTGATCAGCAGGGTCTGGTGTTTCTGCCAGTCGGCCCAGGCCTTGGCCGAGACATGGTCAAAAATGTCCTGACCTTTGGCGCCCGGGAATGGAGCGCGCTCCAGGGCGGGCAATTCTTCTTTGTACTTGCGGCACATGATGGTGCGGGTCATGACAACTCTCCTGCGTTCAATACGGCGGCCGCGCGTTCGAGCAAGGTTTTGACCGGGGCGGCAAGGCCCAGGCGCGGCGGGGTGGCGAGGTTATACCAGAGCCAGTCGGCCTCGGCCACGTGATGGCCGGCCTCCTGGACCTGAACCAGCCAGGGTTCGATGGACAACTGGAAGTGGCTGAAGGTGTGGACCAGACTCGGCAGCGCTTGTTGCGTGCCCAGTTCCAGCGAGTGCTGCGAGGCCAGATGTTGCAGGTCGTCGAGGTCATCGAGTTCCGGCAGGCTCCACAGACCGCCCCACAAGCCCGTAGAAGGCCGGCGGTAAAGCAGAATCGCGCCTTCACCGTTGGCGAGCATCGGCATCAACGTGCGCTTCTGTGGCACGGTCTTGCGCGGCTTCGGGATCGGGTAGCGGGTTTCCAGGCCAAGCATGTGCGCTTCGCAGCCCTTTTCCAGCGGGCAGAGCAGGCAACTCGGTTTGCTGCGGGTGCAGAGCGTGGCGCCCAGATCCATCATCGCCTGGGTGTAGGCGTTGACCCGATCATGCGGCGTGAAGCGCTCAGCGTTCGCCCACAGCTGTTTGGCGACCTTCGGCTCGCCCGGATATCCCTCTTGCGCGGTAAAGCGCGCCAGCACCCGTTTGACGTTGCCATCGAGGATCGGCGCCCGCAGGCCCATGCTCAGGCTGGCGATGGCGCCAGCCGTGGACAGGCCGATGCCCGGCAACTCGACAAGCTTTTCGACATCTCGCGGAAACTCGCCGCCGTACTCGGCCACAACGATCTTTGCGGTTTTCTGCAAATTGCGTGCGCGAGTGTAGTAACCCAGGCCGGTCCACAGGTGCAGCACTTCGTCTTCCGGCGCGGCGGCCAGGGCCTCGACCGTCGGCAGCGAAGCCATGAAACGGTCGAAGTAATTCAGCACGGTGCTGACCTGGGTCTGTTGCAGCATGATCTCCGAGACCCACACCCGATACGGCGTGATGCCTTGTTGCCAGGGCAAATCGTGGCGGCCGTGGCGGTCGTACCAGTCCAGCACCGCCGTTGAAAACTGCTCGGCTCTCATCGCTTGAACAGCCCCTTCAGCGCATTTTTCAGTTCGGGGCTGACCTTGTCGCCAAGCTTCTCGTCGATTTTTTCACTGATCCGCTCGCCCGCCAGTTTGCTCGCGACCTCGCCCATGCGTTCGTTATCGAGACGGCACGCCTTGGCGCCCAGTTCCAGCGGGCCACGGCAGCGCAGCGGCCACTCGATGCCGACGAACTTCTCGCCGACCTGGCAGGCCGGGTCCGGCATGTCGCTCTTATCGCCTTCGACGATCACGCCCACGCGATAATCCATGCCCAGTACTCGCAGGTCGACGTCGCCGTCACCTTTGACGGTCATGCCCGGGATGCGCACTTTCAGGTCCGGGTTGCTGGCCACGCCGTTACGGAAGGTCAGGTTACCGTTGAGCTCCTGGAACGGTGTGTCCTTGCCCCGTGGCTCGCCGCTGAGGCTTTTGCGGTTGAGTGTGGCGATGCCTTTGCACAGTTGTTGTTCAAGGTTGGCGTTGAGCAGCACGCCGTTGTTGATGACGAAACTGGCGTTGCCGTTGAGCGTCTCGATCAGCGTTTGCTGGCTGTTGCCGCTGCCGGTCAGCGCGCTGTTGAGCGTCACCAGGCCTCTGACCGGTGGGTTCTTCCCTTGGCTTTCAAGGATTTTTTCCACGGGCACTTTGGTGATGCGCGTCTGCATGTTCAGCGCCGGTACTTCCGGGCGCACGTCCAGGGTGCCCTTGGCTTCGAAGTTGCCGCCGTACAGGTCGCCGCGCAGTTCCTCCAGAGTCAGCAGGCCGCCTTGGCCAGCGGCCTTGAGCGTTGCGTTCTGAATCGGCAGTTTGTCGAGGGTCAACTGGCCGAAGGTCAGGTCGGCCTGCACGTCGAGTTTGCGCAAGCGTTCTACCGGCAACAGGCGTTCTGTACTCCACGCAGTTTTGGTCGGTGCGGCGGGCAACGGTGTGCTGCCGGCACCCGCCATGGCGTCGGCTTCGGTGCTGGCGACTTCGGCCTGACGCACTTGCGTCGCGCTACTGGCTTCGGCGGACTTGGGTGGCAGATAGCGGTCAACGTTGAAGGTGTCGGCCTTGAGGGTTGCGCGCAGCGATTGCTTGGCGAAGTCCTCGACGGCGATGCGGCCGCTGAAGCTACTGTCGTCGACTTTCAGGTTGATGTTGTCGAGCGACAGGCTCGCAGGCGTGCCCGCCAGACGGCTGACCAGCTCGACTTTGCTCAGGCTGCCTTCGGCCATGGCCGGGAGTGTCTGGCCGATGCTGTCGACGAATTTCGCCAGGTCGAACTGGGCAATCGAAATGCCGCCGCTGATTTGCGGCGTCTTGTCGAGGTCGTTGACCTTCAACTCGCCCAGTGCGCGCATTTGGTTGGCAGAGATCTTGATACCGGTCCATTCGGCGACGTTCGCGGCTTTATCCAGCAGCAACTGGCCTTGGGCAGCGAAGGTCATGGTCTTGCCTTGCAGCGGATCGCCGGCGACTTCGCCGGAGAGCTTCATGTCCTCGAATTTGTAGCGCTGCAAGGCGCGTTCGAAACGCAACTCGCCATTGAGCTCGGTGCGTACCCGCAGGACCGGCTGATTGGTGCCGAGGAACGCGGTGAGTTTGACCGGAATGTTGGTCGAGTCGTGGACCGGGCCGGTGCTCAGCTGGATGCTTTCGGCGCTGAACTGCTTGCCTGTCTTCTCGTCGTTGTATTCAACGCGGGCGTTGTTGACGGTCAGGCTGTCGATGTCCAGGCGAATCGGTTGGGCCGGTTTTTCCGCCTGGGCGGTGGTGGTCGGCGCAGGCGCAGGTTCGCCAGCAGTAGCGGCTGGCGTGGTCGGGGTGGCTGGCGCCGGGGCCTTGCCGATGTCTTCCCAGTTACCGTGGCCGTCCTTGTCGCGGTTCAGGCGCAGGTTAAGGCCTTCGACGCGCACGTCACTCATCTGCACTTCGCGGCGCAGCAGCGGCAGCACGCGCACAGACAGACCCAGCATCTGCAAGTCGGCGAACGGTTCGGTGGGTTTGGCCAGGGTCGCGACACTGGCTTCGTGCAATTCCAGGCCAAGCCACGGGAACAGGCTCCAGCCGATATCGCCATTGAGCGTCAGCTCGATGTGGGCCTTGTCGCGGGCAATCTGGCGAATCTCGTCTTTATAGTCGTTGGGATCGAAGAGGTGGGTCAGGGCAAAGCCCAGCGCCACAATGATCAGCAACAGCCCGAGAAGCACCAGACCCAGGATTTTGCCGAACGCTTTCATGGGCGAGTCCTTGTAGTTAGTCGAATTCGAAATTTAGCCGGGGAGTATAGCGCTCCGAAGCGGACGACCGGTCAGCGATCACGTCGGCAGCACATCCAGCGGCACTTTCAGCTTGGCGGCCAGTGCCTGAGCTTCGAGATGCCCGGCAGGTGCCAGCAGACGCAAGGTCACGCCCGATTGCGAGGCCATTTTCCGCGCTTCGTTCACCATTCGTTCGGCAACGCCACGGCGACGGGTAATTTTTCGCACACAGATTTGGGACAAGTGCCAAACGTCGTGGTTTCGTTGCAAGCGAGCCGCGCCGAGCAGCCGATCATTGAAGCGTCCGGCGATCAGCGAACCGTCTTCCAGGCAGCTTTCGATCAGCTGCAAACCCCCTGAAAACGGGGCGAACAGCCAGTCCGGAGCGTCGCGGTAAATTTTTTGCAGGTCTTGCTGATCCTGATAAGTGGCTTCGTGCAGCAGCTCGACAATGATCGGCATGGCGGTTCCTTCAGTGGTACGAGAACAGATGACTTACACAAAGGTGATATCACTTTGGTTTTTCTGTCACGTACAGATGGTAACCTCTGCCGGTTCGTCCGTCCTTCTGCGACGTGATGTCGCACCAAAATGGAGCTTCACCCTGAAAAAGACAGTCATGCGTGCGCATAAGGCTGGGGGTGAAGAGTGGCTGGCGAACCATACTAATAATTGGGGGATACACAATGACCACGAGTATCACGGCGGATGGCTTTACAGCCAATCAGCCCGGGTTCCTGTCCAAGGAACGCATCATCGCCAAGCCCGGTTTCAACCGTTGGCTGGTACCACCGGCCGCACTGGCCATCCACCTGTGCATCGGCATGGCTTACGGCTTCTCGGTGTTCTGGTTGCCACTGTCCAAAGCCCTGGGCGTGACCAAGCCGGTAGCCTGCGCGCCGGACATGAGCTTCATCTCGCAAGTCTTCTCGTCGCAATGTGACTGGCCGATCTCGATGCTCGGCTGGATCTACACCCTGTTCTTCATCTTCCTCGGCTGCTCGGCAGCGATCTGGGGCGGCTGGCTGGAACACGCCGGGCCTCGCAAAGCTGGCGTTGTATCGGCACTGTGCTGGTGTGGTGGTCTGCTGATTTCGGCGCTGGGGATTTATACCCACCAGATCTGGCTGATGTGGATCGGCTCCGGGGTCATTGGCGGTATCGGCCTGGGGTTGGGTTACATCTCGCCGGTGTCGACCCTGATCAAGTGGTTCCCGGACAAGCGCGGCATGGCGACCGGCATGGCGATCATGGGCTTCGGTGGTGGTGCGATGGTCGGTGCTCCGCTGGCCGCAGCCCTGATGGGCCACTTCGCTTCGGCAGACAGCGTCGGTGTGTGGCAGAGCTTCCTGGTGATGGCCGCGATCTACTTCGTGTTCATGATCGGCGGTGCACTGTCCTACCGCGTGCCGCCAACCGGCTGGAAACCTGAAGGCTGGACCGCTCCGGCGAAGAAAGCTTCGAACGCGATGATCACTCACCGTCACGTCCACGTGAATGTGGCGTGGAAAACCCCGCAATTCCGTCTGGTGTGGCTGGTGCTGTGCCTGAACGTGTCGGCGGGTATCGGCATCCTGGGCATGGCTTCGCCGCTGTTGCAGGAAGTGTTCGGCGGTAAATTGATCGGTGTTGATCTGCCGTTCGGTCAGTTGGACGCCGGGCAACTGGCTTCTATCGCGGCGATTGCGGCCGGTTTCACCGGTTTGCTGAGCCTGTTCAACATTGGTGGTCGGTTCTTCTGGGCGTCGTTCTCGGATTACCTGGGCCGTAAAAACACCTATTTCGTGTTCTTCGCCCTCGGTTTCGCTCTGTACGCGCTGATCCCGAACCTCGGTCACCTGGGTAACGTTGCGCTGTTCGTGGCGGCGTTCTGCATCATCCTGTCGATGTACGGCGGTGGTTTTGCGACCGTGCCGGCTTACCTGGCAGACCTGTTCGGTACGCAAATGGTCGGTGCGATCCACGGTCGTCTGCTGACAGCGTGGGCGGCGGCGGGCGTGTTGGGTCCGGTGTTGGTGAACTACATTCGTGAGTATCAGTTGAGCATCGGCGTTGAGCGCGCCGCGGCTTACGACATCACCTTGTACATCCTCGCGGGCCTGCTGGTGCTGGGTTTCCTGTGCAACCTGATGGTTCGCCCGGTGGCCGACAAGTACTTCATGACCGACGCCGAACTGGCTGCCGAACAGGCGCTGGGCCACGACAAGGGTGCTGACGCCAGCACTGTGCTGGAGTGGAAAGCGGCGCCGGGTACCAAGCCGTTGGCGATTGCTGCGTGGCTGGTGGTGGGGATTCCGTTGGCGTGGGGTGTCTGGGTGACCCTGCAGAAGACGGCGGTTCTGTTCCACTAAGTAAAACGCACTGCCCCTGTGGGAGCGAGCCTGTTCGTGAATGCGGTCTGACAGTCGACAGAGATGTTGAATGTGAAGGCCCTTTCGCGAGCAGGCTCGCTCCCACATTTGTTTGAGGCGCCATCAAATCCGCTTGTATGGACATGTCTATCCCCGATACTCCCGGATTCACTCCGTCAGTGATATCACCTCCCGTGTTTCTGTTTCGCGCCCGCGCCCCTATAATGGCTGCCTTTTTCGCCCAATGATTTTGCGGAGCTGGTGATGGCCGAACGTAAGGCGTCAGTCGAGCGCGACACTCTGGAAACCCAGATCAAAGCCTCGATCAACCTGGATGGCACCGGAAAGGCCCGATTTGATATCGGTGTCCCTTTTCTTGAGCACATGCTGGACCAGATCGCCCGTCACGGGCTGATCGACCTGGATATTGTCAGCAAAGGCGACCTGCATATCGACGACCACCACACGGTGGAAGACGTTGGTATCACTTTGGGTCAGGCCTTCGCCAAAGCCATCGGCGACAAAAAAGGCATCCGTCGCTACGGCCACGCCTATGTCCCGCTCGATGAAGCGCTTTCGCGTGTGGTGATCGACTTCTCCGGCCGTCCTGGCCTGCAGATGCATGTTCCCTACACCCGCGCCACCGTTGGCGGCTTCGACGTTGACCTGTTCCAGGAATTCTTCCAGGGCTTCGTCAACCATGCGCTGGTCAGCCTGCACATCGACAACCTGCGTGGCACCAACACCCACCACCAGATCGAAACCGTGTTCAAGGCATTCGGCCGCGCCCTGCGCATGGCCGTAGAGCTCGATGACCGCATGGCCGGTCAGATGCCGTCGACCAAAGGCGTTCTGTAATGCAGACGGTCGCGGTTATCGATTACGGCATGGGCAACCTGCACTCGGTGGCCAAGGCCCTCGAGCACGTCGGTGCCGGCAAGGTCCTGATCACCAGCGATGCCGATGTGATTCGCGAAGCCGACCGGGTGGTTTTCCCCGGCGTCGGCGCGATTCGCGATTGCATGGCGGAGATCCGTCGCCTGGGCTTCGACTCGCTGGTGCGTGAAGTCAGCCAGGACCGTCCGTTTCTCGGCATCTGTGTCGGCATGCAAGCCTTGCTCGACAGCAGTGAAGAGAACGACGGCGTCGATTGCATCGGTCTGTTTCCAGGCCAGGTGAAGTTCTTCGGCAAGGACCTGCACGAAGACGGCGAACACCTGAAAGTCCCGCACATGGGCTGGAACGAAGTGAAGCAGACGGTGAGTCACCCGCTGTGGCACAACATTCCGGACCTGGCGCGTTTCTACTTCGTGCACAGCTACTACATCGCCGCCGGCAATGCGCGGCAGGTGGTGGGTGGCGGTCACTACGGTGTCGATTTCGCCGCAGCGCTGGCCGATGGCTCGCGATTCGCCGTGCAGTTCCACCCGGAGAAGAGCCATACCCATGGCCTGCAATTGCTGCAGAACTTCGCCGCGTGGGATGGTCGCTGGTAAATGGCTGCCAAGAAGAAGCCGCCGATCCTGACCCTCACTCCCGAACAGGAGAACGAGGCCAATCACAAGATCAAACGCTTCATGGAAGATCGCTTCGAACTGGACCTGGGTTCGTTCGAAGCGGCTGAAATCCTTGAGCTGTTTACTCGCGAAATTGCGCCGCACTATTACAACAGGGCGATTTTCGATGTGCAGACGCACCTCAAAGAGAGGTTCGAAAGCATCGAAAGCGACTTGTGGGCGCTCGAGAAAGCATAGGAGCAGCTGCAAGCTTTAAGCTGCAAGCTGCAAGAAGTAGAAACGCGTGCGTGCTTGCAGCTTATAGCTTGCAGCTTGCAGCTCTTTGGACGAAGGAAAAAGCATGCTGATTATTCCCGCTATCGATCTTAAAGACGGTGCCTGTGTTCGTCTGCGCCAGGGCCGCATGGAAGATTCCACGGTGTTCTCCGATGACCCGGTGAGCATGGCTGCCAAGTGGGTGGAGGGCGGTTGCCGTCGTCTGCATCTGGTCGACCTGAACGGCGCCTTCGAAGGCCAACCGGTCAACGGCGAAGTGGTCACAGCCATTGCCAAGCGCTACCCGAACCTTCCGATCCAGATCGGTGGCGGTATCCGTTCCCTGGAAACCATCGAGCACTACGTCAAAGCAGGCGTGAGCTACGTGATTATCGGCACCAAAGCCGTGAAAGATCCGGCCTTTGTCGCTGAAGCGTGCCGTGCGTTCCCGGGCAAAGTGATCGTCGGTCTGGACGCCAAAGACGGTTTCGTCGCCACTGACGGTTGGGCGGAAATCAGCACCATTCAGGTGATCGACCTGGCCAAGCAGTTCGAAGCCGATGGCGTGTCCGCGATCGTTTATACCGACATCGCCAAAGACGGCATGATGCAGGGTTGCAACGTACCGTTCACCGCTGCCCTGGCCGCTGCCACGCGCATTCCGGTCATCGCTTCCGGCGGTATCCACAATCTGGGTGACATCAAGTCGCTGCTGGACGCCAAGGCGCCAGGCATCATCGGCGCCATCACCGGCCGGGCGATCTATGAAGGCACCCTCGATGTCGCTGAAGCGCAAGCTTTCTGCGATTCGTACAAAGGCTGAGGACTGACCATGGCGCTGGCCAAACGCATCATCCCTTGCCTGGACGTGGACAACGGCCGGGTGGTCAAGGGCGTCAAGTTCGAGAACATTCGTGATGCCGGCGATCCGGTGGAAATCGCCCGTCGCTACGACGAGCAGGGCGCTGACGAGATTACCTTTCTCGACATCACCGCCAGCGTCGATGGCCGCGACACCACGCTGCACACCGTCGAGCGCATGGCCAGCCAGGTGTTCATCCCGCTGACGGTGGGCGGTGGCGTGCGCACGGTGCAGGACATTCGCAACTTGCTGAATGCCGGTGCGGACAAGGTTTCGATCAACACCGCAGCGGTATTCAACCCGGAATTCGTCGGCGAAGCGGCCCAGCATTTCGGCTCGCAGTGCATCGTCGTCGCTATCGACGCCAAGAAAGTCTCCGGTCCGGGCGAAACCCCGCGCTGGGAGATCTTCACCCACGGCGGGCGCAAGCCAACCGGCCTCGACGCCGTTGAGTGGGCGAAGAAGATGGAAGGCCTGGGTGCCGGTGAAATCCTGCTGACCAGCATGGATCAGGACGGCATGAAAAACGGTTTCGACCTGGGCGTCACCCGCGCCATCAGCGATGCGCTGGGTATCCCGGTGATTGCCTCCGGCGGCGTCGGCAACCTGCAGCATCTGGCCGACGGCATCATCGAAGGTCACGCCAGCGCCGTATTGGCGGCGAGTATTTTCCACTTCGGCGAATACACGGTGCAGGAAGCCAAGGCCTACATGGCGCATCGCGGAATCGTCATGCGCTAAACAAATCCATGAAGGCCAGTGGACAGCATGGCGGGCTCAAGGCACTCTTGGGCACGCCATGGATTTCGGTAGCCCAACATGATCAAACGCCTGCTTCTTGTCCTCGCCAGCGCTTCTCTGTTGCTCATCAATGGAGCCCACGCTGAAGAAAGTCCCGACACCGACCTGGTGTTACTGACGGAAAATTTCCCGCCATACAACATGGCGAAGAACGGCAAGAACTTCGCTCAGGACGAGAACATCAATGGCATTGCCGTGGACATCGTCCGCGAGATGTTCAAACGTGCCGACGTCACCTACAGCCTGACACTGCGCTTCCCTTGGGAGCGAATCTACAAGCTCGCCCTCGAAAAACCCGGTTACGGCGTGTTCGTGATGGCGCGCTTGCCGGACCGCGAAAAGCTGTTCAAGTGGGTCGGCCCGATTGGCCCGGACGACTGGATCATGCTGGCCAAGGCTGACAGCAAGATCAGCCTGGAGACGCTGGATCAGGCGCGCAAATACAAGATCGGCGCATACAAGGGCGATGCGATTGCCGAGACGCTGGCCAAGCAAGGGTTGAAGCCCATTGTCGTGCTGCGCGATCAGGACAACGCAAAGAAGCTGGTGAGTGGTCAGATTGATTTGTGGGCCACGGGCGACCCGGCCGGGCGCTATCTGGCGCGTCAGGAGGGCGTTAACGGTCTCAAGACGGTGTTGCGGTTCAATAGCGCCGAACTCTATCTGGCGTTGAACAAAGACGTTCCAGATGACGTGGTGGCCAAGCTGCAAGCCGCGCTGGATCAGCTGCGCAAAGAAGGCGTGGTGGACGACATCATGGCGCGGTATCTCTGATCAAGTGTGGGAGCGAGCCTGCTCGCGATGAGGCAGTGTCAGTCAACATCACTGTTGGCTGATTCACCGCCATCGCGAGCAGGCTCGCTCCCACAGTGGTTTTGTGTTGTTGCGGATTAGCGGTACACGCCATCCTTTCCATGCGCAGCTGTCGCGCGATTGCTGCGCACGCTGATCATCTGCTTGATGTCGATCCACTCAATGCCCTGAGCCTTGAGCTTGGGCAGCTCCCTCTCCAGCACCGCCAGCGTCTGCGGATACGGATGCCCGATCATCACCGCCGAGCCTTGCTTGTGCGCCAAATTAATCGCCGTCTGCAACTGCGTGAAAATCGCCGCTTCGGTGCGCTCGTCATCCAGAAACACATCCCGCGAGACGCTTGCCAACCCAATCTTCTGTGCCTCGGCTGCCGCGACGGTCTGTGCGCTGGTGCGGCTGTCGACGAAGAGCTTGTGCCGGCGCTGCAAGTCCGCCATCAACCAGGCCATGGCCGGTTGCTGAGCGGTCATGCGACTGCCCATATGGTTGTTGATGCCGGCGGTGTAAGGCACGACCTTGAACGCCGCGCTCAGGCGTTTCTCAAGTTCGTCGATGGGCAAATCGGGATGCCAGGCAAACGGGCCGGTGGCCGGGTCCATGGGCATGTGCAGGATGACGATCTTGCCGGCGCGATGGGCCTCGCGGGCGAATTCGGTGGCGTGGGGCGTGTCGGGCATGATCGCCGCTGTCACCGGGCCGGGCAGGGCCAGCACGCGACGATCCCGGGGCAGGTTCTGCCCCAGGTCATCGATGATCAACGTGAGATAGGCTTTCTGCGGCGCAGCGGTAGCGGGCGTTGCGTGGGCAACGCCCGCCAGACAGCACAGCAGACCGATCAGCAGCCGCAGGCGCACCTCAGCGACCGGAGGTGATGCTCAGCCCTTTGAGCAGGCTCAGCGCCTGGGCCAGTTGGTAGTCGTCATCCTGCGGCATTGCCTTGGCCTTGCTGCTGGAACCGCTCGGTTTGTCGGCGCCGCCGTTGCCATTGCCCAAGTGACCCTGCAGATCGGCTTCCTTGAAGTATTCGCTGTCCTGCTCGTTGGTGATCTTGGCCCTGCGCACTTCGATGTCCGGGACGATGCCCTGGGCCTGGATTGAGCGGCCGTTCGGCGTGTAGTACAGCGCCGTGGTGATCTTCAGCGCGCGGTCGTTGTTCAGTGGCAGCACGGTTTGTACCGAGCCTTTGCCGAAACTGGTGGTGCCCATGACCACCGCGCGTTTCTGATCCTGCAAGGCGCCGGCGACAATTTCCGAGGCCGAGGCGCTGCCGCCGTTGATCAGCGTAACCATTGGCACGGCTTCGCTTTCGTCTTTGCCGGTGGCCGAGAAGCGCAGTTCAGAGTTGGCGATGCGGCCCTTGGTGTAAACGATCAGGCCCTTGGTGATGAAGTGGTCGACCACTTCCACTGCCGATTGCAGCACGCCGCCCGGGTTGTTGCGCAGGTCGAGAATGATGCCGTTGAGCTTCTTGCCGTTGTCCTTGCGCAATTTGGCCAGGGCTTTGGACACTTCTTCACCGGTCTTGACCTGGAACTGAGTGATGCGGATGTAGCCGTAGCCCGACTCCAGCAGCTGCGCCTTGACGCTCTTCACCTGAATGATGGCGCGGGTCAGGGTCACGTCGAACGGCGTACCGCCGTCGCGCACCAGGGTCAGGGTGATTTTCTGGCCGATCTTGCCGCGCATCTTGTCGACGGCTTCGGTCATGCTCTGGCCGCGAGTCGGCTGGCCGTTGATCTTCACGATGAAGTCGCCAGCCTGAATGCCAGCCTTGGACGCCGGGGTGTCATCGATGGGCGAAACCACTTTGATGAAACCGTCTTCAGCGCCGACTTCGATGCCCAGGCCGCCGAATTCGCCGCTGGTGCTTTCCTGCAATTCAGCGAAGTCTTCCGGGCCCAGATAGGCGGAGTGCGGATCGAGGTTGCTGAGCATGCCTTTGATGGCGTTTTCCAGCAGGGTCTTGTCGTCCACCGGTTCGACATAGGCGGCCTTGATCCGATCCATGACCTCGGCAAAGGTGCGCAACTCTTCCAGAGGCAACGGCGCCTTGGTGGTCGCAGCAGTGCCCGCAGGCGCGACCGCCGGGGCCGGTTGAGCGGCAAACGCCAGAGGCGCGCCGATCACCAGGGCGATCGTCAGGGCCAGCGAGGTAAGGCGGGACAAATGCAGCATGTCTAACGAACTCCTGAAGTAGATGGCGTACTTATCCTTGCGCACGACACCATTGCGCCGGATCACTCGGGTGACCCTGCTGACGAATAGCGAAATACAGCGCTGGTGTGTCCTGCCCGCCACTGTTACCGACAGTGGAGATGGACTCACCGGCTTTTACTACGTCACCCGCAGACTTGAGCAGCGTCTGGTTGTGACCATAAAGACTCAGAAAACCGTTGCCATGGTCGAGAATCACCAGCAGCCCGGCGCCACGCAACCAGTCGGCGAATACCACGCGACCGCCATGCACGGCGTGCACCTGGCTGCCGGCGGAGGCGCTGATCATCACGCCGTCCCACTTGGTTCGGGCGTCGTCGCCACGGGATTCACCGAAGCGTGCCAGCAGTCGACCATCAACCGGCCACGGAAGTCTTCCCCGGCTTGAAGCAAAAGGGCCGCCAAAGGTCTCGCCTGAACTGGAAACCAATGCGCCAGGGTTCGACTTGACCGGTTTGCGTGGGGCGTCAGTGGCATTCGCCTGCTCCTGAGCCTCACGTAAACGCTTTTTTTCGGCTTCCTGCTGGGCGATGAGCGCTTTTTGTCGCGCCTCTTCAGCCTCTCGTGCCTGGCGGGCCAGGGTTTCTTCGATGGTTTTAAGGACTTTAGACAGGTCTGCCTGATCCTGCTCGCGGGCGGCCAGCTTCTGGTCGCGCGCCTTCACGTCGTCGCTCAACTTGGCCAGGACTTGCTGGCGCTCCTTGCGAACCTTGTCGAGTTCGTCGCGCTGGCTGTCGAGGCTGCTCTTCTGCACCAGCAATTGTGCCTGTTGCAGGGCGATGTCTTTTTCGACGTTGGCCAGTTGGCGCAAGGTTTCGTTGAAATTCTTCAGCTGCTCCAGGCGGGCCTGGCTCAGGTAGTCGTAATAGGTGAGGGTTCGGGCGAATTTTTCCGGATTCTGCTGGTTCAGCAGGAGCTTCAAGTACTCCTGACGGCCGTTCTGATAGGCCGCACGGGCCTGAATGGCGATCAGTCGTTGCTGTTCAGTGCGCGCGCTCTGGAGTTTTTTTTTCTCAGCATCGAGTCGCTGCAGCTCGGATTCGCTTTTCTTCAGCTCTTTTTGCAGGGCTTCGACCTGCTTCTCGAGCTTGCCCATCTCGGTCTCGGTGCCTTTGAGGTCTTTTTGCACACCGGATTTTTCTTCCTGCAGCTTGCCCAGCAGTTTTTTCAGCTCGGCAATATCCTGACGCGTGGCGTCCAACTGTTGTTGGGTTTGCGCGCGCTCATCAGCGAAGGCCGGTTGGAGCAGGCAAGTCAGGGCAAGGGCTATCAGGACGCGAAGCATAGAGGCGGGCGACACCAGGGAAAGGGACGGCCTAGTATGCCCGCCAAGCGCCGCAAAAAAAACGCCCAATTGGGGTTGTGTGATAACCGGAGCAGCGTTGCCTCTGAAAACACTCCAAAACCACTGTGGGAGCGAGCCTGCTCGCGATGGCGCCCTGACATTCAACAATGATGTTGGCTGTCAGATTGCTATCGCGAGCAGGCTCGCTCCTACAGGGTTTGGCGTCGTCAGATGGATCTGGTTACACCAGAATCGACGTGCCGGTCATTTCAGATGGTTTTTCCATCCCCAGCAGCATCAGCATCGTCGGCGCGACATCCGCCAGCACGCCGCCATCACGCACCTTGAAGTTCCGCTTGCCGACATAGATGAACGGCACTGGCTCGGTGGTGTGAGCAGTGTGTGCCTGGCCAGTGGAGGCATCGGACATTTGCTCGACGTTGCCGTGGTCGGCCGTAATCAGCGCTTCACCGCCAACCTTGTCCAGCGCTTCGACGATACGGCCGACGCACAGGTCCAGGCATTCAACGGCTTTCACCGCCGCATCAAACACGCCGCTGTGGCCAACCATGTCGCCGTTGGCGTAGTTGACCACGATCACGTCGTAACGCTGGTTTTCGATGGCCTCGACGATGCGGTCGGTGACTTCCGGGGCACTCATCTCGGGCTGCAAGTCGTAGGTGGCGACTTTCGGCGACGGAATCAGGATGCGTTCTTCGCCCGGGAACGGTTCTTCGCGACCGCCGGAGAAGAAGAAGGTCACGTGGGCGTATTTCTCGGTTTCGGCGATGCGCAGCTGGGTTTTGCCGTTTTTCGCCAGGTAATCGCCCAGCACGTTGTCCAGGCTGCCGGCGGCAAAGGCCGATGGCGCAGGGATGCTGGCGGCGTATTGGGTCAGCATCACGAAACCGGCCAGTTTCGGCCGGCGCGCACGTTCGAATTCCTTGAAATCGTCTTCGACGAACACGCGGGTCAGCTCACGGGCGCGGTCGGCGCGGAAGTTCATGAAGACCACGGCGTCGCCATCTTCGACTTTCACCGGCTCGCCGATGGAGGTGGCTTTGACGAATTCGTCGCTCTCGCCACGCTCATAGGCAGCTTGCAGCCCTTCCTGTGCGGTGGCGGCGTTGAATTCGCCGTTGCCGTCGACAATCAGGTTGTAGGCCTGGGATACGCGGTCCCAACGGTTGTCACGGTCCATGGCGAAATAACGGCCGATGATGCTGGCGATCCGGCCTTTGCCCAACGCCTGGAAAGTCGCGTCGAGCAGTTCGATGGACGACTGGGCGCTTTTCGGCGGGGTGTCGCGGCCATCGAGGAAGGCGTGCAGGTAGATTTTTTCGGCGCCGCGCTTGTAAGCCAGTTCGGCCATGGCGACCAGGTGATCCTGGTGGCTGTGAACGCCGCCATCGGACAGCAGGCCCATGAAGTGCACGGCTTTGCCGGCAGCAACGGCTTTATCCACAGCGGCGCAGATGGTCGGGTTTTCGAAAAACTCGCCGTCGCGGATCGATTTGGTCACGCGAGTAAAGTCTTGATACACCACGCGACCGGCACCCAGGTTCATGTGGCCGACTTCGGAGTTGCCCATCTGGCCGTCCGGCAGACCGACGTCCATGCCGCTGCCGGAGATCAGGCCGTTTGGCACAGTGGCCCACAAGCGGTCCAGTACGGGCTTCTTCGCCGCAAACACGGCGTTGGATTCAGGGCTCTCACTGTGACCGAAGCCGTCGAGAATAATCAGGACCAAAGGTTTAGGCGTGGTAGTCATGGATTCCACTCGTGGCTGAATTAAAAGAGGGCGATGGAAAAGGGAGTGGCAGTTTAAAGCGAAGTTCCTGCGCCGTCACCGCCGGACGGGGTTTGGCCCACCATAGTGGCTGTGTATACTGGCCGACATTTTAACGCCCTGGAACCTCCTTCGATGGTTGCTAACCTGATTCAATTCGCCACTAACCACTATCTGCTCGTCGGTATCTTCGTCGTACTGCTGGCGTTGCTGATCGCTTATCAGATGCAAGGCGGCGGCCGCAGCCTGAGCACCGGTGAACTGACCGGCTTGGTCAACAAGGACGCGGGCGTTGTAATCGACATCCGTCCGGTCAAGGATTTCGCCGCCGGTCACATTGTTGGCGCGTTGAACATTCCTCACGACAAGCTGACCGCTCGCATTGCCGAACTGGAAAAGCACAAGGCCAAGACCATCATCCTGGTCGATGCCATGGGCCAGACCGCCGGCACCCATGCCCGCGAACTGATGAAATCCGGCTACACCGCCGCCAAGCTGTCCGGCGGTATTTCCAGCTGGAAAGGCGATAACCTGCCGCTGGTGAAGTGATATGAGCAACGTCGTCGTCTATTCCAGCGATTACTGCCCTTACTGTTCGCGAGCCAAATACCTGCTTGAGAACAAAGGCGTGGCCTTCGAAGAGATCAAGGTCGATGGCAAGCCGCAGGTGCGCGCCGCCATGGCCCAGAAGGCCGGACGTACGTCCGTGCCGCAGATCTGGATCGGCGAGCGCCACATTGGTGGCTGTGATGATTTGTTTGCCCTTGAGCGCGCCGGCAAGCTCGACGCCATGCTCAAGGCCTGAACGCCTTCCCTATAAGACCCCAAGATCAGAAAGGATCTGAGATGACTGACCAACAGAACACTGCAGCTAGCGAAGAAGAAACCGCACCGCAATTCTCCTTGCAGCGCATCTACGTACGTGACTTGTCGTTCGAAGCCCCGAAAAGCCCGGCGATCTTCCGCCAGCAGTGGGAGCCAAGCGTCGGTCTGGATCTGAACACCCGTCAAAAGGCCCTGGAAGGCGACTTCCACGAAGTCGTGCTGACCTTGTCCGTGACCGTGAAAAACGGTGACGAAGTGGCGTTCATCGCTGAAGTGCAACAGGCCGGGATCTTCCTGATCAAGAACCTGGACGACGCTTCGATGAGCCACACCCTCGGCGCGTTCTGCCCGAACATCCTGTTCCCGTATGCTCGCGAGACCCTGGACAGCCTGGTGACCCGCGGTTCGTTCCCGGCCCTGATGCTGGCGCCGGTGAACTTCGACGCGCTGTACGCACAAGAACTGCAACGCATGCAGGCGGCTGGCGAGACTCCGACCGTTCAGTAAGCGGTTCAGCAACACCCATGTGGGAGCGAGCCTGCTCGCGAAAGCGGTGTTTCAGTCGGTATTGATGTCGACTGACACGCCCTCTTCGCGAGCAGGCTCGCTCCCACATTTGTTATGGGGGGTTACTTGAAACCGAGTTGACGCCAGCCTTCGTAGACGGCGACCGCCACGGTGTTCGACAGGTTCAGGCTGCGGCAGCCTTCGCGCATCGGCAAGCGCAGGCGTTGTTCGCCGGGCAGGGCATCGAGCACTTCCGCCGGCAAGCCACGGCTTTCGGGGCCGAACAGGAACGCGTCGCCCTCGGCGAAGCTGGCATCGTGGAACGGGCGCGAGCCCTTGGTGGTGAACGCGAACAGCCGTGGATGACCAAGACTTTCCAGGCAACTGGCGAGGTCCGCGTGGCGTTGCAGGGTGGCATACTCGTGGTAGTCGAGGCCGGCCCGGCGCAGGCGTTTGTCGTCCATCTCGAAGCCCAGCGGTTCGATCAAATGCAGGTGGCAGCCACTGTTGGCGCACAGCCTGATAACGTTGCCGGTATTCGGCGGAATTTCTGGTTGAAAGAGGATGACGTGAAACATGCACGGCTCCGAAGGTAAAGATGAGCGGCATTCTACGCCGCCCATCGATCCACGTTCGAAACTATTACCGCGGGTGATGGGTTCGCTGGCGATTGTCGGACTGATGGTGGGGCTGATGATCGGTCGCCTGACCACGCCTGACCCCAGCGAATTGCAACAGATCGAGGTGACGGACGATGGGCTGGTGGTGTGGTTCAACAACGAACCCAAATCCCATGGCGAATTCGTGGACGGCAGCCTCGCGCTGCTGTTCGAGGCGCAAGGCAAGGCGCAGAAAGGTCAGCTCAAGCTCAACGATAAGGTCGTGAACTGGCGGACGCGCTTGAGTGATGGGGGGTTGTTGCTGACGGTAGTAGCGGCCCGGCCACTGCTGGGCGAGTGGACCGGTAGCGAGGTCGATGACCGCTGGCGGCTGGAGATCCATCTCCGGGAGCAATAAAAGAGGGAATCCCCGGCCTGCCTGTACCAAGGTTCCCAAAACGGCAGGGCTCGCGCATGGCGTCGAGCCCGGTGTAAAGAAGGAACCCCTGACCTGCCTGTATCAAGGGCCCCAAAACTGGGGGGCTCGTCGCGAGTGCGGTATGAGCCCGATGTAAAGAGGGGAATCCCCGGCCTGCCTGTACCAAGGTCCCCGAAACCGGGTAGTGAACTGAATCACTGAATGGACTATTGCAGGGGGCGTGCCAGGTTTTAACAAGTTGAAACAGAAAGCTGCGCTGGAATGCCGAAAGCCCCGTATTACGGGGCTTTCGTGTTTTTTCGATAGGGGTTCAATTTCGAAAACCGGCGGGGTTCTGGATTTGTTTTTGTGCGCGATTGCGGTTCACGGTGCATTCAGTCGGTGCACGTTGGCCCCAAAAGCTTCGCGGGCAAGCCTCGCTCCTACAGGGTTTGCGCTATTTCAAGATTAGCGCGTGACCTGTAGGAGCGAGGCTTGCCCGCGAATGGATGTAACTGTCAGCGAAGAGCTAGAGGCTGCTTAGCCTTCTTCCCCCTCATCATCATCCCCGCCATCAACCTTCATCCCCAATTCCTTGATCTTGCGCGTCAGGGTATTACGTCCCCAGCCCAGCAAGACCGCCGCATCGCGACGTCGCCCGGCGGTGTGTTTCAGGGCGGTCTCGATCATGATCCGCTCGAACGCCGGTACCGCGCTGTCGAGCAAACTCGATTGACCGCGAGCCAACGCCTGATCAGCCCATTGACGCAGCGCTTGCTCCCAATTGGTCACAGGCGCCGAATCCTGCGGCAGGCTCAGCAGTTCCGGCGGCAGGTCGCTGATGTGCACTTCGCGACCCGAAGCCATCACCGTGATCCAGCGGCAGGTGTTCTCCAGCTGACGCACGTTGCCGCCCCACGGCAGGTTCTTCAGGTATTCCTCGGTTTCGCTTTTCAGCAGCTTCGGTTCTACCGCCAGTTCTTGCGCAGCGCGGCTGAGGAAGTGCTTGGCCAGGGTCGGGATGTCTTCGCGACGGTCCGACAGCCGTGGAATGTGGATGCGGATCACGTTGAGGCGGTGAAACAAGTCCTCACGAAATTTCCCGGCGTGCACCAGGGTTTCCAGGTTCTGGTGCGTCGCCGCGATGATGCGCACATCGACCTTTACCGGCGTATGACCGCCGACGCGATAGAACTCGCCGTCGGCCAGTACGCGTAGCAAACGGGTCTGGGTGTCGGCCGGCATGTCGCCGATTTCATCGAGGAACAGCGTGCCGCCGTCCGCCTGCTCAAAGCGCCCGCGACGCAAGTTGGCTGCGCCGGTGAACGCGCCTTTCTCATGGCCGAACAACTCGGATTCCATCAGGTCTTTCGGGATCGCTGCCATGTTCAACGCGATGAACGGCGACGCAGCCCGTGGACTATGGCGGTGCAGGGCGTGGGCTACCAATTCTTTACCGGTACCGGATTCACCGTTGATCAGCACGGTGATGTTGGAGTGGCTCAAGCGCCCGATGGCGCGAAACACTTCCTGCATCGCCGGCGCTTCGCCGATGATTTCCGGGGTGCGGGTCAAGGCGACCGGGACTTCCAGGCCTTGCTGTTCCTGGGCGTGCTGGTTGGCGCGTTTGACCAACGACACCGCTTCGTCGACGTCGAACGGTTTTGGCAGGTACTCAAACGCGCCGCCCTGATAAGACGCGACAGCGCTGTCCAGATCGGAGTGCGCAGTCATGATGATCACTGGCAACCGTGGGTGTTGCTCGCGAATCCGCGCCAGCAGGTCCAGGCCACTGGCACCCGGCATGCGGATGTCGGAGATGATCACGTCCGGCTGCTGGCGCGCCAGGCGGCTCATCACGCCATCGGCGCTGTCGAAGCTTTGCGTGGTCATGCCTTCCTGCTGCAAGGCTTTTTCCAGGACCCAACGAATAGAACGGTCGTCATCGACGATCCACACGGTTTCACTACGGCTCATGTCGATGTGGCTCCTTGTTCCAGGGGCAGAAAGATCGAGAAAGTGGTATGGCCTGGGTGGCTGTCACATTCGATCAGGCCCTGGTGCTGGCTGATGATGTTCTGGGTAATGGCCAGGCCCAGCCCGGTACCGTCCGGGCGGCCGCTGACCATGGGAAAGAAGATGGTTTCTTGCAGGTCCGCGGGAATGCCGGGACCGTTGTCGATGATTTCGATCTTGGTCACCAGGCGATGGCGTACGTGGCCAATGGTGAACTGGCGCATGGCGCGGGTGCGCAGGCTGATGCGGCCCAGGCGCAGCTCGTTCTGGCTGCTGATGGCCTGCATCGCGTTGCGCACGATGTTCAACACGGCCTGGATCATTTGTTCTCGGTCGATCAAGACGTCGGGAATGCTTGGGTCGTAGTCGCGCACCAAAGTGATGCAGCCCTGACTTTCGGCCTCGACCAGATGACAAACGCGTTCCAGAACTTCGTGGACGTTGCACATGGCCAATGACGGCAGCTTATTGGAGCCGAGCATGCGATCGACCAGATTGCGCAGGCGGTCGGCTTCTTCAATGATCACGTTGGTGTAGTCGCGCAGGCTCTCTTCCGGCAGTTCACGGGCGAGCAATTGCGCCGCGCCGCGAATCCCGCCCAGCGGGTTCTTTATTTCGTGAGCGAGACCGCGCACCAGCATTTTGCTGGTTTCCTGTTTCGACAGTTGCGCCTCTTCCTTGGTGATCCGCAACAAACGGTCACGGGGGTGGACTTCCAGCAGCAGCATCGTGGCGCCGTTGGCCAGGATCGGCGTTACCGCGTAGTCGACGGTCAGCGTCTGGCCGGTGAGGGCGGTGAGCATCGCTTCGCGCTTGGTAAACGGGTGCGCCTGCTCGACCGCCTGGCGCAAGGAATTCAGCGCTTCAGTGGATTCGGTGAACAACTCGCTGATGAACTGCCCATGGCTACGCTGACCGCTGATGGCCAGGAGCATCTCCGCCGCCGGGTTCATGTACTCGAGGCGCAATTCGGCATCGAGCAAAATGGTAGCGGTGGTCAGATTGTCGAGAAGCAGACGATGGAGTGCGTCACTGATGGTCATTTAGGACCTCTTTTGGAGCAGGGCATGCGCGCGAATAACGCGCCGATATGAGGAAAATGCAAAAACCAAACCAAGGCTCCGAAAAGAAGCGTTTAAAGCCTGAAACGGGCGTTTGACGCTCGTTTGCGTGGCGTTCTGCCAGCTTTTGCGGGTACTTTCGAACCAAAATGGGTTGAGATGTGGGTACGGTGCACCCTATTGCACCAATATAGTGCGCAAAGCTGAACGGCGTTAGAAGAAACGCAGGAAGGGATTTTTTTCTTCTTCGGGTTTGTCTTTGAGCGGACATTCCGGCCGTTGGCCATAGTCGGTGAGGGCGCAAGGTTTGACTTTGCGCTTCTGTGCGAGGGAGATGCGCAGCATCTGGAAGGGTTGATTGGCCGTGCGTTCGACGGTGCGACCCTGTTCGTCGAGGATTTCCACGGACAGGTTGTGGCGGCCGCGGTCGATGTTGCTCAGGGCAAACACCGGACTGGCGCCGGGCTCGGCGGTGGGTTGGCCGTCGAGCAGCAATCGGTAGCGGTGCCCTCGTTGCAGGCCTGGTTCATTGGTGACACTGACGATCAGCTCACCGGCATTGCTACGGACCGTAGCGTCCGGTTCCGGGACAAGCACGCGGAGCATGTCGTAGTGGAACAAGGGTTTGTCTTCGGTTTTTTGCGTAGCGGTCACCGGCGCGGCCCCGCTGGGGTTGGCAGACATGCGATTGCTCGTCGCCAGCGGCACACGCTTGGCGTTGCCTGAGCCTGGCTGGTCGGTGTAGACCCGGTTGCCCTGGGCGTCGACGTAGGTGAACACTTCGGCCGTGACCGGCAGTGCGATCAGGCAGGCGATCAGCAGCCACATCCTCATCGCTTGTGCACCCGTTGCACGGTAAATGTCTGCGTCAGGCTTTGCTGGATGATGTTCTCGCCATCGATCACCTGCACCGCCAGGCTGTGTTCGCCACGATCGATATTCACCAGTTGCAGGATCGGCACGTTGCTCGATTGCCCATAGGGTTGGCCATCAAGCAACAACCTGAACAGATGCGGCGCTTGCAGGCGCGGTTTGATCAGGACGCTGACTGTGAACGTGCCGTTGTTGGCGCGCAGGGCTTCGTCGGTGGGCAAACCGGTCAACTCCAGCACCTCATAGGCGCTGCGCGGCGGCTCGCGGTTGCTGGCTTCGCCAGCGGGTGCGGAAGGTGCCTGAGGCGCAACGCTGTTGAGCGGTGGCAACTCGACCGGCTGCGTCTTGACGCCATCGGGTGGCTGATTGCTGTAGGCGGTGTTGCCGGAGGCGTCAGTGTACTTATAGATCTGCGCTGCGGCGGGCAGGGCGATCAGCAGCCACATCAGAAGAAAACCACGACCCATAAAATCGACCAGAAACAAAAGCGTTGGGGTGCAGCATAGGTCAGGGGTGGCGGTTGACCCAATTCAAAAACATCCGGGCATGATTTACAGGGATCTCCCAACGCAACAAAACCCTGTGGGAGTGAGCCTGCTCGCGATAACGGTGGATCAGCCAACATCAATATTGAATGAAAAAATGCCATCGCCGGGAAGCCGGTCTCACTCCCACAGGGTTTTTTCAGCGCTTGTTGAATCGCGGGCATAAAAAAGACCTCCCGAAGGAGGCCTCTTTCTTGTCACGCCGCTTGCGCAGGCGCTACCGGATCAGCAGCTGTAGTACAGCTCATATTCCAGTGGGTGTACGAAGGTGCGGACCTTGATTTCTTCTTCGCTTTTCAGAGCGATGTAAGCGTCGATGAAGTCATCGGAGAACACGCCGCCTTTGGTCAGGAACGCGCGACCTTTGTCCAGCTCTTCCAGGGCTTCTTTCAGGCTGCCGCAAACTTGTGGGATCTCTTTCGCCTCTTCAGGCGGCAGGTCGTACAGGTTTTTGTCAGCTGCGTCGCCAGGGTGGATCTTGTTCTGGATGCCGTCCAGGCCAGCCATCAACAGTGCAGCGAAGCCCAGGTACGGGTTGGCTGCTGGATCCGGGAAGCGGGCTTCGATACGGCGAGCGCGAGGGCTGGACACGTAAGGAATACGGATCGAAGCGGAACGGTTACGAGCCGAGTAGGCCAGCATTACCGGCGCTTCGAAACCTGGGACCAGACGCTTGTAGGAGTTGGTCGACGGGTTGGTGAAGCCGTTCAGGGCCTTACCGTGCTTGATGATGCCGCCGATGAAGTACAGGGCGGTGTCGGACAGGCCGGCATAGCCTTCGCCAGCGAAGGTGTTCTTGCCATCTTTGGCGATGGACAGGTGAACGTGCATACCCGAACCGTTATCGCCGTACAGCGGCTTAGGCATGAAGGTCGCGGTGCGGCCGTAGGCATCAGCCACGTTGTGTACGCAGTACTTCAGGGTCTGAACTTCGTCAGCCTTGGCCACCAGGGTGTTGAACTTCACACCGATTTCGTTCTGGCCGGCAGTGGCCACTTCGTGGTGGTGAACTTCGATAACCAGGCCCATCTCTTCCATGGCGTTGCACATGGAGGTACGGATTTCGTGGTCGTGGTCGAACGGCGGAACCGGGAAGTAGCCGCCTTTGACGCCTGGGCGGTGGCCTTTGTTGCCGCCTTCCACGTCCTGGTCGGACATCCACGAACCTTGTTCGGAGTAGATCTTGAACATCGAACCGGAGATGTCGGACTTGAACTTCACTTCGTCGAAGATGAAGAATTCTGGCTCTGGACCTACGAATACGGTGTCGCCGATACCGGTCGACTTCAGGTATTCCTCGGCACGCTTGGCGATCGCACGTGGGTCACGGTCGTAGCCTTGCATGGTCGAAGGCTCGATCACGTCGCAAACCAGGATCAGGGTCGGCTCTTCGGTGAACGGGTCGAGAACGGCAGTGCTGTCGTCCGGCATCAGGATCATGTCGGAGGCTTCGATGCCTTTCCAGCCAGCGATGGAGGAACCGTCGAACATTTTGCCTTCTTCGAAGAAAGCTTCATCCAGCGCGTCGCGAGCCGGCATGGTCACGTGGTGCTGAGTGCCTTTGGTGTCCGTGAAGCGCAGATCAATCCACTTGACGTCATGATCTTTGATGAGTTGAACCGACTTCGACATAGTGTCCTCCGGGTGGCTTCGGGCTTAGTAGTGGATGCCCTTAGAATGTGGGTGATGCCGGCGCGAATACTCTGCCAAGGCAACCTGCCTCACAAGGGAGCAAATTGCATGCCAGTGCCCCAGCATGGGTTTTTTGCCCCAATATCACGCTTATAAAGGCACAAAGCGTCTGTAGGCGGAAAATCTCGCCCTACAATGTAGCGTTAAAATCATCAAATGACCTGTTTTGGTGCGCGCAAAACCTTCTGCACATTAACTGGTTAAACCTTGAGCAATTTCCGCTATAATCCGCGCCCCCCTTTTTCGGCTGGGCCTGCGCGCGCTGTTTTCATGAAATTAATCGTAAAAGTCTTCCCCGAGATCACCATCAAGAGCCGCCCGGTACGGATGCGTTTCATCCGCCAGTTGGCCAAAAATATCCGTACCGTGCTCCGCGACCTGGACCCGGCTGTGGTGGTGAACGGTGTGTGGGACAATCTCGAGCTGGAAACCCGCGTCAGCGAGCCCAAGGCCCTGAAGGAGATGACCGAGCGCCTGAGCTGCATGCCGGGCATCGCGCATTTCCTGCAAGTCGACGAATACCCGCTGGGCGACTTCGACGACATCGTCGCCAAGTGCAAGCAGCACTTCGGTGATGCGCTGGCCGGGAAGATCTTTTCGGTGCGCTGCAAGCGTGCCGGCAAGCACGAATTCAGTTCGATGGACGTCGAGAAATACGTCGGCAGCCAACTGCGTCGTCAGTGCGGCGCCGCGGGAATCTCGCTGAAAGAGCCGGAAATCGAAGTCCGCCTCGAAATTCGCGACAAACGGTTGTTCGTGATCCACAGCCAGCACAACAGCATCGGCGGATATCCGCTGGGCGCCCTGGAACAGACGCTTGTGCTGATGTCAGGTGGGTTCGATTCCACGGTGGCTGCGTACCAGATCATGCGCCGCGGCCTGATGAGCCATTTCTGCTTCTTTAATCTGGGCGGGCGGGCCCATGAACTGGGCGTCATGGAAGTCGCGCACTTCATCTGGAAGAAGTACGGCAGCTCCCAACGCGTGTTATTTGTGAGTGTGCCATTCGAGGAAGTACTGGGAGAAATTCTCGGGAAAGTCGATAACAGTCATATGGGTGTAGTTTTGAAGCGTATGATGTTGCGCGCTGCTTCCCGTATTGCCGATCGGCTGGACATCGAAGCGCTGGTTACCGGCGAGGCGATTTCCCAGGTGTCGAGCCAGACACTGCCGAACCTGTCCGTGATCGACTGCGTGACCGACAAGCTGGTCTTGCGTCCGCTGATCGCCAGTCACAAGCAGGACATCATCGACCTGGCCAACGAAATCGGTACTGCCGACTTCGCCAAGCACATGCCGGAATATTGCGGGGTCATCTCGGTGAACCCCAAGACCCACGCCAAGCGTCCGCGCGTGGAGTACGAAGAACAACAGTTCGACATGGCAGTACTTGAGCGTGCGCTCGAGAACGCCAAACTGGTGCCGATCGATCGCGTGATCGACGAATTGGGCCAGGACTTGCAGATCGAAGAAGTCAGCGAAGCGTTGGCTGGTCAGATCGTCATCGACATCCGTCACCCGGATGCCGCTGAAGACGACCCGCTGGGCCTTGCTGGCATTGAGGTACAAACGATGCCGTTTTATGCATTGAACGCTCGTTTCAAGGAACTGGACCCTACTCGCCAGTACCTGCTGTATTGCGACAAAGGCGTGATGAGTCGCCTGCATGCCCACCATTTGCTCAGTGAGGGGCATGCCAATGTGCGCGTTTATCGACCGAGCTAAGTGCCCGGGGCTGTTTGCCTGTGGCCTGCGTCACCGGCCCCCCGACGCCGCCGTCAAGCTGTAACGGCTTTGCCGGACTCTACTGTTAATCGCTGCCAAGACTTGTCAGCACACCGAATCCTCTGATCGAGATACACAAGTGATCGAAAATCTACGCAACATCGCCATCATTGCTCACGTTGACCATGGTAAGACCACCCTGGTAGACAAACTCTTGCGTCAATCCGGCACCCTGGAGCGCAACGAGCTCAACGACGAGCGCGTGATGGACTCCAACGACCAGGAGAAAGAACGCGGTATTACCATTCTGGCGAAAAACACCGCCATCAACTGGAACGGCTACCACATCAACATCGTGGACACCCCGGGCCACGCCGACTTCGGCGGCGAAGTTGAACGCGTAATGTCGATGGTTGACTCCGTTCTGCTGCTGGTTGACGCTCAAGACGGCCCTATGCCGCAAACCCGTTTCGTGACCAAGAAGGCTTTCGAAGCCGGCCTGCGTCCAATCGTGGTGATCAACAAGGTTGACCGTCCAGGCGCGCGTCCGGACTGGGTTCTGGACCAGATCTTCGACCTGTTCGACAACCTCGGTGCTACCGAAGAACAGCTGGACTTCAAAGTCGTCTACGCCTCGGCCCTGAACGGCATTGCCGGTCTGGAACACACCGACATGGCTGAAGACATGACCCCGCTGTACCAGTCGATCGTCGACAACGTACCTGCGCCGAAAGTCGACCGTGAAGGTCCGTTCCAGATGCAGATCTCCGCTCTGGACTACAACAGCTTCCTGGGTGTTATCGGCGTTGGCCGTATCGCTCGTGGCCGCATCAAGCCGAACACTCCGGTTGTTGCTATCGACGCCGACGGCAAGAAGCGTAACGGTCGTATCCTGAAGCTGATGGGTCACCACGGTCTGCACCGTATCGACGTTGAAGAAGCAGCTGCCGGCGACATCGTCTGCATCAGCGGCTTCGACCAGCTGTTCATCTCCGACACTCTGTGCGACCCACTGAACGTCGAAGCGATGAAGCCGCTGACCGTTGACGAACCAACCGTTTCCATGACCTTCCAGGTAAACGACTCGCCTTTCTGCGGTAAAGAAGGCAAGTTCGTGACGTCCCGTAACATCAAGGAACGTCTGGACAAGGAACTGCTCTACAACGTTGCCCTGCGCGTTGAAGAAGGCGACACCGCCGACAAGTTCAAAGTCTCCGGCCGTGGTGAGCTGCACCTCTCGGTACTGATCGAAACCATGCGTCGCGAAGGCTTCGAAATGGGTGTTGGTCGTCCGGAAGTGATCATCCGCATGGTTGACGGCGTGAAGCACGAACCGTACGAAAACGTGACCATCGACCTGCCAGAAGAATCGCAAGGTTCGATCATGGAACAGATCGGTATCCGTAAAGGCGACCTGACCAACATGGTTCCGGATGGCAAGGGCCGTGTGCGCCTTGAGTACAACATCCCGGCTCGTGGCCTGATCGGTTTCCGTAACGAGTTCCTGACCCTGACCTCCGGTGCAGGCATCCTGACCTCGATCTTCGACCGTTACGACGTGATGAAGTCCGGCGACATGTCCGGCCGTCAAAACGGCGTGCTGGTTTCGGTTGCTACCGGTAAGGCTCTGACTTACTCGCTGGAAACCCTGCAAGCTCGCGGCAAACTGTTCCTGGGTCACGGTGAAGACGTGTACGAAGGTCAAATCGTCGGCATCAACAGCCGCGACAACGACCTGGGCGTCAACCCAACCAAAGGCAAGAAGCTCGACAACATGCGTGCCTCGGGTAAAGACGAAACCATCGCTCTGGTTCCGCCTATCCGTTTCACCCTGGAACAAGCTCTGGAATTCGTTCAAGAAGACGAATTGTGCGAAGTCACTCCTAAGTCCATCCGTCTTCGCAAGAAGATCCTGGGCGAAAGCGAGCGTACCCGCGCTGCCAAGAAAGCCGGTAACTGAGTCTCGACTTAGTTAGCTGCTAAAAAAACGCCCCCGACCGCAAGGTCGGGGGCGTTTTTGTTTGTCTGGGGTTTGTGCGGTGTCAGTTCGGGTCCCTTCGCGGGCAAGCCTCGCTCCTACGGGTTTTGCACGCGTCACAAGAACGGCGCATGACTTGTAGGAGCGAGGCTCGCCCGCGAAGGCGATCTATCCGGCAGCGTGATTGCGGATCAGAACTTCTCAAGCGTCCTACGGCTGGCGCTGCTCTCGCGCACTACTTCTTTAGGCTTGTATGCGCAATACCCCGGCCGTGGCCCGATTTTCGGGTGATTGCGGCAAGTGTCCGGGCGCTTTTCATAAATAGTGCACAGACGGCTCTTACGATCCAGGTACAGGCAATCGTTGTTGCTCATGCGCTGGAGGGTGAAGATCTCGGACTTCTGGTTGTAACGCTCGACGATCCCTTCCTTCTGCAAGCGCTTGGCAATGTTCTTTGGCGGCTCGCCGCGCTCGAACTCGTCGACGATGCCGATGCGGATAAGGTCCTTGATCTTGACCTCGACCGGCAGCGTGCAGCAGCTGGATACACACGAGCCGCACATCGGTGCAGAATATTTGGCCCAGGTATCGAGGCGATCGATCTCCGCAGCGGCGATCAGGTTGGACTTCATCATCGGTTGTTACCAGCGTGTGCATCAGGGCGCGCGATCATACCGGGACTGGTGGATTTTTGAACAACCTTTCGCCAGATTTTTTCTCCTTCGCTCAAATAACACCGTTAATCCGGCACGGCCCCTGCATTGATTCAGGCACATGACAATGTAATGCCGCCCTATCTCGCACTATCAGGAAAAACTGCCGAACCAGAGTCCCAACGGCCTGTCAGACCGTCTAGGCTCAACAACTCCACGCTCGCTCGAGGTCCTATCGATGACTCAAGAACCACTTGTTCGCGAAGCAGAGGTGGCCGCATTTCGCGATGCCGTCTTGACCAAACTCACCTACGCGGTGGGCAAAGACCCGGATCACGCCTTCGACCACGACTGGTTCGAAGCTATTGCGTTGGCAGCGCGCGATCACATGGTCGAGCACTGGATGGATCACACCCGGCAGATCTACCGCAAAGGTCAGAAACGGGTTTACTACCTCTCCCTGGAATTTCTCATCGGCCGGCTGCTCTACGACAGCCTGAGCAACCTTGGCCTGCTCGACGTCGCCCGCGAAGCGCTGACCGAACTCGGCGTCGACCTGGAACGTATCCGCCTGCTGGAGCCCGACGCGGCGCTGGGCAACGGCGGCCTCGGTCGTCTGGCAGCGTGCTTCATGGAAAGCATGTCGACCCTCGGCATCGCTGGCCACGGCTACGGTATTCGTTATGAACACGGCTTGTTCCGCCAGGCCATCGTCGACGGCTGGCAGCAGGAGCAGACCGAACACTGGCTGGACTTCGGCAACCCGTGGGAATTTGAACGGCCTGAAGTCGTGTACCCGATCGGCTTCGGCGGCAGTGTCGAAACCGTCACCGATGAAAACGGCAAGTCCAAGCAAGTCTGGTCCCCGGCGGAAACCGTGCGGGCCATTGCCTACGACACGCCGGTGGTCGGCTGGCGCGGGGCGAGCGTCAATACGCTGCGCCTGTGGCGTGCCCGCGCCATGGAAGATCTGCACCTGGAGCGCTTCAACGCCGGTGACCACTTGGGCGCTGTGGCCGAAGTCGCCCGGGCAGAAAGCATCTCCCGCGTGCTCTACCCGGCGGACAGCACCGAAGCCGGCCAGGAACTGCGCCTGCGCCAGGAATACTTCTTTGTCGCCGCGTCCTTGCAGGACTTGCTGCGCCGCCATCGCAACATGCACACCTCGGTCCTGACCCTGGGCGACCACGCGGCGATCCAGCTCAACGACACGCACCCCTCGATTGCCGTGGCCGAATTGATGCGTCAGCTCGTCGACGTCTACGACGTGGCGTGGGATGCCGCATGGCAGGTCACCGTCGACACGCTCTCGTACACCAACCACACGCTGTTGCCGGAAGCGCTGGAAACCTGGCCGGTCGGTTTGATGGAGCGGATGCTGCCGCGGCACATGCAGATCATTTACCAGATCAACGCCCAGCACATCGATTCGCTGCGCGCCAAAGGCATTCACGACTTCGACGTGCTGCGCGCGGTGTCGCTGATCGAGGAAGACAACGGCCGCCGAGTGCGCATGGGCAACCTGGCGTTCCTCGGATCCCACAGCGTCAACGGCGTGTCCGCGCTGCACACGCAGCTGATGCGCAAAACCGTGTTCTCCGAACTGCACAAGCTCTATCCGGAGCGGATCAACAACAAGACCAACGGCATCACCTTCCGCCGCTGGCTCTACCAGGCCAACCCCGAGCTGACGTCGATGATGGTCGACGCCCTCGGCCCGGACCTGTTGGACAACGCTGAAGCACGCCTGAAGGAACTGGAGCCGTTTGCCGAGAAAGCTGCGTTCCGCAAAGCCTTCGCCGAGCAGCGGCTGCACAGCAAAAAAGCCCTGGCGTACCTGATTCATGAACGACTGGGGATCGCGGTCAACCCGGCGGCCATGTTCGACGTGCAGGTCAAGCGGATCCACGAATACAAACGCCAGTTACTCAACCTGATGCACACCGTGGCGTTGTACCAGGCGATTCGCGCCGAGCCGGAAATCGACTGGGTGCCGCGGGTGAAGATCTTCGCCGGCAAGGCGGCGGCCAGTTATCACCAGGCCAAGCTGATCATCAAGTTGACCAACGACATCGCCCGGGTGGTGAACAACGACCCGACGGTGCGCGGTCTGCTCAAAGTGGTGTTCCTGCCCAACTACAACGTCAGCCTGGCGGAAAGCATCATTCCGGCGGCGGATTTGTCGGAGCAGATTTCCACCGCGGGCTTTGAAGCCTCGGGCACCAGCAACATGAAGTTCGGCCTCAACGGTGCGCTGACCATCGGCACCCTCGATGGCGCCAACGTTGAAATGTGCGAGTTCATCGGCCCCGAGCACATGTTCATCTTCGGTCTCAGTGCCCAGCAGGTTGAGGCGCGCAAGCAGAACCATGAGTTCAATGCGACGCCGGATATTGCCGCATCACACCGTTTGAATGACGTGCTGCAAGCGATTCGCGGCGGGGTGTTCTCGCCGGATGATCCGGCCCGTTACACCGGGTTGATCGACTCGCTGATCGATTACGACCGCTTCCTGGTCTGCGCCGATTTCGATTCCTATTGGGACGCGCAGATGCGCGTGGAAGCCCATTGGCACGATTCGCAAGCCTGGTGGCGTTCGGCGGTGTTGAATACTTCCCGGATGGGCTGGTTCTCGTCCGACCGGACCATTCGCGAGTACGCCACGGATATCTGGAAGGCATTGGAGTAACTTTTAGCAATAATTGCGAGCAAGGCCCGTCGGTTGTTGGGCCTGATCGATATACTAAGCCCCAGTTTCACCGGGCAGCAGGCACTGGCAATCCATTGTGGGAGCGAGCCTGCTCGCGAAAGCGGTCTGACATTCAACGTCAATGCTGAATGTCATGGCCCCTTCGCGAGCAGGCTCGCTCCCACAGGTTTGTGTGGTTTCACACTAGACTCAGCCAGAGACTGCTTCACCCGGATTCGCCCCGCAGCGGGGCCGCTTAGGGATATCGACCATGCAATGGATGTTCATGCTGATTGGGCTGGTGCTGGGCTGGATACTCGATGAGTCATTCAGCGATGCGCTATTGGGTGCGCTGCTCGGGTTGGGAGTAGGGCAGGCCATTCGTATCGGCCGCCTGGATTCAGAAGCGACCGAGCAGCGTCGACTGCTGGAGCAGGCGCAGGTTGCGCTCAATGGCGTGCAGCAACGCCTGGCATTGTTGGAGGTGCCGGGCGTCACAACGCCTGAAACCAGCGAGCCGGTTGCCAGCGAAGCCGCTCCGTCGCCTGACTTCACCCTCGATGACATTCCTGTCGAAACCCCCGAGCTGATCTGGGATCTTCCGCCCGAACTCGAGCCGGTGAGCGCAACGGCAGCGCAAACCAGCCGTCCGCTGCCCGACGATGTCTGGAAACCCGAGCCTGTTACCCGCGAACCGCAACAACCCGCCGTCCCGCGTGGCCCGAGCTTCATCGAGCGGGCCATCAGCGGCGCTCGCAACTGGCTGTTCGGCGGCAACACCGTGCTGCGGGTCGGCGTGGTGCTGTTGTTCCTCGGTCTGGCGTTCTTGCTGCGGTATGCCACCGAAGGCATGGTGGTGCCGATCGAACTGCGTTACGCCGGGGTTGCGGCCGCTGCGTTGGGCCTGCTTGGTCTGGGTTGGTGGCTCAGGACACGCAACAGCAATTACGCGCTGATGCTGCAAGGCACCGGCATCGCCGTGTTGTACCTGACGGTGTTTGCCGCGATGCGCCTGCACCCGCTGCTCGATCCAAGCGCCGCCCTGGGCCTGCTGGTCGCGGTCACGGTGTTCTCGGCGATTCTCGCCATCACCCAGGATGCGTTGGGCCTGGCCGCGGCCGCTGCACTCGGCGGCTTCGCGGCACCGATCCTGACTTCCACCGGCGCCGGCAACCACGTCGCGCTGTTCAGCTACTTCGCCTTGCTCAACGCCGGCATCCTCGCCATCGCCTGGTTCAAGGCCTGGCGACTGCTGAACCTGATCGGTTTCGTCGGCACCTTCGGCATCGGTTTCGCCTGGGGCCTGCGCTCCTACACACCGGAATTGCTGTGGAGCACCGAACCGTTCCTGGTGCTGTTCTTCCTGATGTACCTGGCCATCGGCCTGCTGTTTGCCCGTCGCAAGCTGCTGGAGATGAGCGACGCCCCCGAGGACGACAGCCGCGAGGCGCTGCTGCGCTGGTCGGCGCGCAAGGGCGATTACGTCGACGGCACGATGCTGTTCGGCCCGCCGCTGGTGGGCTTCGGATTGCAGTTCGCGCTGGTTCAGCATTTGGAGTTTGCCGCAGCGTTCAGTGCCTTGGCCTTGGGCATGATCTACATGGGCCTGGCGCGTTTCCTGATGGGCGGCCGCGCATTGCTGCTCGCGGAAACCTGCCTGGCGCTGGGCGTGATCTTCGCCAGCCTGGCGATTCCGCTGGGGCTCGACGCGCGCTGGACGGCTGCCGCTTGGGCGGTCGAGGGCGCGGGCATTTTCTGGCTCGGCCTGCGTCAGCAACGACCGCTGGCTCGTGCGTTTGCCTTGCTGCTGCAACTGGGCTCGGCCATCGCGTTTGTCAGCGAATTGCGCATCGGCGACGGCAGTTTGCTCGACGGCGCTCCGCTTGGCGCGTTGATGCTCGGCGTGGCGTTGTTGTTCAGCTTCTATCAATTGCGCAAAGCCCTGCCCGAACAGACATCGGAATGGGAGCGCAAAGGGCGGCCGGTGTTGGCTTGCCTGGGCCTGACCTTCCTCTATCTGTTGGCGCCATTGTTCTTCCTGACCCACGGCACCGCCATCAGTTGGGCGCTGGCGGGGTTGGCGACGTTGTTTGTCGGCTTGCGCCTGCAATCGCGCACGTTCCTGTTCACCGCGTTTGCTGTCCAGTTGCTCGGCGGTGCGCTGTTCCTGCTGCGCTTGCAAGGTTCCAGCGGTGAGTCTGGCGCCGTGTTTAGCGCGGGTTGGAGCGGTTTGCTCAGTGCGTCTTTGATCGGCCTCGCGCTGATCGCCGGCATGTTGCTCGCCGCGCGTGATGAAATGGTGCGCAGCGATGTCCGGCTGCTGCGCGGCTTGTCGGTGGTGTTGCTGGCGGGTCTGGTGCTGATCAATCTGGCGGTGCTGTTCGTGCTGCCCTGGCAGACCGCGAGTGCGGTGTGGGCGGCCAGTGGCTTGTTCATCATTTGGCTGAGCCTGTACCTCAAGCAGCGCGTGAGTTTTGTCTTCGGTTTGCTTTTGCAGTTGATTGGCGGCGCGGCGTTCCTGTTCGCGGGGCCGGACCTGCTCGGGCCGCTGGCCAGCGAAGGGTTGAAACCTCTGGCCCACAGCGGTTTCTGGACGCCGCTGGTGTTGGGCCTGGCCGCGATGGTCGGAGCGTGGCGCTTGCAACTTGGCAACCATGCCTCGGCGTTTGATGTGCTGAGCTTGCAGCGTTTGTCCGAAGTGTTGCTGGTGTGGGGCGCAGGCTGGTGGGCGCTGGCGTGGATCAGTGAAGTGCTGCGTTTTGCACCGCTGAATCTGCAAGCAACCTTGTTGCTGGCGGTTGCCGCCTTGAGCGTGGCGCTGTGGGCGGTGTTGGCGCTGCGCTTGAATTGGTCGTCGCTGGGCCTGCTTTGCACCTTGCTGATGCCCGCTGCCGGTCTGGTACTGCTCGCCGCGTGGCACTCGCGATATCACCCGGCGGCCAATTTCGGTTGGCTGGTGTGGGCGGCCGTGTTCGTCGTGCATTTCATCTCCCTGCGACGCTTGGCGCCGATGTTGCCGGCGCGTGCCCTGAGCACCGCTCATGTGCTCGGCTGCTGGCTGTTGATCGGTGTGCTGGCCTTGGAGCTGCGTTACGGTTTGCTGCTGTTGTCCGAGCAGTACAACGCCTGGCGCTGGTTGGGTTGGGCGATCCTGCCGAGTCTGTATCTGGTGCTGATGGCGGCGCCACGCAATGGGCCTTGGCCTGTTTCGGCGTATCCACGCGAGTACCGTTTTTATGCGGCGGCACCTTTGGCGCTGCTGATGCTCGGCTGGTTCTGGCTGGCGAATATCGTCAGCGACGGCACGGCCGAGCCGCTGCCCTATGTGCCGCTGGTCAATCCGTTGGAGTTGGGTCTGCTGTTTGCGCTGTTCGGCGTCTACGTCTGGTCCCGCAGCGCCGTGACGCAACTGGCGATTCGCAAAGTTTACATAGCGCACGCCACGCAACTGATCGCCGGGGTCTCGCTGTTCGCGTTCTTCACCGCACTGGTGATGCGCACCGCGCACCATTGGGGCGGTGTGCCGTTCGAGCTCGATGCGTTGCTTGAATCGATGCTGGTGCAGGCGGGGCTGTCTATTGTCTGGACCCTGATGGCGCTGAGCCTGATGATCGGCGGCCATCTGCGTCATCGCCGTGAAGTCTGGCTGATCGGCGCCGCGCTGATTGGCGTGGTGGTGGCCAAACTGTTCTTTGTCGAACTGAGTAACCGTGGCGGCCTTGCGCGGATTGTGTCGTTTATCGGCGTCGGCGTGTTGCTGCTGGTGGTGGGCTATTTCGCGCCGCTGCCGCCCAAGCGCGCCGAGGCTGCGCGCCAAGGCGGAGCCGACGCTGAAAGGCCGGCCCCTGAAACCGAAGGAGTGTCGTCTTGAGTCAGAAGTTGAACCTGGGCTGGTTGGGCGCTGTTGCGTTGGGTGTGGCGCTGTCCGCCAGCGCTCAGGAAAAACCGGCGGACTTTGCCTCGCACGTGCCGTTGTCGGTGAGCGGCGAAGGGCCTTGGTATCGCCTCGAATTGCCCTTGAACGTGCAACTGAATGCGCGGCAAACGGACCTCAGCGATGTTCGCGTGTTCAACGCTGCCGGTGAGGCCCAGGCCTACGCCTTGGCGCGCGAGGCGGCGTCAACCCGGGAAAATCGCACGCTGACCGATGTGAAGTGGTTCCCGCTGTACACCTCGGCGGACGCCACGGAGCGCGCGCCGGGCATCCGCGTGCAATCGAGCGCGAACGGCACGTTGGTCGAAGTGCAACCGTCGAGTCAGCTGGAGGCGGGCGAAGAAGTGCTGCGCGGCTGGTTGCTCGACGCCAGCGCCATCAAGGCGCCGTTGCAGCAGTTGATCCTCGACTGGACCAGCGAGCGCGATGGCTTTCAGCGTTTCACCATCGAGGCCAGCGACGACTTGCAGCATTGGCAGTCGTGGGGCGAAGGCCAGGTGGCGCGGCTGACGTTTGCCGATGAACGGGTCGAGCAGCATGAAGTCGGCTTGCCGGGGCAATCGGCGCGTTATCTGCGCCTGCTGTGGAATTCACCGCAATTGGCACCGACGCTGACGTCTGCGCAGCTGCAAAGCGCGAGTCCCCGCAGTCTGCCGCTGCCGTTGGTCTGGTCGCAGCCGCTGGCGGGCAGCAGCGTGAAGGCGGGTGAGTACACCTGGCAGTTGCCGATGGGGCTGAATGTCGAGCGGGTCCAGGTCGAGCTGAGTCAGCCCAACAGCCTGGCGCCGGTGACGTTGTCCGGTCGTCGCGAAAGCAGCCTGCCGTGGCAGCCGCTGACCAGCGGATTGCTCTATCGCCTGACCCAGAGTGGCCAGGACGTGGTGCAGAACGAATTGCAGCTGTCGGGGCAGACCGTGCAGCAGTTGAAGCTGGTCGTGGATGAGCGCGGCGGTGGCTTGGGTGCTGAAGCGCCGACGTTGAAGTTTGCTGTGCGCTCGACGCAATTGGTGTTCCTGGCGCGTGGGGCGGGGCCTTATACGCTGGCGCTGGGGAGTGCGACGGTGAGGGCGGCGAACCTGCCGTTGTCGACGCTGATCCCGGATTACAGCGCGGCCAAGTGGGCGGCGCTGGGCAAGGCTTCGGTGGAGGGTGCGGCGGTGGTGAGCAACTCCTCCACGGTGACGGCGGCCGCGACAGCGGACACGGACTGGAAGAAGTTCGGGTTGTGGGGGGTGTTGCTGCTGAGCGTGCTGTTTCTCGCAGCGATGGCCTTCAGTTTGCTGCGCAAGCCCCCCGCTAAACCCTGAACCTGTGGCGAGGGAGCTTGCTCCCGTTCGACTGCTGCATTTTCTCGGACAAATGGCGGCGAATGCTTCAGGGGGCCGCTTCGCACCCCAACGGGAGCAAGCTCCCTCGCCGCCATAGAGTTCATTTACGGCTACGCTCAACCCCGCGCATGAACTCTATTGGGCGTATCACGTCTGATAGGAGGAAATGCGCCTCGACTCGCGTTAAACTGCGCGGGTTTTTAGCCCCCAATTCCACCGGAGCCTTCCATGTCCCGCGTTACCCTGAGTCGCTATTTGATTGAGCAGACCCGTAGCAACAACACCCCTGCCGATCTGCGTTTCCTGATCGAAGTGGTGGCGCGTGCTTGCAAGGAAATCAGCCACGCCGTGTCCAAGGGCGCCCTGGGCGGCGTTCTGGGCAGCATGGGCACTGAAAACGTCCAAGGCGAAGTGCAGAAGAAGCTTGATGTGATGTCCAACGACATCCTGCTCGAAGCCAACGAATGGGGCGGTCACCTGGCCGGCATGGCATCCGAAGAAATGGATAATGCCTACCAGATCCCGGGCAAATACCCGAAAGGCGCGTACCTGCTGGTATTCGACCCACTGGATGGTTCGTCGAACATCGACATCAACGCGCCGGTCGGTACGATCTTCTCGGTGCTGCGTTGCCCGAACGAATACCTGACCCAGAACGAGCCTTTGAACGAAAAGGCCTTCCTGCAGCCAGGCACTCAGCAGGTTGCCGCCGGTTATGCGATTTACGGTCCACAGACCATGCTGGTGCTGACCCTGGGCAATGGCGTGAAGGGCTTTACCCTGGACCGTGAAATGGGCAGCTTCGTGCTGACCCATGAAGACATCACGATCCCTGAGTCCACGCAGGAATTTGCGATCAACTCGTCCAACAAGCGTCACTGGGAAGCGCCGGTACAACGTTATGTCGACGAATTGCTGGCTGGCGATGAAGGCCCGCTGAAAAAGAACTACAACATGCGCTGGGTCGCGGCGATGGTTGCCGACGTACACCGTATCCTGACCCGTGGCGGTCTGTTCATGTACCCACGCGACAACCGCGAGCCGTCCAAGCCGGGCAAACTGCGTCTGATGTACGAAGCCAACCCGATGTCGTTCCTGGTTGAGCAGGCTGGCGGCGCTTCCACCGATGGCCATCAGCGCATCCTCGACATCAAGCCTGAGGGCTTGCACCAGCGTGTTGCGGTGTTCCTCGGTTCGAAAGAAGAAGTCGAACGCGTCACGGCTTACCACAAGGAATAAACCATGACCGCGCCCTGGCAGCCGTTGCTCGAGTGGTGGTTCGGAACCTTCGAATCCCCCCAAGACATAGCGGCTGACAAGGGCAAGTTATGGTTCGGCAAGCGCGACAGCCAGGACCTCGAAGCGCAGACGCGTTTCGGGGACTGGGTCGAGCAGGCACTGGCCGGCGGATTGACTGAATGGGCGCAACGCCCCGAAGGTTGGCTGGCCTTGGTGCTGCTGCTCGATCAGCTCCCGCGAATGATCTTTCGCGACACCCCCAAATCCTTTTCAGGCGATCTCAGGGCTCAGGCACTGGTGGCGCAAGGCATTGCTGCGGATTTCGATCGGCAGTTGCGGCCGATTCAACGGGTGTTTATCTACCTGGTGTTTGAGCATTGCGAGAATCTGGCGGTGCAGAACGAGGCGGTTTCGCGGTACATCGATCTGGTTGCGCAACAGCCTGAGAGTGATCGGGCACTGTTTATCGACTATCTGAACTATGCCGAGAAGCATCAGCAGGTGATTGCGCGGTTTGGGCGGTTTCCGCACAGGAATGCGGTGTTGGGAAGGGAGTCTACGGCTGAAGAGCTGGCGTTTCTTTCCGGGCCCGGTTCTCGCTTTTAGTTTTCTGCTGTAGCTGATGCCGCCATCGCCAGCAGGCTGGCTCCCACATTGGGTTTGTGTCGTTCACAATCCCCTGTGGGAGCCAGCCTGCTGGCGATGGGGCCAGTGAAAGCCGCTTAAATCCGGAAGCTGCCCACCAACTGCTTCAACCGTGCCGCCTGCTGCTCAAGGTCCACACATGCACGCAATGTCGACTGCAAGTTCTCCACCCCTTCCTGGTTCAAGGTATTGATCTCGGTAATGTCGACATTGATCGACTCCACCACAGCGGTCTGCTCTTCAGTCGCGGTCGCCACGGACTGGTTCATCCCATCGATCTCCCCAATACGCTGGGTCACGCTGCCCAGACGCTCACCGGCCTGGTTGGCGATGCCGACGCTGCTTTCGCTCTGGCGCTGGCTGTCGGTCATGGTGCTCACCGCTTCCCGGGCGCCGACTTGCAGTTCCTCGATCATCTTCTGCACTTGCTGCGCCGAATCCTGAGTGCGATGGGCGAGGTTGCGCACTTCGTCCGCAACCACGGCAAAACCACGTCCGGCTTCACCGGCGCGGGCAGCTTCGATGGCGGCGTTCAATGCCAGCAAATTGGTCTGCTGCGAGATGCTGGTGATCACTTCCAGAATCTGCCCGATGTTCACCGTGTTGCTGTTGAGCGTTTCGATGTTGCCGCACGAATCGCTGATCTTCGCCGAGAGCTGCTGCATCGCCGCGATGGTTTTATCCACCACTTGCTGACCTTCTTCGGCCAACGCGCGGGCATCGCTCGAATGCTGGGAGGCGAGGGCGGCGTTCTGGGCGATTTCCTGTGCAGCAGCGCCCAGTTCGTTGATCGCTGCAGCCACGCTGCTGGTGCGCGAGGCTTGCTGATCGGAATTGAACATTGACGAATTCGACGCGGCAACCACACGCAAGGCAACTTCGTTGACCTGGCCGGTGGCCGAGGACACTTCGCGGATCGAGGTGTGAATACGTTCCACGAAGCGGTTGAACGAGGTGCCCAAGGCACCGAATTCATCGTGGCCGTGGATGGTCAGGCGTTTGGTCAGGTCACCTTCGCCTTCGGCGATGTCATGCATGGCGCGGCCCATGGTCAGCAGCGGCTGCATCAGAAAGCTGATCAACATGCCCAACAACGCGATGATGATGACTACGGCGATGACCATGGCAATGATCGCCGAGGTACGGAATTCGCTGAGCATCGAGAACGCGGTGTCCTGGTCCAGCACCAGCGCCACGTACCAGTCGGCCGAGGGCACACCGTTGACGTGGGTAAAGGAGATGAACTGGGTCTTGCCGTCGAGCTCGACTTCTTTCATGCCCGGGCTGACTTTTGGTGCGCCGTTCGGGTAGGCCTCGGCGAGGCTCTTGAGCACCAGTTTGCTGTCCGGGTGGATCAGGATCTTGCCGTCGGCGCTGACGATGAACGCGTGGCCGTGACCGCCGAAGTTCAGCGAGTTGATGATTGCGCTGACGCTCGACAGGTCGATGTCCGCACCGGCGACGCCGATCATCTGGCTCTGATGCTGCACCGGCGTGGCCACGGTGATCACCAGTTTGCCGGACGAGGCGGCGATGTACGGTTCGGTGACGATGGTCTGTTGCGCGCTGTTGGCCGCCTTGTACCAGCCACGTGCGCGAGGATCGTAGTCTGCCGCACGATTGCCCGCCGGGATCGAGAACATCACGCCGTCAGTGCCACCGAAGTAGCTCAGCTGGAAGTTGCCGGTGTAGGCCGGCAAGTCGATGGCGCGTTTGAGGCTGGCGGGTGTGCTGCCGTCCACTGTGATCTGCTGGGACAACGATTGCAGCAACTGGATGCGGCTTTCCAGCCAGGTCTGGATGTTGCGGGTGGTCAGGCTGCCGAGTTCCTGCATCGAGGATTCGGTACTGCTGCGCAAGGTCTGGCGCTGACGGTAGTCGTTGAACAGGATGAAGCAGGCAAACGCAACAGCGACCACGAGGGCGGCTGCCAGCAGGATCTTGTGGCTGAATTTCATGTTTCTGGTCATTAAGTGCACTACCGCGGAGGGGCTGGTCAGCGAGGGGGCGTCAATTTGCCACAGTCGAGGGCTTTGCGCTGCTTCTATGTCGACTGGCCAGCGCCAAAGATTAGGCGTGTTTTTGCGAAAACCGATGAAATACTCAGCGGCGCAGGAAAGTTGCTGATTTTTCGAAAAAAGGCAGACGAGCGGCCCGATAAATAGCCGGGCGGTCGGGGAACCAGATGGGGGTTTTCTCTTCTAAGCTTCTGCTTGGCAGCCATGCCATTCCCCCCTCGCACCAGGAGCTACACCATGTCGCTGCGTTCTATCGCCCTGCTCTCGTTCTGCGTGTTGTTGGCCGCATGCAGCAAGGTCAATCAGGAAAACTATTCGAAACTGTCGGCCGGCATGCCCAAGGCAGAGGTTGAAGCCTTGTTGGGTAAAGCCACTGATTGCTCGGGCGCGCTCGGCATGTCCAGTTGCACCTGGGGTGACAAGAACAGCTTTATCAGCGTGCAGTATGCCGGTGACAAAGTACTGATGTTTTCCGGCCAAGGCCTGAAGTAATCCGGGGCTACGCGCCCACGGGAGAAAAACAATGAAGCGGTTATTGATACTCCTTTTTGCCGGCCTGGTATTGGCCGGCTGCGCCACTTCTGGCACAGATCCGTTGGCGCCGAAAACCGTCAACAGCGTCAATCTCAAGAAATACCAGGGCACCTGGTACGAGTTGGCCCGCCTGCCGATGTATTTCCAACGCAATTGCGCACAATCCGAAGCCCATTACACGCTCAATCCTGACGGCAAGGTGCAGGTGCTGAACCGCTGCCTGACGGCGGACTGGCAATGGGAAGAGGCCAAGGGCACGGCTTATCCACAAGTGCCGGGCAAGACCGACAAGTTGTGGGTCGAGTTCGATACCTGGTTCTCGCGCTTGCTGCCAGGTGTGGCGAAGGGGGAATACTGGGTGCTTTACGTCAGCGACGATTACAAGACCGCCATCGTCGGTGACCCGAGCCGCAAGTACCTGTGGCTGCTGTCGCGCACGCCGACGGTCAACGGTGTAGTGCGTGAAGAACTGCTGAGCAAGGCGCGTCAGCAAGGCTACGACACTACGCGGCTGATCTGGCGCGCGTCGGATACGCAGATGGCCAAGACCTCGAACTGACGGCTAGTAAAGAACAAATGTGGGAGCGAGCCTGCTCGCGATAGCGGAGTATCAGTCAACACTTCTGTTGAATTTGATCGCCCTGTCGCGAGCAGGCTCGCTCCCACATTTCGTTTGTGTCAGCCCAGGAGGTCGCGCAGGACTTGGGTAAACGCCCGATTGCTTTCTTCTTCTGCTGCATGACGCCCGTCACGCACTACCCACTGGCCATTGACCAGCACATCGCGCACCTGGCGATCGCCGCCGGCAAACAACCAACGATTGAGAATCCCGTCACCGCTGGCCGTTGCCAGGTACGGATCGTTGCCGTCCAGCACCAGCCAATCCGCACGTTTACCAACTTCCAGTGCACCGATCGGCTGCCCCAGCGCCTGAGCGCCGCCATCCAGCGCAGCGTCATATAGCGTGCGGCCAACCATCGGCTGATCCGCGCCATACAGCCGATTACGCCGCTGATCGCGCAGGCGCTGGCCGTATTCCAGCCAACGCAACTCTTCCACAACGCTCAATGACACATGGCTGTCGGACCCGATACCCATGCGTCCACCCTGCGCGAGGAAATCCACCGCCGGAAAAATCCCGTCGCCGAGGTTGGCTTCGGTGGTCAGGCACAGACCGGCGATAGCGCGACTCTTGGCCATCAACGTGACTTCTTCCGGATTGGCATGGGTTGCGTGGACCAGGCACCAGCGCTGATCGACTTCTGTGTTTTCGTACAGCCATTGCAGAGGACGACGACCGCTCCAACTCAGGCAGTCATCGACTTCCTTCTGCTGTTCAGCGATATGAATGTGCACCGGGCACTGCTTGTCGCTGGCCGCCAGCACTTCGCTGATCTGCTGCGGCGTTACCGCGCGCAACGAGTGGAAACACAAACCCAGCGACTGCGCCGGTTGCTGCGCCAGGATCGGCTGCAAACGCGACTGAAGCGTGAGGTAATTCTCGGTGCTGTTGATGAAGCGGCGCTGACCGTCGTTCGGCGCCTGGCCGCCGAAACCGGAATGGCTGTAAAGCACCGGAAGCAAGGTCAGACCGATACCGGCGGAACTGGCCGCCTGGCTGATGCGTAGCGCCAGTTCAGCGGGATCTGCGTAAGACTGGCCGTTGGTGTCGTGATGCACATAATGAAATTCCGCGACCGAGGTGTAACCGGCCTTGAGCATTTCGATGTACAGCTGACGGGCGATGACGCCGAGTTGATCCGGGCTGATTTTTCCGACGAGGCGATACATCAAGTCGCGCCAGGTCCAGAAACTGTCATTCGGATTGCCCGCCACTTCCGCCAGCCCGGCCATGGCCCGCTGGAAGGCGTGGGAATGCAGATTCGGCATCCCCGGCAGCAGCGGACCGCTCAGCCGTTCGGCGCCATCTGCGTTGGAATCGGCCTGGATATGGGTCAAAACGCCCTCGGCGCTGACCTCAAGACGTACATTGTTGGCCCATCCACTAGGCAGCAGCGCGCGTTCGGCAAAGAAGGCGGACATGGTTCAGAACCCCATCGTGTGTTATTTGTATATACATATACAGACGTTTGCCTGCTCGGTAAACTCCGGCAAGCTAGCGACTTCTAACAGACGACCAAGGATTAACCGTGCCGACTCCGCCCCCAGTGTCACCGTTGGCCGCGAACATGGGCGACAGTCCGGCGCCCTTGTACGCCCGCGTCAAACAGATGATCACCCAGCAAATCGACAGTGGAAACTGGCCGCCGCACTACCGCGTTCCGTCGGAAAGCGAGCTGGTCAGCCAACTCGGTTTCAGCCGCATGACCATCAACCGCGCCCTGCGCGAGATGACCGCCGACGGTCTGCTGGTGCGCATGCAAGGTGTCGGCACGTTCGTCGCCGAGCCGAAAAGCCAGTCCGCGCTGTTTGAAGTGCACAACATCGCCGACGAAATCGCCTCCCGTGGCCATCGCCATACCTGCAAGGTGATCACCCTCGAAGAAGAGGCCGCCGGTTCCGAGCGCGCTTTGGCGCTGGACATGCGCGAAGGCCAGCGGGTTTTCCATTCGCTGATCGTGCATTTCGAAAACGACATTCCGGTGCAAATCGAAGACCGTTTCGTCAACGCGCTGGTGGCGCCGGACTACCTCAAGCAGGACTTCACCCTGCAAACGCCTTACGCCTATCTGAACCAGGTCGCGCCGCTGACCGAAGGCGAGCACGTGGTCGAGGCGATTCTGGCCGAGGCCTCAGAGTGCAAATTGCTGCAGATTGAAAAGGGCGAGCCGTGCCTGCTGATTCGTCGCCGCACCTGGTCCGGCCGCCAGCCGGTAACCGCCGCCCGTTTGATCCACCCTGGTTCCCGTCATCGTCTGGAAGGTCGGTTTCATAAATGAATGTAACGAAGGTTCTACGCGCAAAAGATTACCCGCGAATGCCGTGGAAAAACGGCGGTGGCAGCACCGAAGAAATCACCCGCGATGCGGGGACCGGGCTTGACGGCTTCGGCTGGCGCCTGTCGATTGCCGATATCGGCGAGTCCGGCGGATTCTCGACGTTCGCCGGCTATGAGCGGGTGATCACCGTGTTGCAAGGCGACGGTATGACCTTGCGGGTTGACGGCCAGGACACGCCTCCATTGTTACCGTTGGAGCCTTTTGCGTTCAGCGGCGAAAGCCACGTGACCTGCACCTTGCTGGGCGGGCCGATTCGCGACTTCAACCTGATTTATGCGCCCCAGCGTTACTACGCGCGGTTGCAGTGGCTGGCCGGTGAGCAGCAGTTTTTCAGCTCGGCTGGCACCGTGCTCATATTTAGTGTCACTGACGAGCTTGTCGTGAAGGTCGGCAACAGCGCCTCGCAACTCGGTCGCCATGATTGCCTGCAACTCGGTGGTAACACCGGCCTGCTGGAAGTTTCCAGTAACGGCCCGTGCTGTGTGATCGAGCTGACTGCACGCTGATCCAATACCACCACTGATCGTTCCCACGCAGAGCTTGGGAGCGATCAACTGATTCGAAACTGCGCACCACTTTGTTACCGAACGCCCCAGCGTGGCGCAAAACCATGCCCAAGTAACAGCAGTCACCCCCCCCCTCGCAAAATCCCCCGAAAAATTTCATCGTTGCCAGAACCCTTGATCCAGGCGCGTTCCAGCCCGTTTAAAACTTTTCTTGAACGCCCTTCCAACAAGTTGGCCGCTTGATTGCATATGCTTGTATGTACAAGTAAAGACGTATGCGTATGAGTCGACCGAGACTCCTCGCAACGTCCACTGATTCGCTTGTGGCGCAACAGTGCGCACAGGCTGGCTTACCCACCGCCAGGGTTGGTTTGGATTGATCGCTGAGGAGTCTTTTTCGTGACTGACAATACCCAGAAACCTACTAAATACCGTGATGTTGAAATCCGTGCCGCCCGCGGTAACAAGCTGACCGCCAAGAGCTGGCTGACCGAAGCACCGCTGCGCATGCTGATGAACAACCTCGACCCGGAAGTTGCCGAGAACCCTAAAGAACTGGTGGTTTACGGTGGTATCGGTCGTGCGGCGCGTAACTGGGAATGCTACGACAAGATCGTCGAAAGCCTGACCAACCTGAATGACGACGAGACCCTGCTGGTGCAATCCGGCAAGCCGGTCGGCGTGTTCAAGACACACACCAATGCTCCGCGCGTGCTGATTGCCAACTCCAACCTGGTGCCACACTGGGCGAGCTGGGAGCACTTCAACGAACTCGACGCCAAAGGCCTGGCCATGTACGGCCAGATGACCGCCGGCAGCTGGATTTACATCGGCAGCCAGGGCATCGTCCAGGGCACTTACGAAACCTTCGTCGAAGCCGGTCGCCAACATTACAACGATGACCTGAAAGGTCGTTGGGTCCTGACCGCAGGCCTCGGCGGCATGGGTGGCGCTCAGCCTCTGGCTGCAACCCTGGCCGGTGCTTGCTCGCTGAACATCGAATGCCAGCAGGTGAGCATCGATTTCCGCCTGAACAGCCGTTATGTCGATGAACAAGCCACCGACCTCGACGACGCGCTGGCCCGCATCGCCAAGTACACCAAGGAAGGCAAGGCGATTTCCATCGCGCTGCTGGGTAACGCGGCAGAAATCCTGCCGGAACTGGTCAAGCGCGGCGTGCGCCCGGACATGGTCACCGACCAGACCAGCGCCCACGACCCGCTCAACGGTTACCTGCCGGCCGGCTGGACCTGGGAAGAGTACCGCGCTCGCGCCAAGACCGAGCCTGCTGCCGTGGTCAAAGCCGCCAAGCAATCGATGGCCGTGCACGTAAAAGCGATGCTCGAATTCCAGAAGATGGGTATTCCGACCTTCGACTACGGCAACAACATCCGTCAGATGGCGCAAGAAGAAGGCGTCGAGAACGCATTCGACTTCCCGGGTTTTGTACCGGCTTACATCCGTCCGCTGTTCTGCCGCGGCATCGGTCCATTCCGTTGGGCTGCACTGTCGGGTAACGCTGAAGACATCTACAAGACCGACGCGAAGGTTAAAGAGCTGATCCCGGACGACGCCCACCTGCACAACTGGCTGGACATGGCCCGCGAGCGCATCAGCTTCCAGGGTCTGCCGGCCCGAATCTGCTGGGTTGGCCTGGGCCAGCGCGCCAAGCTGGGTCTGGCGTTCAACGAAATGGTGCGCAGCGGCGAGTTGTCCGCGCCAATCGTGATCGGTCGCGACCACCTGGACTCCGGTTCGGTCGCCAGCCCGAACCGCGAAACCGAATCGATGCAGGATGGCTCCGACGCCGTGTCCGACTGGCCACTGCTCAACGCCCTGCTCAACACCGCGAGCGGCGCGACCTGGGTTTCCCTGCACCACGGCGGCGGCGTCGGCATGGGCTTCTCCCAGCACTCGGGCATGGTGATTGTCTGCGACGGTACTGACGAAGCGGCCGAGCGTATCGCTCGCGTCCTGCACAACGACCCGGCCACCGGTGTCATGCGTCACGCCGATGCCGGTTACCAGATCGCGATCGACTGCGCCAAGGAACAAGGGCTGAACCTGCCGATGATTACCGGCAAATAAAACAGGCTTTGGCCTGATGCAAAACCTGTAGGAGCGATGCGGCGCCCCGCATTGCTCGCTCCTACAGGGATCACCAACACCGACAAACAATCCACAGAGGTTGAACAATGGCTGTTAATGACGATCGTGCAGGCAGTAAACCGTTGATCGAGACACGTTCGATCGACTACATCCCGGAAGCGGAAAGACACGGTCGTCTGTTAAGCCAGTTCACCCTGTGGATGGGTGCCAACCTGCAGATCACCGCGATTGTCACCGGGGCGCTCGCCGTGGTGCTGGGCGGTGATGTGTTCTGGTCGCTGATCGGTCTGCTGATCGGTCAACTGCTGGGCGGTGGCGTGATGGCGTTGCATGCAGCGCAAGGGCCAAAACTTGGCCTGCCGCAGATGATCTCCAGCCGCGTACAGTTCGGCGTTTATGGTGCGGCCATCCCAATCGTGCTGGTCTGCCTGATGTACCTGGGCTTCACCGCAACGGGAACCGTGCTTTCCGGCCAGGCGCTGGGCCAGTTGTTTGGCGTCAGCGACAGCGTCGGCATCCTCATCTTCGCCAGTGTCATCGTGCTGGTCACGGTGCTCGGTTATCGGGTGATTCATTTCATCGGCCGTGTCGCCAGCGTCATCGGCGTGATTGCCTTTGTTTATCTGTTCAGTCGTCTGATGAGCCAGACTGATGTGGGTGCACTCCTGCAAATCCGCCACTTCAGCTGGAGCAGCTTCCTGCTTGCGGTGTCCCTCGCGGCATCCTGGCAGATCGCCTTCGGTCCTTACGTGGCTGACTACTCGCGCTACCTGCCGAGCAAGACTTCCTCGGTGAAAACCTTTTTCGCCGCTGGCGCGGGTTCGGTGATTGGTGCACAGGTGGCGATGATCCTCGGCGTGTTTGCCGCCGCTTCGGCCAACGGACAATTCGCCGGCCACGAAGTGGCCTATATCGTGGGTCTGGGCGGCACCGGTGCCACCGCTGCGCTGCTGTATTTCAGCATCGCGTTCGGCAAGGTCACCATCTCCACGCTGAACTCCTACGGCAGCTTCATGTGCATTGCGACCATCATCAGCGGTTTCCGCGGTCACCTGCAGGTATCGCGCTTGCAACGTCTGGTGTTCGTGCTGTTCATCGTCGGTACCGCCACCCTGATCGCGTTGCTCGGTCAGCACTCGTTCCTCGGTGCGTTCAAGTCCTTCATCCTGTTCCTGCTGGCGTTCTTTACGCCATGGAGTGCGATCAACCTGGTGGACTACTACTGCATCACTCGCGAGCGCTATGACGTGCCGGCGCTGGCCGATCCGAAGGGTCGCTATGGCCGTTGGAACCCACTCGGCATCAGCATCTATGTCTTCGGTGTGCTGGTACAACTGCCGTTCATCGCCACCAAGTTCTATACCGGTCCGCTGGTGGAAACCCTGGGTGGTGTGGATATTTCCTGGATCATCGGTCTGGTGCTTCCCGCAGCCCTGTACTACGTCTGTGCGAAAAAATGGCACGGCTCGGTACCCGATCACCTGATTCTGCCGGTTGAGCAGGACAGCGTTGTACAACAAAAAACAAGTGGGGCTGGTCGCGCTGCGGCGCAGGCCTGATTGGACGTGGACAGGGCTGGATGCCTCTTGACTGCCGTAAGCCAATTCATGATTAGGAGCGTCACTACAATGAAATCGAACAAGACCCTGCTGACCACATTGCTGTCCATGGGCCTGCTCGCCAGCGCCGGCGCCACTCAGGCTGCCGGTTGGTGCGAGTCGGGCAAACCGGTGAAGTTCGCCGGCCTGAACTGGGAAAGCGGCATGCTGCTGACCGACGTGATGCAAATCGTGTTGGAGAAGGGCTACGACTGTAAGACCGACAGCCTGCCGGGCAACTCCATCACCATGGAAAACGCCCTGAGCAGCAACGACATTCAAGTGTTTGCCGAAGAGTGGGTTGGCCGCAGCGAAGTCTGGAACAAGGCCGAGAAGGCCGGCAAGGTTGTCGGTGTCGGCGCTCCGGTCGTTGGCGCAATCGAAGGCTGGTACGTGCCGCGCTACGTGATCGAAGGCGACGCCAAGCGCAAGCTGGAGCCCAAGGCCCCGGACCTGAAAGCAATCGCCGACCTGGGTAAATACGCCGCCGTGTTCAAGGACCAGGAAGAGCCTTCCAAGGGCCGTTTCTACAACTGCCCGGCCGGCTGGACCTGTGAACTCGACAACAGCGAAATGCTGAAAAGCTACGGCCTGGAAAGCACCTACACCAACTTCCGTCCGGGCACCGGCCCGGCGCTGGATGCTGCGGTGCTGTCGAGCTACAAGCGTGGCGAGCCGATCCTGTTCTACTACTGGTCGCCCACCCCGCTGATGGGCCAGGTTGACTTGGTCAAACTTGAAGAGAAACCAGGCGTGAACAAGGAAGTGACCATCAAGGTCGGCCTGTCCAAGACGTTCCACGAGCAAGCCCCGGAACTAGTGGCGGTGCTGGAAAAGGTCAACCTGCCGATCGACCTGCTCAACCAGAACCTCGGGCGCATGGCCAAAGAGCGGATCGAGTCGCCAAAACTGGCCAAGATCTTCTTGAAGGAACATCCTGAAGTCTGGCACGCATGGGTAAGCGAAGACGCAGCCAAGAAAATCGACGCGGCCTTGTAGGTTGAGCCTCTCCGACTGTCGGCAACGGCAGTCGGGTGCTTGATCGCAACCCCTTGATTGAGAGTCTCTTATGTTTCCCGAAAGCTTTACCTTTTCCATCGCCGACTGGGTCAACGGTTGGGTCGATTCGCTGGTCACCAACTACGGCGATGTGTTCCGGCATATCTCCGACACCCTGTTGTGGGCCATCGTCAATCTTGAAGGGTTGCTGCGTGCGGCGCCCTGGTGGCTGATGCTGGCCATCGTGGCGGGCGTTGCCTGGCACGCGACTCGTAAAGTGGTGACCACGGCAGTCATCGTCGGCCTGCTGTTCCTGGTGGGTGCGGTCGGCCTCTGGGACAAGCTAATGCAGACCCTGGCGCTGATGATGGTGGCCACGGTCATTTCGGTGTTGATCGGCATCCCGCTGGGCATTCTCTCGGCACGCAGCAATCGCCTGCGTTCGGTGCTGATGCCGTTGCTGGACATCATGCAGACCATGCCGAGTTTCGTGTACCTGATCCCGGTGCTGATGCTGTTCGGCCTGGGCAAGGTGCCGGCGATTTTCGCTACCGTGATCTACGCCGCGCCACCGCTGATCCGCCTGACCGACCTGGGCATCCGCCAGGTGGACGGTGAAGTGATGGAAGCGATCAACGCCTTCGGTGCCAACCGCTGGCAACAATTGTTTGGCGTGCAACTGCCGCTGGCCCTGCCGAGCATCATGGCCGGGATCAACCAGACCACCATGATGGCCCTGTCGATGGTGGTGATTGCCTCGATGATTGGCGCCCGTGGCTTGGGTGAAGACGTGTTAGTGGGGATTCAGACCCTCAACGTCGGACGTGGCCTGGAAGCCGGTCTGGCGATCGTGATTCTGGCAGTGGTCATCGACCGCATTACTCAGGCGTATGGTCGGCCACGGCATGAGGTGAGCAAATGAACGACGCAACCGTGAGCAAAATCGAAGTCAAAAACGTCTTCAAGATTTTCGGCAACCGCTCCAAGGACGCGCTGGGCATGATTGGCCAGGGCAAAACCAAGGATCAGGTGCTGGCCGAAACCGGCTGCGTGGTCGGCGTGAACGACTTGTCGTTGAGCATCGGCACCGGCGAAATCTTCGTGATCATGGGCCTTTCGGGTTCCGGCAAATCGACCCTGGTGCGCCACTTCAACCGCCTGATCGACCCCACCAGCGGCGCGATCCTGGTGGACGGCGTGGACATCCTGCAATACGACATGGAAGCCCTGCGCGAATTTCGCCGGCACAAGATCAGCATGGTGTTCCAGAGCTTCGGCCTGCTGCCGCACAAGACCGTGATCGACAATGTCGCCTACGGCCTGAAAGTGCGTGGCGAGAGCAAGCAAATGTGCTCCGAGCGTGCGCTGCACTGGATCAATACCGTGGGCCTGAAAGGCTACGAAAACAAATACCCGCACCAGCTCTCGGGCGGCATGCGTCAGCGTGTTGGCCTGGCTCGCGCCCTGGCGGCAGACACCGACATCATCCTGATGGACGAGGCCTTCAGTGCGCTCGATCCGTTGATCCGCGCGGAGATGCAGGACCAGTTGCTGGAACTGCAAAAGACCCTGCACAAGACCATCGTCTTTATCACCCACGACCTCGATGAGGCCGTGCGCATAGGTAACCGCATCGCGATCCTCAAGGACGGCCGCCTGATTCAGGTGGGCACGCCGAGAGAGATCCTGCATTCGCCGGCGGATGAGTATGTGGACCGGTTCGTCCAGCGTCGGGCGGCGGTGGTTTAAAGGTTTGCGGCGGTTGTGCTGACCCCTTCGCGGGCAAGCCTCGCTCCTACAGGTTTTGTGTCGTTCCTGCATTGGACGGCAAACCTGAATCCTGTAGGAGCGAGGCTTGCCCGCGAAGAGGCCGGTAGAGCCGCAACAATATTCAGGTTTTACGCAAGAGGTCAAAGATGTCCCAGGCTGAAAAAATCGTTATCGCCGACGCCCCGTTGCGTTGGCAGGATGTGGTTGCCGTCGCCCGTCATGGCGCTCAGCTTGAGCTGTCGGCCCAGGCCTGGGCGCGGATCGAGAATGCCCAGGCGATCGTTCAGCGCATCGTCGCCAGCGGCGAGCGAGCGTATGGCGTCAACACGGGCCTGGGTGCGTTGTGCAACGTCTCGCTCAAAGACGAACAACTGAGCCAGTTGTCGCGCAACACCTTGCTCAGCCACGCTTGTGGCGTTGGCGCTCCGCTGGCCGACGAGCAGACCCGTGCAATTCTCTGCGCAGCGATCCTGAATTACAGCCATGGCAAATCCGGCATTCATCGCCGGGTGGTCGAAGCCCTCCTGGCACTGCTCAATCGCGGCATCACCCCGCAAGTGCCGTCCCAGGGTTCGGTCGGTTACCTGACCCACATGGCCCATATCAGCATCGCGCTGTTGGGTGTCGGCAATGTCAGTTATCGCGGGCAGATCGTTACCGCCCAGCAAGCCCTGGCCGAAGAAGGTCTGCAACCGGTTCAGTTGGGTGCCAAAGATGGCTTGTGCCTGGTCAACGGCACGCCGTGCATGTCCGGCCTCAGCTGTCTGGCGATTGCCGATGCGACGCGTCTGGTGCAATGGGCCGACGTGATCGGCGCCATGAGCTTCGAAGCCCAGCGTGGCCAGATCGCGGCGTTCGATGCCGAGATCATCGCGCTCAAAGCGCATCCGGGCATGCAGCAGGTCGGCATCAATCTGCGAGCGTTGCTGGATGGCAGTGAAGTGATTGCATCGAGCAAAGGCATTCGCACGCAGGATGCGCTGAGCATCCGTTCAATCCCGCAAGTCCACGGTGCTGCACGGGATCAACTGGCGCACGCGATCCGCCAGATCGAAACCGAACTCAACGGCTGCACCGACAACCCGTTGCTGCTGGGTACGCCAGACAACTTCCGTGTCATGTCCCAAGCCAACCCGCATGGCCAATCGGTCGCGCTGGCGGCGGACTTGCTGGCCATCGCCATGGCCGAAATCGGCTCCATCGCCGAGCGTCGCCTGGACCGCTTGATCAACCCGCACGTCAGCGGCCTGCCAGCGTTTCTGGTGGCCAACCCCGGGGTGAACTCCGGGATGATGATTGTCCAGTACGTCGCCGCGTCGCTGTGCGCGGAAAATCGCCAATTGGCGCAACCGGCCGTGCTCGACAACTACGTTACCTCGGGCTTGCAGGAAGACCACTTGAGCATGGGTACCAACGCGGCGCTGAAGCTGCATCGTGCCTTGGAAAACTGCACGCAGATCCTCGCCATCGAGTACCTGCTGGCGGCCCAGGCGTTTGAATTTCTCAAGGAACAGCGTTTTGGCGCAGGCACCGATGCCGCTTGGCGTCTGCTGCGTGAACGCGTCCCGGCCTACGACCAGGACCGCTGGCTGGCGCCGGACATCGCCGCCGCTGCCGGCGTGTTGAAAGATCCGATTTTGCTGCATAAGGCTTTGCCGAACCTCAACTGATTCCTACATCAAACCAGCGTGCCAAGGCGCCAGCCCCCCACGAGGCGGGAAGCGACGGACAACGGACATTTCCGGAGCGTCTGGTTAGTTAACAAAAAGACTCTCAAAAGGAGAATAAAAGTGACTGCGCTAAATTTGATTCCCGGCCAACTGAGCCTTGCCCAACTGCGTGATATCTATCAGCAGCCGGTCAAAATCACCCTCGACAACAGTGCATCAAAGCAGATCGAAGCCAGCGTTGCCTGCGTGGAACAGATCCTCGCCGAGAACCGCACCGCCTACGGCATCAACACCGGTTTTGGCCTGCTGGCTTCGACCCGCATCGCCAGCGAAGACCTGGAAAACCTGCAGCGCTCGCTGGTGCTGTCCCATGCCGCCGGTGTCGGCGAGCCGATCAGCGACGCGCTGGTGCGGTTGGTCATGGTGCTCAAGGTCAACAGCCTGAGCCGTGGTTTCTCCGGCATTCGCCGCGTCGTGATTGACGCGTTGATCGCACTGATCAACGCCGAGGTTTACCCGCACATTCCATTGAAAGGTTCAGTCGGTGCGTCCGGCGATTTGGCGCCTTTGGCGCACATGTCCCTGGTGTTGCTGGGTGAAGGCAAGGCCCGCTACAAAGGCGAGTGGATGGAAGCGACTGAAGCACTGAAAGTCGCCGGCCTGACGCCGCTGACCCTGGCGGCGAAAGAAGGCCTGGCGCTGCTCAACGGCACTCAGGTGTCGACCGCTTATGCGCTGCGCGGTCTGTTCGAAGGCGAAGATCTGTTCGCCGGTGCCGTGGCGATTGGTGCCCTGACGGTCGAAGCCGTGCTGGGTTCGCGTTCGCCGTTCGACGCACGCATCCACGCCGCCCGTGGCCAGAAAGGCCAGATCGACGCCGCTGCCGCCTACCGTGATCTGCTGGGCGAGCGCAGTGAAGTGTCCGACTCGCACCAGAACTGCGAAAAGGTCCAGGACCCGTACTCCCTGCGCTGCCAGCCGCAAGTCATGGGCGCCTGCCTGACTCAGTTCCGTCAGGCGGCCGAAGTGCTGGCCGTCGAAGCCAACGCCGTTTCCGATAACCCTCTGGTCTTCGCCGCTGAAGGCGACGTGATCTCCGGCGGTAACTTCCACGCCGAACCGGTGGCCATGGCCGCTGACAACATGGCCCTGGCTATCGCTGAAATCGGTTCCCTGAGCGAACGTCGCATCTCGCTGATGATGGACAAGCACATGTCGCAACTGCCGCCGTTCCTGGTGGCCAATGGCGGGGTGAACTCCGGTTTCATGATCGCCCAGGTGACTGCGGCGGCACTGGCTAGCGAGAACAAGGCGTTGTCCCATCCGCATTCGGTGGACAGCCTGCCGACTTCCGCGAACCAGGAAGATCACGTATCGATGGCACCGGCTGCCGGCAAGCGCTTGTGGGAAATGGCTGAAAACACGCGCGGTGTGTTGGCGGTGGAATGGTTGGCGGCGGTTCAGGGGCTGGATTTGCGTGAAGGTCTGAAGACTTCGGCGAAGCTGGAAAACGCCCGTGGGATTCTGCGTAAAGAAGTGCCGTTCTATGAGAAGGACCGCTTCTTTGCGCCGGACATCAATGCGGCGACTGAGTTGTTGGCCACGCGTTGCCTGAATGAACTGGTGACGGCCAGGGTTTTGCCGAGCCTTTAACCCCCACCCACCGATCGTTCCCACGCTCTGCGTGGGAATGCCGCTCGTGACGCTTCGCGTCACTGGACGCAGAGCGTCCCTAGAGGCATTCCCACGTGGAGCTTGGGAACGATCAAAGACGAGGAACTCGGGATGAAAACTCTCTGGCAACACTGCCACGTCGCAACCATGGCGCAAGGCGTCTACTCGATCATCGAGGATGCGGCCATCGTGACGTCCGGTGCGCACATTGAGTGGGTCGGCCCGCGCAGTGAGCTGCCGTCGGGTGAGTACCCGGCGGTCAATGATTTGAAAGGGGCCTGGGTCACCCCGGGCCTGATCGACTGCCACACCCACACGGTGTTCGGCGGTAACCGCAGCGGTGAATTCGAACAGCGCCTGAAAGGTGTCAGCTACGCGGAAATTGCAGCAGCCGGTGGCGGCATCGCCAGCACCGTGCGCGCCACCCGTGCAGCGACCGAAGATGAGCTGTTCGCCAGCGCCGCCAAGCGTCTGAAAAGCCTGATGCGCGACGGCGTGACCACGGTCGAAATGAAATCCGGCTACGGCCTCGACCTGGCCAGTGAACGCAAGATCCTGCGAGTCATCCGTCGTCTCGGCGCCGAACTGCCGGTCAGCGTGCGCAGCACGTGCCTCGCCGCTCATGCGTTGCCACCGGAATATGCGGATCGCGCCGACGACTACATCGATCACATCTGCGCTGAAATGCTCCCGGCCCTGGCCGCCGAAGGGTTGGTGGATGCGGTGGACGCGTTCTGCGAATACCTGGCCTTTTCGCCGGCACAGGTCGAGCGGGTGTTCATCACCGCACAAGAACTGGGTCTGCCGGTGAAGCTGCACGCCGAGCAATTGTCGTCGCTGCACGGTTCGAGCCTGGCGGCGCGTTACCACGCTCTGTCGGCCGATCACCTGGAATTCATGACCGAAGACGACGCCATCGCCATGGCCAGATCCGGCACCGTCGCGGTGCTGCTACCCGGTGCGTTTTACTTCCTGCGTGAAACCCAGTTGCCACCGATGGATGCCCTGCGCAAACACGGCGTGAAAATCGCCATCGCCAGCGACCTCAACCCCGGCACGTCACCGGCGCTGTCGTTGCGCTTGATGCTGAACATGGCCTGCACCTGTTTCCGCATGACCCCGGAAGAAGCCTTGGCGGGCGCGACCATTCATGCCGCCACCGCGCTGGGCATGGCTGACACTCACGGTTCGCTGGAAGCCGGCAAGGTCGCGGATTTCGTCGCCTGGCAAATCGATCGTCCCGCCGATCTGTCGTACTGGCTGGGCGGTGACCTGGAAAAACGCGTCGTGCGTCACGGCGTCGAAACGAGCGTTTAGGAGAGCAGTTGTGGATAAGGTTCTGAACTTCAAACAAGGTCGCGTGCCGCTGCTGATCAGCATGCCCCACGCCGGCCTGCGCCTGACTCCGGCGGTGGAAGCCGGGTTGATCCCCGATGCGCGCAGCCTGCCGGACACGGACTGGCACATTCCACAACTTTATGAGTTCGCTGCCGAACTGGGCGCCAGTACATTGGCTGCCGAGTACTCGCGCTTCGTCATCGACTTGAACCGTCCGTCTGACGACAAGCCGCTGTATGTCGGCGCCACCACCGGTCTGTATCCGGCGACGCTGTTCGACGGTATTCCGTTGTTCCGTGAAGGGATGGAACCGTCGGCGGCGGAACGAGCGACGTATCTGGAGCAGGTGTGGACGCCGTATCACACCACCCTGCAGAACGAACTGGCGCGACTCAAAGCCGAGTTCGGCTACGCGCTGCTGTTCGATGCGCATTCGATCCGCTCGATCATCCCGCACCTGTTCGACGGCAAGCTGCCGGACTTCAACCTCGGCACCTTCAACGGCGCCAGTTGCGATCCACAGTTGGCCACTCAGCTGGAAGCGATCTGCGCCAGGCACACCGATTACAGCCACGTGCTGAACGGTCGCTTCAAGGGCGGCCACATCACCCGGCATTACGGCAACCCGGCCGAAAACATTCATGCGGTGCAACTGGAACTAGGGCAGTGCACGTACATGGAAGAGTTTGAGCCGTTTCGCTATCGCCCGGACCTCGCGGCGCCGACGCAGGGTGTGCTCAAGGAATTGCTGCAAGGCCTGCTGGCCTGGGGCCAAAAGCACTACAACGCATAACCCTGTGGGAGCGCGCTTTTGTGGCGAGGGCGCTTGCTCCCGCTCGGCGGTGAAGCCCTCGTAAACCCGGCGAGTCGGGTGTTCTGATTAAACTCGGTTGAATGGGTTGGGGACTGCTTCGCAACTCAGCGGGAGCAAGCTCCCTCGCCACAGGGTGGGGTTGGTCTCGCTACCTGAGTGGAACGGTCGCCACCGTGCAAATCTCGGTCGCTACAGTTCGCTTTTACCCTCTCCACGCTGCGTAATGTGCTGGTCACGGTGCAAGAAGACACCGGCCCTCACAATAATCTGCCGCACGAGAACGCTCTCTATGACAAGCACCAAAGGTTTGTTCACCCGCTGTCTCTCAATCCTCTGCGGCACCGCTCTTCTGAGCACTAGCGTCCTGGCCAGTGACGACGCGTCCTGCAAGGCCGTGCGCATGGGCGTGGTCAACTGGACCGACGTGATCGCCACCAGCGGCATGGCTGACGTATTGCTCAACGGCCTCGGCTACGAAAGCAAGCAAACCAGCGCCGTGCAGCAAATCATCTTTGCCGGCATCCGCGACAAACGCCTCGATATCTTCCTCGGTTACTGGAAACCGGCGATGGACAAGAACATCGCGCCGTTCCTTGATGCCAAACAAGTGAAGGTCCTGGATAAGCCGAGCCTGGCCGACGCGCAGGCAACGCTCGCGGTGCCTCAGTACGTTGCGGACGCCGGGCTGAAAACCTTCGCCGACATCGCCAAGTTCAAAGACAAGCTCGGCGGCAAGATCTATGGCATCGAGCCCGGCAGTGGCGCCAACACCACGATCAAAACCATGATCGAGACCAATCACTTCGGCTTGAAAGACTTCAAGCTGATCGAGTCCGGTGAGGCCGGCATGCTCGCGGCCGTTCAGCGGGCGGTGAACCGTAAGGAGTTCGTGGTGTTCGTCGGTTGGACCCCGCACCCCATGAACATCAACATGAAAATCGCCTACCTGACCGGCAGCGAAGACGTTTATGGCCCCAACGAAGGCGCAGCGACGGTCTCGACTGTGACGTCCCCGGACTATGCCGAACGTTGCCCGAACGTGAACCGTTTGCTGGAGAACCTGACTTTCACCGCCGCTCAGGAAAGCCAGTTGATGGTGCCGATCATGGAGCGCAAGACGCCTCAGGACGTTGCCCGGCAATGGCTGCGTGATCATCCCGAAGACCTTCAGCGCTGGCTGGCCGGTGTGACCAGCTTTGAGGGCAAGGAGGGCGCGGCGACCGTTTTGGCCAGCTTGAAGCCCTAAACGCAAAACCTGTGGGAGCGAGCCTGTTCGCGAAGACGGAGTGTCAGTCGACATCAATGTTGACTGACACTCCGCTTTCGCGAGCGGGGCTCGCTCTCACAGGGGTTGGCCCCATCTCCTGAACGGGCACCAGACCCATGAAGCCTTACCCGATTTCTGAACAAATGTCGGCATTCGTCGAGAAAACCGTCAGCTTCAACAGCACCGACAGCAGCCTCGACGGTTTGCGCCAGGCCTACAGCGCGATGTGCCGGGCGTTCACTCCGCCACGTCCCGCCGGGCTCTACGTGGTCGATTTCGAGTTGGCCGGCGTGCCGGTGCGGTCTTATCAGCCGCCGGTTTCACCTCCGACCGGCGGTGGACCGTGCATCGTGTATCTGCATGGCGGTGGTTGGGTGGTAGGGGATCTGGAATCCCACGATTTCATCTGCGCCGAACTGGCGTCGACACTCGGCGTACTGGTGATCGCGGTCGATTACCGATTGGCACCGGAACATCCTTTTCCGGCGGCGTTCAATGATTGCCTGGGTGTCTGGCGCGCGCTGCGAAGCGGACCTTTTCGGCTTGATCCCGGACGAACGCTGGTGGCGGGGGACAGCGCCGGTGGCAATCTGGCTGCTGCGTTGTGTCTGGCGCTGCGGGATGCGGGCGAGCCGGTCCCGGCGGCGCAGGTCTTGATCTATCCGGGGCTGGGCGGTGATCGCTCGTTGCCGTCGCGCAGCGAATGCATCGACGCGCCATTGCTCGCCAGCAGTGATGTGGATTGTTATCACGCCCTGTACTTGCGCGGCACCCGACAGCCGGGCGCCTATGCGATGCCGTTGCTCGCCGGACACTTCGGCGGGCTGCCGCCGGCATTGATTGCCGTGGCGCAATTCGACCCGCTGCGCGATGACGGCGTGCTCTATGCCGAGCATCTCCAGGCCGCGGGTGTGCCCACCACGCTTTACTATGGAGAAGGGCTGGTTCATGGCTGTTTGCGGGCCCGGGGCCAGGTCGCCGAGGTCGACTTGCTGTATGAAACGCTGCTCGGGTTTTTGGCTGACAGGTTATGACGCTGCAAGGGGCATGCTCATTGGCGTAATTCGGGTTTATGATGCCGGACGGCAGAATAATAGAAGTCCCCCCAGGGATGACCTCGACCCCTTACGGAGCGCGCAATGCAGACTTTGTACCCGCAGATCAAACCCCACGCCCGGCACGATCTGGCCGTCGATGAAACTCACACCCTGTATGTCGACGAAAGCGGTTCACCGGAAGGTTTGCCGGTGGTGTTCATCCACGGCGGCCCCGGTGCCGGGTGTGATGCCCAGAGTCGACGGTACTTTGATCCGAACATGTACCGCATCGTGACCTTCGACCAGCGCGGTTGCGGGCGCTCCACGCCCCACGCCAGTCTTGAAAACAACACCACCTGGGATCTGGTCGCCGACCTTGAGCGCATTCGCAAACACCTGGGCATCGAAAAATGGGTGCTGTTTGGCGGCTCTTGGGGCTCGACCCTGGCGCTGGCCTACGCGCAAACCCACCCGGAGCGTGTACACGGTCTGATCCTGCGCGGGATTTTTCTCTGCCGGCCGCAGGAAATCGAGTGGTTCTACCAGTGTGGCGCCAGCCGTCTGTTCCCTGATTACTGGCAGGACTATGTCGCGCCGATTCCATTGGATGAGCGCGGCGACTTGCTCAGCGCTTTCCACAAGCGCCTGACCGGCAACGATCAGATCGCCCAGATGCATGCGGCCAAGGCCTGGTCCACCTGGGAAGGCCGGACCGCGACCTTGCGTCCGAATCCGCTGGTGGTCGATCGCTTCTCCGAGCCGCAGCGCGCATTGTCCATCGCACGTATCGAATGTCACTACTTCACCAACAATGCCTTCCTCGAGCCGAACCAGCTGATTCGCGACATGGGCAAGATCGCCCATTTGCCTGGCGTGATCGTCCACGGTCGTTATGACGTGATCTGCCCACTGGACAACGCCTGGGAACTGCATCAGGCCTGGCCGAACAGTGAACTCCAGGTGATCCGCGACGCCGGCCACGCCGCGTCCGAGCCGGGCATCACCGATGCACTGGTGCGTGCCGCCGGGCAGATGGCTCGCCGCCTGCTCGACCTGCCGCCCGAAGAAGCATGAAAGGCCTGCTGCAACGCGTGCATGGCGCGCGAGTCGAGGTAGCGGGGGAGGTGGTGGGGGCGGTCGATCAGGGATTATTGGTGCTGGTGGCGGTAGAGCCCGAGGATACTCGTGCCAGCGCCGACAAACTTCTGCATAAACTGCTTAACTATCGAGTATTCAGTGACGCCGAGGGCAAGATGAATCTGTCTTTGGCGGATGTAGGCGGCGGGTTGCTGCTGGTCTCGCAGTTCACCCTGGCCGCAGACACCAAGAGCGGGTTGCGCCCGAGTTTTTCGACCGCTGCCCCTCCAGCCCTGGGCGAGGAGCTTTTCGACTATTTATTAAGCAAAGCGAAACAGGTGCATGGCACTGTGGCATCAGGTAGATTCGGCGCGGATATGCAGGTGCACCTGGTCAACGATGGCCCGGTCACCTTCCTGTTACAGACGTGAAAGCACTTGAAACATGTTTTTCAGGGCTTTTCGACTGAAAACAGGGGTTTTTCGCGATAAATACTTTGTTACCCCTGATGCGTTGTAACGCGGCCTACTAGATAATCGCGCGCTACGGGGATCAGCGTTCGTTGGTCCATTTTGACTTAGGTAGAGACTTGTCCGAGACCTGTTGGGGAATCATTTAGCCCCATAGGAGTCGGAACAATGCTCGCCAACCTGGCATATAGATAGCTGGCCGTTGGTTTTTTGATCTGTTTTCGGCGAGGGTTGCTCGTGATTGTTAGTCCCTGTAATGCACCAAAATTGACTGCCAAACGGTTCCGAAGCGCTCTGGTAGCGGGCTCAGCACTGCTCTGCCTGCTCAGCGCCGGCCAGATTTGGGCATTCAATCTGGAGGATGTATCGGTCAAGGCGAAAGAGCTGGCCGGACAAAAATACGAAGCCCCGCGCAGTAACCTGCCGAACGAATTCCGCGAAATGAAATTCGCGGACTATCAAAAAATTCGTTTCCGCACTGAAAAAGCCGAGTGGGCCGATCAGAAAACCCCGTTCAAGCTTTCGTTCTATCACCAGGGCATGCACTTCGACACGCCGGTGAAAATCAACGAAATCACGGCTAACACCGTCGAAGAGATCAAATACGACCCAACTCGTTTCGATTTCGGCGATGTGAAGTTCGATCCTAAAGCTACCGAACAACTGGGTTATGCCGGTTTCCGAGTGCTTTACCCGATCAACAAGGCCGACAAGCAAGACGAAATCATGACCATGCTCGGCGCGAGCTACTTCCGCGTTGTCGGCAAGGGTCACACCTATGGCTTGTCCGCTCGCGGCATGGCCATCGATACCGCATTACCGTCCGGCGAAGAATTCCCGCGCTTCACCGAATTCTGGATTCAACGGCCAAAACCGGGTGACAAACACCTGGTGATCTTCGCGCTGCTGGATTCGCCACGTGCCACCGGTGCTTATCGTCTGACCCTGCGTCCTGGCAGCGACACCATTGTCGACGTCAAGGCCCGCATGTTCCTGCGTGACAAGGTCACCAAGCTCGGCGTTGCGCCGCTGACCAGCATGTTCCTGTTCGGCGCCAACCAGCCGTCGAAAGTGCTGAACTACCGTCGTGAACTGCACGATTCCAGCGGTCTGTCGATTCATGCCGGCAACGGCGAATGGATCTGGCGTCCACTGAATAATCCAAAACACTTGGCCGTGAGCAACTACTCGATCGAAAACCCGCGTGGTTTCGGCTTGCTGCAACGTGGCCGCGACTTCAGCCACTATGAAGACCTCGACGACCGCTACGACAAGCGCCCAAGTGCCTGGATCGAACCAAAAGGCGATTGGGGCAAGGGTTCCGTCGATCTGGTAGAGATTCCGACTGCCGACGAAACCAACGACAATATCGTTGCGTTCTGGAGCCCGGAAAAGCTGCCTGAGCCTGGTCAGCCGCTGGACGTCGCCTATCGCATGCACTGGACCATCGACGAAGCAGCCCTTCACGCACCGGACAGCGCCTGGGTCCAACAGACCCTGCGTTCCACGGGTGACGTGAAACAGTCCAACCTGATCCGTCAGCCGGATGGCAGCGTTGCCTATCTGGTGGACTTCGAAGGTCCGTCCCTGGCAGCACTGCCGGAAACCGCGGACGTTCGCAGCCAGGTCAGCGTGGGCGACAATGCCGAGCTGGTCGAAAACAGCGTGCGTTACAACCCTGAAACCAAGGGCTGGCGCCTGACCCTGCGGATGAAAATCAAGGATCCGGGCAAGCCTACCGAGATGCGTGCGGCACTGGTCGAGAACATCGTGCCGGGCGACCTCTCCAAGAACTCGCTGCCAGTCTCCAACTCTTCGGTTGCCAAGGCCGATAAAGTGGCCGCCAAGCAACAAGAGAAGGCGGACAAGGAAGCCAAGGACGCCAAGCAAGCCGAAGCCAAGCAGGCTGACGCCAAGCCAGTTGCCGATACCAAGGAAAAGGACAAGGACAACAAAGACGCCAAGCAGCCTGTTGCTGCGGACGCGGCCCCAGCCACACCGGAATCGGCAGCGACGCAAGAAGTCCTGACCGAGACCTGGAGCTACCAGTTGCCTGCCGATGAGTAATTCTCAACTACAGCCAGAGACTCTTGCCGAGTATCTGGCGCATCTACCGATGACCGACCAGCAGCGCGCGGAACTCGCGGGCTGCCAGTCCTTCAGCGAATTGCACCAACGCCTGTCGTCTTCGACGTTCGACGCTCCGACCGAGGCTGCCCAAGCCTCGGTGGGCCGTCGCCTGACCCTGAGCACTGCTGAAGAACTGGAAGAAGCGGAAATGCTGGCGGTCGACGCCAGTGGTCGGGTTTGCCTCAAGGCCACCCCGCCGATCCGTCGGACCAAAGTCGTGCCGGAGCCGTGGCGCACCAACATTCTGGTGCGTGGCTGGCGGCGTCTGACCGGTCGCACCAATCCCCCGGCCCCGCCGAAGGACGAGAATGTGCTGCCGGCGGCTCGCTGGCGCACCGTCGGTTCGATCCGCCGTTACATTCTGCTGGTCCTGATGCTTGGCCAGACCATCGTCGCCGGCTGGTACATGAAAGGCATCATGCCGTACCAGGGCTGGTCGTTCGTCGACCTGAACGAGGTTCTGCACCAACCGATCCTGAAAACCGTCACGCAAGTGCTGCCGTATGCGCTGCAAACCAGCATTCTGATTCTGTTCGGGATTCTGTTCTGCTGGGTGTCAGCCGGTTTCTGGACGGCGCTGATGGGCTTCCTCGAATTGCTCACTGGCCACGACAAATACCGGATCTCCGGTAAAAGCGCCGGCAACGAGCCGATTGCCAAGGACGCGCGCACTGCACTGGTGATGCCGATCTGCAACGAAGACGTGCCACGGGTGTTTGCCGGTTTGCGTGCGACCTTCGAGTCGGTTGCAGCCACGGGTGACCTGGATCGCTTCGACTTCTTCGTCCTCAGTGACAGTAATGACGCGGACATCTGCGTGGCCGAGCAGCAAGCCTGGCTGGACGTCTGCCGTGAAGCCAAGGGTTTCGGCAAGATTTTCTATCGCCGTCGTCGCCGTCGTGTGAAACGTAAAAGCGGCAACCTCGACGACTTCTGCCGTCGCTGGGGCGGTGACTACAAGTACATGGTCGTGCTCGACGCGGACTCCGTGATGAGCGGTGACTGCCTGACCAGCCTGGTGCGCTTGATGGAAGCCACGCCGGACGCCGGGATCATCCAGACCGCGCCGCGTGCGTCGGGCATGGACACCCTTTATGCGCGTATGCAGCAGTTTGCTACCCGCGTGTACGGTCCGTTGTTCACCGCCGGCCTGCACTTCTGGCAGTTGGGTGAATCCCACTACTGGGGCCACAACGCGATCATCCGCATGAAGCCGTTCATCGAGCACTGCGCCTTGGCGCCGTTGCCGGGTAAAGGTGCTTTTGCCGGTGCGATTCTGTCCCACGACTTCGTCGAAGCTGCGCTGATGCGCCGTGCCGGCTGGGGCGTGTGGATTGCCTACGATTTGCCGGGCAGCTACGAAGAACTGCCGCCGAACCTGCTGGACGAACTCAAGCGTGACCGTCGCTGGTGCCACGGTAACCTGATGAACTTCCGCCTGTTCCTGGTCAAGGGCATGCACCCGGTTCACCGTGCGGTATTCCTGACCGGCGTGATGTCTTACCTGTCGGCGCCGTTATGGTTCTTCTTCCTGGTGTTGTCGACGGCGCTGCTGGCGGTCAACACCTTGATGGAACCGCAGTACTTCCTTGAGCCGCGTCAGCTCTATCCGCTGTGGCCGCAATGGCACCCGGACAAAGCAATTGCGCTGTTCTCGACGACGATTGTGCTGTTGTTCCTGCCGAAGCTGTTGAGCATCATCCTGATCTGGGCCAAGGGCGCGAAAGAGTTCGGTGGCAAGTTCAAGGTGACCTTGTCGATGCTGCTGGAGATGCTGTTCTCCATGCTGCTGGCGCCGGTGCGGATGATTTTCCACACCCGTTTCGTCCTCGCCGCGTTCCTCGGCTGGGCCGCGACCTGGAATTCGCCACAACGTGACGACGACTCCACGCCATGGAGCGAAGCGGTCAAGCGCCACGGTCCGCAAACCTTGCTGGGCTTCTTCTGGGCCCTGCTGGTGGTCTGGCTGAACCCGAGCTTCCTGTGGTGGCTGGTGCCGATCGTCGGTTCGTTGATGCTGTCGATCCCGGTATCGGTGATTTCCAGTCGTGTCGGCCTGGGCCTCAAGTCCCGTGACGAAAGCCTGTTCCTGATCCCTGAGGAATACAATCCGCCGCAGGCGTTGCTGGCAACCGATCAGTACACCCACGAAAACCGTTGGCATGCACTGAACGACGGTTTCATCCGTGCGGTGGTCGATCCACAGCAGAACGCCTTGGCGTGCTCGCTGGCGACCTCGCGTCACGGTCAGGCCGAGCCGATCGAATGGTTGCGCATCGAGCGGGTGCGTCACGCATTGAAAGTCGGGCCTGACGGCCTGAACAACAATGAGCGTGTGCAATTGCTGAGCGACCCGGTGGCATTGGCTCGCTTGCATGAGCAGATCTGGAATGAAGGCCATCCCGAGTGGCTGGCGGCCTGGCGCAAATCGGTGAAAGCCGATCCCCATGCGCCGCTGCTACCGCTCAAACCACTGAGTGCGCAGCCTCAGTTGGCCTGACGAGAAACCCCGCGAAAGCGGGGTTTTTTTTGCGCTGCTGATCGTTAGAGCAACAATTCCTGCTTAAACCCTTATGCAAACGGAGGCATGACCATGGTCTGCGTCACCCACGAGATGGGCTTTGCACGGGAAGTCGCGGATCGAGTGCTGTTCTTCGATCACGGCAAATTGCTGGAAGATGCCTCGCCGGCCGAGTTCTTCGATGCGCCGAAGGATCCGCGGGCGCAGGCCTTCTTGTGCCAGGTTTTGTAGCTTTAGCGCCTGTCGTGACGCCTTCGCGGGCAAGCCTCGCGCCTACAGTATTGTGTCGTGGCTCAATCGAGCGATACGCAAAGTCCTGTAGGCGCGAGGCTTGCCCGCGAAGGCATCACCTCGGTTTCAAACCTTGAACCTGCCCACCAGCATCTGCAGATGCGTCCCAAGGCGCGCCAGCTCGACGCTGGACGCCGCGGTCTCTTCACTGGCTGCCGAGGTCTGCTCGGACACATCGCGCACGTTCAGCACGCTCCGGTTGATCTCCTCGGCCACTGCGGTTTGCTGCTCGGCAGCGGCGGCAATCTGCTGGTTCATCGACTGAATCGCCGACACCGTGCGGGTGATGCTTTCCAGCGAGCTACCGGCGCGGCGGGTCAGTTCGACGCTGCTGTCGGTCAGGCTGCGGCTGTTGTCCATGATGGTCGCCACTTGCTGGGTGCCGGTTTGCAGGCCGACGATCAGCTCTTCGATTTCCTCGGTGGACTTCTGAGTGCGCTGGGCCAGGCTGCGCACCTCGTCGGCGACCACCGCGAAACCACGTCCGGCCTCACCGGCACGGGCGGCTTCAATCGCGGCGTTGAGGGCCAAAAGGTTGGTTTGTTGGGCCACGGACTTGATCACGTCCAGCACGCTGCCGATCTTGTCGCTCTCGCGTTTCAGATCACCCATGGCCGCTGTGGAATTGCCGACCTCAAGGGCCAGGCGCTCGATCTGAGCGATGGCCTCTCCGACCACTTTGTCACCTTCGCGGGCCTGCTGATCGGCGGCGACGGCGGCTTCGGAGGCTTCTTCGGCGTTTCGCGCGACTTCCTGCACGGTGGCCGTCATTTCGTTCATCGCCGTGGCCACCTGATCGGTCTCGACCTTCTGGCTGTTGACCCCGGCGCTGGTCTGTTCGGTGACGGCGGACAGTTCTTCGGCGGCGCTGGCGATTTGCGTTACGCCATCGCTGATACCGCCGATCAGTTCGCGCAGGCCCAGAGTCATGTTCTGCATGGCACGCTGGAGCTGGCCCAATTCGTCGCGACGTTCGGAAACAAGGTTTTGCGTCAGGTCACCAGCCGCCACGCGTTCGGCGACTTTGAGGGTCTGGTTCAGCGGAACCACGATCTGGCGAGTGATCGCCCATGCCGCCAGCAAGCCAAACGCCAGGGCCAGAACGGTAGCCATCAGCAGCAGGTTCTTGGCGTGTGCGGCGTCGGTGTCGCGGACGATGGTTTGTGACACGGTGAGTTTTTTGCTGACGTCGAGCAAGATATCGCCTTGCGCGGCCATGCGCTTGAGGGCGGCGGCGCTGGCCACTTGCGAGTCGCGGAACTGGCTGACGGCGGCGCGATAGGCCTTGAGCGAATCGCTGGCCTGCTGCAGGTTGGCAATGTGCTGTTCCGGCAGTTTGGAGGGCAGGCTTTCGAGGTTCTTCAGAGCGTTGTCGATGGCGTCCAGTGCAGGTTGCTCGGCCTCGGTCTTGCCGCTGTAGGTGTAGCCGCGCACCTGGAAGCGTGCCTGCTGAATCAGTTTGCTCAGGTCGATCACGCTGTTGAAGTCGGCGACGCTGTCGCCTTGCAGCATGGACTTTTCGACTTCAGCGACGCGGGCCACGGCGTTATCGGCGGTCGCGCCCAGTTTGCTGCGGGCGTCTTCGCGGTTGGCGCCGGCCTGGGTCATCGCGATGAAGGCTTGCTTGTACTGGCTGACGGCGGCCAATTGCTGGTCGATCATCGCCGCATCAGCAGGCTGTTCGATCAATTTGCGTGCGGTTTGCAGGCCCGTGTCGAGTTGGCTCAACAGATCGTTGACGGCGCCCGGGCCTTGTTCGCCTCGGCGCATTTCGTAGTCCAGACGGGCCAGGCGCAGGTCTTTGGTCTGGTCGTTGAGGCTGGCAATGAACCCCAGCTTGTCGCCCCGGCTCATCACGCCCGTCAGGCCGGTCCAGGCGGTGAAGGTGATCAGCAGCGTCAGCAGCAGCACCAGACCGAAACCGATCCCCAGTTTGCGATTGACGCTTACGTTTCCCAGACTCTCGGTTAGCCAACGGTACATGCTGCTACTCCCTCGGACTACAAATTGGTTTTATGGGAGCTGTATCGGCCGGCGGCCGGGAATCTGTAGGTGCAGCGCGGTATTCAGGTCGAGTAAATCCCTGTGGCGAGGGAGCTTGCTCCCGTTCGGCGGCGAAGCAGTCGCAAATCAGGCTGAGATGGTTTTGCAGGAATAAAGCGGTGGCCGCGGCGCGCCCAAACGGGAGCAAGCTCCCTCGCCACAGTGACCGTGCTTGATCTTAAAAGAGGCGGGCGAGCAGGGCGGTGACGGCGGTTTCGACGCGCAGGATGCGCTCGCCGAGTTGTACCGGTTGCAGGCCAGACTTGGCCAGCAGGTCGATTTCGTAAGGGATCCAGCCACCTTCGGGGCCGATGGCCAGGGTCACCGGTTCATTCAGGCCGCGAGGGCAGGGCGGGTAATTGCCCGGGTGACCCACCAGGCCGAGGGTGCCTTGAGAAATGGCCGGCAGCCGATCTTCGACGAACGGCTTGAAGCGCTTCTCGATGACGATTTCCGGCAGCACGCTGTCCCGGGCCTGTTCCAGGCCGAGGATCAATTGCTCGCGAATCGCTTCAGGTTCCAGAAACGGCGTCTGCCAGAAGCTCTTCTCGACGCGATAGCTGTTCACCAGGATGATTCGTGGCACACCCATGGCCGCCACGGTCTGAAACACCCTGCGCAGCATTTTCGGCCGTGGCAGGGCCAATATCAGTGTCAGGGGCAGCTTGGTCGGCGGCGGCTGGTCAAGGGTGACGCGCAATTCGGCTTCATCAGCGTCCAGGCGCAGAACTTCGGCCGCACCCATCAGGCCGCCGATACGCCCGACGCGCATGCTGTCACCCACTTCACAGCGGTGGACTTCCTGCATGTGCGTCAACCGGCGATCACGCAGGATCACCCGGTCGGCCGCAATGAAATCGGCCTCTTCGAGGAGCAGCAGGTTCACGGCTGGGTCGCTGGCGGCTGGTCGTTGTGATCGTCTGCCGGCTGGTTGTCCGGCTGATCGTCTGGATGATCGCCGCGCTTGCTGATCAGACCGCCGAACAGGATGCCGATCTCGAACAGCAGCCACATCGGTACAGCCAACAGCGTCTGCGAGAAGATGTCCGGTGGTGTCAGGATCATGCCGACCACGAAGCAGCCGATGATCACGTAGGGGCGGATTTTCTTCAGGTATTTGACGTCGACCACGCCGATCCATACCAGCAGCACCACAGCCACCGGGATCTCGAACGCCACGCCGAAGGCAAAGAATAGCGTCATGACGAAGTCGAGGTAGCTGCTGATGTCAGTCATCATTTCCACGCCGGCCGGGGTGGCGGCGGCGAAGAATTTGAAGATCAGCGGGAACACCAGGTAATAGGCGAATGCCATGCCGGCATAGAACAGCATGATGCTGGACACCAGCAACGGCACGGCGATGCGCTTCTCATGCTTGTACAGGCCCGGCGCGATGAAGCCCCAGATCTGATGCAGGATCACCGGGATTGCCAGGAACAGCGAGACCATCATGGTCAGCTTCAATGGCGTCAGGAACGGCGACGACACGTCGGTGGCGATCATCGTTGCGCCCACGGGCAAATACTGGCGCAGCGGCGTCGAAACGAAGGTATAGATCTGCTGGGTGAAGGCGAACAACCCGGCGAAGATGATGAAGATCGCCGCTACGCAACGCAGCAGGCGGGTACGCAACTCGGTGAGGTGCGAAACCAGCGGCATGTGCTGGTCGTTTTCAGGAAGATCGCTCATGGGGCTCGCGGCGCCAGTGTTGGGTCATGAGGGGCCGGCGCAACAGGCGCAGCCGCAGGCGTGGCAGGTTCAACCGGTGGCGTTGCAACAACGGGTGCAGGTGCTTCTACGGCGACGACAGGTGCTGGCTCGGCGGCGGGGGCATGAATCGTTTGCTCCGCGATCGGTTCAACAGGCTGAACGGGCGTGGCCTCCTGCTGGGTCGGCGTGAAAATCTTCCGCGCCTCCTGTTCCAGCGACAGGATGTGCTCGTTGTGCAGTTGCCGACGAATCTCGTCGGCACCGATTTCACGTTCAACTTCCTGTTTGATCGCGTTGAAGCTGCGCTTCAGGCGACCGACCCACAGGCCGGCGGTGCGCGCAGCGCCCGGCAGGCGCTCGGGGCCCAGCACTAGCAGGGCGACGAGGCCGACGAGCAGCAGTTCAGAGAAGCTGATACCAAACATTAGTCAGTGCTCACACGTCTTTGCGGATCGGCTCTTCGACTTTTTGCGCCTGCACGTCGATGGTGTGCGGCTGGTTCACGGACTGCGTGGTCTGTGGCTGAACAGGTGGAACCGGTTGCGCCGGAGTCACGGTAGGATCGGCCGGTTTCTCGTCATCGTTCATGGCTTTCTTGAAACCCTTGATCGACTCGCCCACGTCTGTACCGAGGTTTTTCAGTTTCTTGGTGCCGAACACCAGCACGACAACAACCAGGATGACGATCCAGTGTTTCCAGTCAAAAATGCCCATGTTGCTGCTCCTCTCTAATAGTTGTTCAGGCGGACGGGCGCGAGGCTTTCTCGGCGTGTCCGGACAGACCGAAACGACGGTCCAGTTCATCGAGTACAGCCTGTGGATGCTGCCCCAGTTGGGCGAGCATGACCATGCTGTGGAACCACAGGTCGGCGGTCTCGTAGATCACATCGCTGCAGTCGCCGCTGATGGCGGCATCCTTGGCGGCAATGATGGTTTCGACCGACTCTTCGCCGACTTTTTCCAGAATCTTGTTCAAGCCCTTGTGGTACAGGCTGGCGACATACGAGCTGTCAGCGGCAGCGCCTTTGCGCTCTTCCAGCACCTCGGCCAGACGGGTCAGGGTGTCACTCATGGCTGTGTCCTGCGGAATAAATGGCGTGCGGGTCCTTGAGCACGGGATCGACGGTTTTCCAGTCGCCGTTCTCGAAGACGCGGTAGAAGCAGCTCTGCCGACCGGTATGGCAAGCAATGTCGCCGATCTGCTCGACCATCAGGATGATCACGTCGGCGTCACAGTCCAGGCGCATCTCATGCAGCGTTTGCACGTGGCCGGACTCCTCGCCCTTGCGCCACAGCTTGCCACGGGAACGTGACCAGTAAATGGCACGGTTCTCGGCAGCGCTCAGTTCCAGTGATTCGCGGTTCATCCAGGCCATCATCAGGACGCGCCCGGTCTTGTGATCCTGGGCAATCGCCGGCACCAGGCCGTCTGCGTCCCACTTGATCTCGTCCAGCCAGTTTTTCATCTTCGACTCCGACAGCGGGTTCCACACTTCATGAGCAGAACCCAAGCGTTCAAACAGTGTGCCAGCGTGCGGGGGCGCTGGCTATCGGCGAACGACCAGATACAAACCGACGGCCACCATGATTCCGGCCGGCCAATGACCCATATCGCTCAATGGCCCGCCGGCCAGCAGAATGGCGCCGCCCGCCAGGTGAGCGCAGCCGAGCAGGCGCAGGAACCAGTCGTCCTTGCGCTTGTGCCACGGTGGCGGCGGATCGTTGGCGTGGGGCTGGGACATGCGTTCGAGCAGGTCACGGGCCATGTTGGCCAGGTGCGGAATCTGTTCGAACTGGCTCTGCACGTTGCCGAGCAAGGCTTTGGGGCTGACGCGCTCACGCATCCAGCGTTCGAGGAATGGCTGGGCGGTGTTCCACAGATCGAGATCCGGGTACAGCTGACGGCCGAGGCCTTCGATGTTCAGCAAGGTTTTTTGCAGCAACACGAGTTGCGGCTGCACTTCCATGTTGAAGCGGCGAGCGGTCTGGAACAGGCGCATCAGCACTTGGCCGAATGAAATATCTTTTAACGGTTTTTCGAAGATCGGCTCGCACACGGTGCGGATCGCTGCCTCGAATTCGTTGAGCTTGGTTTCTGCCGGTACCCAGCCCGAATCGATGTGCAATTGCGCCACACGACGGTAGTCACGCTTGAAGAACGCGAACAGATTACGCGCCAGGTAATCCTGGTCTTCAGGGGTCAGGCTGCCGACGATGCCGCAGTCGATCGCAATGTATTGCGGGCTCCACGGGTTGACGGTGCTGACAAAGATGTTGCCCGGGTGCATGTCGGCGTGGAAGAAACTGTCGCGGAACACTTGGGTGAAGAAGATTTCCACACCCCGTTCGGCGAGCATCTTCATGTCGGTGCGCTGGTCGGCCAGTGTCGCGAGGTCGGTGACCTGAATCCCGTAGATGCGCTCCATTACCAGCACTTTCGGCCGGCACCAGTCCCAATAGACTTGTGGCACATACAGCAGCGGCGAGCCTTCGAAGTTGCGCTTCAACTGGCTGGCATTGGCCGCTTCGCGCAGTAGGTCGAGTTCGTCGTAGATGGTTTTTTCGTAGTCCTGGACCACGTCCACCGGGTGCAGCAAACGTGCATCGGCCGAGAGTTTTTCGGCGGCGCGGGCGAGGATGAACAGCCACGCCAAGTCCTGGGCAATGATCGGTTTCAGGCCCGGGCGTATCACCTTGACCACCACTTCTTCGCCGGTCTTCAGTTGCGCGGCATGCACCTGCGCCACCGAGGCTGAGGCCAGCGGTTCGACGTCGAAACGGCTGAACACTTCACTGATCTTTTTGCCGAGCTGCTCTTCGATCAGGTTGACCGACACTTGCGAGTCGAACGGCGGCACACGGTCCTGCAGCTTCATCAACTCATCGGCGATGTCTTCGGGCAGCAGGTCGCGGCGCGTCGAAAGGATCTGCCCGAACTTGATGAAAATCGGCCCAAGGTCCTGCAACGCCAGGCGCAATCGCGCACCACGGCTCAGGTCCAGCGTCTTGCGCGGGAACCAGCGCCACGGCAAGGCGTAGCGCAGCGCCAGGAGAAACCAGGGCAGCGGCAGGGCGAACAGCAGGTCATCGAGGCGGTAGCGAATCACAACGCGCTGGATGCGCAACAAACGGCGGACGGCAAGCAGCTTCATGCGTTATCGCTTGGGTCGAGGGATCGGGAAAGGCGCTCGAAACGCGCCTCGAGACGTTCCAGATCGAGCTTGATCTGGTCCAGTTCACTGAAACGGGCTTCGGCTTCGCGCTGACCGACGAGGGTGCGCGATTCTTCGGCCAGGTATTCGCCAAGATTCTGATTCAGGCTGGCGAAACCTTGCTGATACCAGCGTGCGCGGCTGCGCAGGTGACCTCCGACCAGTTGCGTGGCGACCGGGCCGAGCCAGCGCGAGAGTTCGTACTCCCAGTCCAGCTCAAGGTCCTGAAGGATCGCCGCCAGCTCCAGCAGCACGCCGCTGTCACCGTCGAGCTCGACTTCAGGGCCATGCAGCACCGAGGTCTTTTCCTTGCTCATCGCCAGTTTCAACAGGCTGGAGGCCGGTGCACGCAACGTGCAGTCAGCGCCGGTTTCCCAGTGGGAAGCGAGCATCAGGCCTTCGTCGCTGGGCAGGATGAACAGTTGCAGCGCCGGGCTGCGGCAGTCGACGGCAATCACCCTGCCGCTCAAATGCGCCAGTCGCGGTAGCGCCGTGCTGTCGAGACGCAGCACCCGGTTCAGACCGAGTTCAACGCTGGCGAGCAGGCCGGCCAGCAACATCAGGGTTTGATGCCGCGGTGCAGGGCGACGATGCCTGCGGTCATGTTGTGGTAGGTCACGCGGTCGAAACCGGCCTCGACCATCATCGACTTCAGGGTTTCCTGATTCGGGTGCATGCGGATCGATTCGGCCAGGTAGCGATAGCTTTCCGAGTCGTTGGTGATCAGCTTGCCCATCAACGGCATGAAGGCGAACGAGTAGGCGTCGTAGGCTTTGGACATCAGCGCATTGGTCGGCTTGGAGAATTCCAGCACCAGCAAACGGCCGCCCGGTTTCAGTACTCGCAGCATCGAGCGCAGGGCGTCTTCTTTATGGGTCACGTTGCGCAGACCGAACGCGATGGTCACGCAGTCAAAATGGTTGTCCGGGAACGGCAGCTTTTCAGCGTCGGCCTGAACGAACTCGACATTGCCGGCCACACCCAGATCCAGCAGGCGGTCACGACCGACCTTGAGCATGGACTCGTTGATGTCGGCCAACACCACCTGGCCGGTCGGGCCAACGAGGTGCGAGAACTTCTTGGTCAGGTCGCCTGTGCCGCCGGCGATGTCCAGCACGCGGTTACCGGTGCGAACACCCGACAGCTCGATCGCAAAACGCTTCCACAGACGGTGCATGCCGCCCGACAGGAGGTCGTTCATCAAGTCGTACTTGGCGGCTACCGAGTGGAAAACCTCAGCGACTTTTTCCGCTTTCTGGCTTTCCGGTACGTTTTTGAAGCCGAAGTGAGTGGTGGGTTCGGCATCGCTGCCTTTGCGCTGATCAGTCATATCGCTGTCACCAAAAGAGAATGCGGGACATTCTAATCCCGGTGGCCTGCTTTGTCTTGGCAAGGCTGAAGGTAAGATAGGCAACCACCGGGACGTTTTGCCGCAGCAGCGGTCAAGATGCTTCAGGAAAGTATCCATAAAGCAGGAGTCATTCGATGGCCCGTATTAGTGTTGAGCGTGCCCACGGCCTGGGCAAGGAAGCAGCCCGCGAGAAGGCTGATCTGTTGGCGCAGAAGCTGTCCGATCAATATGGCCTGGAGCCGCAATGGTCCGGCGACACCCTGAACCTCAAACGTTCCGGTGTGAAAGGCGCGGTACATGTCAGCGAAGATTCGATCCGCGTCGATGTGGAGTTGGGCCTGATGATGTCGGCCATGAGCGGCATGATCAAATCGGAAATCGAAAAAGCCCTTGATAAGGCCTTGGTCTGATTCCGGATTGAAATCCCTTCATCTGTAGGAGTGAGCCTGCTCGCGATAGCGGTCTGTCAGTCGACATTGATTTCGACTGACAGACCGCTATCGCGAGCAGGCTCACTCCTGCATTTGTTTTGTGTGAAGCCAAAGTTTTATGTCAGTTGTTAGGGTGCCGTTTCTAATTTTTCTCCCTACTTTGTGCCTGAGCCCGACACTTTCGCGGGCAGTTCCTCAAACCTTCTGCGCGTGAGGTGCACCATGGCCAAAGTTATTTTGAAGAAAAAAATCGACGCTTCGACTTCTACTCTGGGCGACGTCAAATCCTATGCCCGCAAGATCTGGCTGGCAGGCCTGGGGGCCTACACCAAGGTCGGCCAAGAGGGCAGCGAGTACTTTCAAGAGTTGATCAAGGCTGGTCAAACTGTTGAAACCAAAGGTAAAAAAGTAGTTGCCGAGAAACTTGAAGCGGCTAACACAGAGATTGAAGAAGCCAAGAGTGAAGTGAGCACTTTCAAAGGCAAGGTCGAAGTTCAACTCGACAAGGTCGAGAAGGCTTTTGACTCGCGTGTCGCAAGTGCCTTGAATCGTATCGGCATTCCGTCTAAACATGACGTTGAGACACTCTCTGCTAAGCTCGATGAGCTGACGGCATTGCTCGAACGCGTCGCGCGTAAATCTTAAGGAGAACGGGATGGCTGGTAAAAAGAACACCGAAAAAGAAGGCAGCTCGTGGATCGGGAAAGTCGAAGACTACTCCCGCAAAATCTGGCTTGCTGGTTTAGGCGTGTACTCGAAGATCGACACTGACGGCAGCAAGCTCTTCGATACATTGGTTAAAGACGGCGAGAAAGCCGAGAAGCTCACCAAGAGCGCTGTCGGCAAGAAAGTCGATGCCGCCAAGGACTCCGCTTCGTCGGCCAAGTCGCGCATCAGCGGCGTGAAAGATCGGGCACTGGGCAAGTGGGATGAGCTGGAAGGGGCTTTTGACAAGCGCCTGAACAGCGCCATTTCGCGCCTGGGTGTACCGAGCCGCAATGAAGTGAAAGCGCTGCACAGCAAGGTCGATACCCTGACCAAGCAGATCGAGAAACTCACCGGCGCCAAAGTTGCACCTGTTGCGGCGAAAACCGCAGCGGCCAAACCTGCTGCTAAACCAGCCGCCAAAAGCGCTGCCAAGCCACTGGTAAAAGCGGCTGCCAAACCGGTCGCCAAAGCCGCGTCGAAAGTCGCATCCGCCGCCAAGTCCGCTACCAAAACTGCCGCCGCCAAACCTGCAGCAGCCAAGACAGCGGTCAAATCGGTTGCTGCCAAAGCCGCCGCCAAACCAGCAGCAAAACCGGCTGCCAAAACTGCAGCAGCCAAACCGGCAGCCAAGCCAGCGGCAAAACCTGCCGCAGCGAAGAAGCCAGCAGTGAAGAAATCGGCCACGCCTAAGGCTGCCGCGCCAAAACCAGCAGTGGCTGCCGCCAAACCGGCGACCCCGGTCAGCACGTCGAACTCCGCTGCTGCACCGACCCCTGCTGTAACCCCGACTGTCGCGCCAGCTCCATCGACGCCAACCAGTCAGTCCTGATTTTCAGGGCTCAAGAAAACGCCCGGCCTGCAAAGGTCGGGCGTTTTTGTTTGTGCACGATTTCATATACACCGCAGAACCCTTGTGGGAGTGAGCCTGCTCGCGATTGCGGTGTGTCATTCAACATTGATATTGGCTGACCCGGTGACATCGCGAGCAGGCTCACTCCTACAGTGAAATGTGTTTATCCAGTGAAAGGGCTACTCGTGTTCTTCGAGGTATTGCAGGGCCAGGTGCTCGGTCGCCACTTTGATCGGCGGCAGCAAATGCGGCGCCACCAGCATCATGATCTGATACACCACCAACCTGACTTCACCCTCGCGATCAAGAATCCGCTGATAGTCCAGTGAGAACAGCAGCGTCATGGTGATCTGCTCCACCAACTGCCCCAGCGCTTGAGTGTCACTGACCAACTGCCCTTGCGCCTTCAATCGCGCCAGCAACGAAGCCAGCGTGCGCTTCAGTGCATTAAGCAGATTGCGGATGCCCTTGGCCAGTTTCGGCAGGCGCCCGGCCAGGTTTGACAGGTCCTGGAACAGAAACCGGTAATGGGCCAGCCGCTCGACGATCAAGTGCAGGAACAACCAGTAATCCTCCGGTGCCAGCTCCACGTCGGCCGGAGGATCAAGCAGTGGCGCAAGCTCGGCCTGGAAACGCTCGAACAAGCCGAGAATCAACGGTTCCTTGCCGTGGAAGTGGTAGTAGAGGTTGCCCGGGCTAATGCCCATTTCGTTGGCAACTTCCATGGTGGAAACGTTCGGTTCACCCTTCTGATTGAACAATTGCAGGGCACATTCGAGGATCCGGTCGCGGGTTTTCATCCAGTCTTCTTAATGGTCGGGTCATGCCACGGCAGGCGTGTGCCGTGGTTCGTTGTCAGTCAGCGCACACGCACGTAAGTACCGGGTGCCGCCTCCATCGGTGGATAGTTCTGGTTGCCGAGGGCCATGTGGGTTTCTTTTTGCGCGCCCGAGCGTTCCTGAATCCAGCTCAGCCATTGGGTCCACCAACTGCCGTCGACTTGCTTGGCGTCGTAATACCACGCTCGTGGGTCGCTGCTCAGTTTCGCGCTCTCGACGAAGTTGGCCTTCGGGTTGCTCGGCGGGTTGAGGATGCTCTGCACATGACCGCTGTTGGACAGGACGAAACGTCGCTCGCCACCCAGCAGCAGCGTCGAGCGATATACCGCGTCCCACGGCGTGATGTGGTCGTTGATGCCGGCCACGCTGAAGCTGTCGACCGTGACTTTCTGCAAGTCGATCGGCGTGCCGCACACTTCAAGGCCGCCCGGATGACTCAGTGGGTTGTGCTTGAAGAAGTCCAGCAGGTCGCCATGCAAGGCTGCCGGCAACCGGGTGTTGTCGTTGTTCCAGTAGAGGATGTCGAACGCTGGAGGCTCCTTGCCCAACAGGTAGTTATTGACGAAGTAACTCCAGATCAAATCGTTAGGACGCATCCAGGCAAAGACCTTGGCCATGTCGCGCCCGTCCAGCACACCTTTCTGATAGGAGCGACGCTTCGCCGCTTCGAGGGTCTGTTCGTCAGCGAAAAGCGTCGCCGGAGAGTCCATCTGACTGTCGAGCAGGCTCACCAGATACGTCGCGCTGGATACCCGCCGCAGTTGTCGCTTGGCCTGCAAGTGGCCTTGCAGCGCGGCGATGGTCAGCCCACCGGCGCAAGCGCCCATCAAGTTCACTTCGCGAGCGCCGGTGATTGCCCGGCAAACGTTCATCGCTTCTTCAACCGCTTCGACGTAGGTCGACAGACCCCATTCGCGATGGCGCACATCCGGATTGCGCCAGCTGATCATGAAGGTCTGCAGGCCGTTTTTCAGGGCGAACTGGACGAAGCTGTTATGCGGGCTCAGGTCGAAAATGTAGTACTTGTTGATCTGCGGCGGCACCACCAGCAGCGGTTTGGAATACTGCTTTTCGCTCATCGGCTTGTACTGGATCAGCTCCAGCAGCTCGTTGCGAAACACCACGGAACCCGTGGTGGTGGCGACCGTTTTACCGACCTCGAACGCTTGCTTGGTGACTTGTCTGGGCAGGCCGTCGTTGTGCAGGAAATCGTCGACCAGATGGCTGATGCCACGCACCAGGCTGTTACCGCCGGAATTGAAGATTTCCTTGATCGCCAGCGGATTGAGCAGGGTGTTGGACGGCGCCACGGCGTCATTGAGCAAGGCGAACGCAAAGTGGGCGCGAGCGCGATCGTCCGGGGTCATGTTGCTTTCGTCGATCCAGCTTTTAACTTCTTTCTGCCAGCTCAGGTAGGCCTGCAAGCTGCGGCGATAAAACGGGTTGAGGCTCCACGCCGGGTCGGCAAAACGATTGTCCTGCGGGTTGGTCGGGTGCAGGGTTTCCCCCAGCATGACGCGACCCAGTTGGCCGCCCAGTTTCAAGGCATGTCGAACGCTGTGCACCGGGTTACGCAAGCCATGGGCGGCAACGCTGCGCAGGGTCGAAAACAGATCCCGGCCACGCAGGCCGGTGATCGCACTCTGCGCGTTGATGAACGCGGCGGGAGTGGGTAAAAAGTCCCTCGCTGGTTTGTCGCGCATGTGTCAACACTCCTTCGTCTTTCAGGCCAAATACAAACACATCGAACCAGAACACCATAGACGCTGTTACGGGTTGTTGCGCGGTGCGGCGTCCTGCCGACCGACAATGGGCCGGTTAACCGCCCAATGGCGCCGGATGCGGATGCATCACGGCGCGCTGACGTTCCTCCTCGAGGAATTTCATGATGATCGGTGCCACCGCTTCGGCGCGGGTAATCAGGAACAGGTGCCCGTCATCGATGATGTGCAACTGAGCATTGGGGATCCGCCAGGCCAGCATGCGCATGTTGATCAGCGGGATCAGTGGATCGTCGTCGCCGGCCAGTACCAGCGTCGGCTGGTTGATCTTGTGCAGCCAGTGAATACTGGTCCAGCCAAGCCCGGCGAACAGCTGCCAGTAGTAACCGAGTTTGCCCGCCGAACGGACCTTCGCCGCATGGCTGGCGGCCAGGGTCGGATCGCGACGGAAAGAGCCGCCGTAGATCATCGGCGCAATGCGGATCACGTGAGACGGCTGGATGTAGCGCCGCGGGCTGGCCATCATCCACAGCACTTTCGGTTTGCCCGGCACCATCACCGCGCCGGCCGCCGTGGCCGCCAGCACGAGTTTCTTGCAGCGCTCGGGATAGTCGTAGGCGAACTGCTGAGCGAGTGCGCCTCCCCAGGAAACGCCGATGACGTTGACTTGCCCGTAGTCGAGATAGTCGAGCATCCGCGCCGTGAGTTTCGCCAGGCCCGGAAAACGGTACGGCCGATTCGGCGTCGACGAACCGCCGACACCGGGAACGTCGAAGGCGATGACTTCCAGGTCCGGGTCCAGCGCTGCCACGAACGGAAACACCAGCTCCAGGTTGGCGCCGATGCCGTTGAAAATCAGCAAGGGCGTCAAGTGAGGCTTGCCGGGGCGTACCGCCGTGCGGAGGGTCTGGCCATCCAGGTCGACGGTACGGAATATGAACGGTTGCGGCATGCTTCAGGCCCTGTGGGTTAATTCATCCCCGGTCCCCCTGCAAGAGCGAAGCTTGCTCGCGAAGGCGTCAAGTCAGTCGACATCCATGTTGAATGAAAGACCGCTTTCGCGAGCAAGCTTCGCTCCTGCAGAGGGGCGCGGGGTGTGTCAGTTACCGCTCATGCACATAAGTGCCGGGTGCTGCTTCGCCCGCTGGATAGGCCTTGTTCCCCAGGCTCGCCGGGGACTTCTTCAGCTTGCCCGAACGCTCGGCCTGCCAGGCCTGCCAGTGCAGCCACCAGGAGTCAGTGTGCTTGGTGGAGTTCTCTTGCCAGTCTTCGGCTTTGACCGGCATTTCGGTGCTGGTCATGTAGCGCGATTTCGGATTGCCCGGCGGGTTCAGAATGCTCTGGATATGTCCGCTGCTGGACAGCACGAACTCGACCTTGCCGCCAAACAACTGCGCCGACTTGTAGCAGGACTTCCACGGCGTGATGTGGTCGTTGGTGCCGGCCAGGGAAAAGATGTCGGCCGTGACCTGCTTCAGGTCGATCGGCGTGCCGCACACTTCCAGTGCATCAGGACGGATCAGCGGGTTGTTTTTGAACATTTCGATCAGGTCGCCGTGGAATGCGGCGGGTAACCGGGTGGTGTCGTTGTTCCAGAACAGGATGTCGAATACCGGCGGCTCGTTGCCCAGCAGGTAGTTGTTGACCCAGTAGTTCCAGATCAGATCGTTGGGGCGCATCCAGGCGAAGACTTTCGCCATGTCGCGGCCTTCCAGCACACCGGCCTGATAGGAATGGCGCTTGGCGGCTTCGAGGGTCTGCTCGTCGACGAACAAGGCCACGTCGCTGTCCAGGGTCGTATCCAGCACGCTGACCAGCAGGGTGAGGGCGTTGACCTTCTTCTCGCCGATCGCGGCGTAGTGGCCCAGCAGCGCGGTGCAGGTGATGCCTCCGGAGCAGGCGCCCAGCATGTTCACGTCTTTGCTGCCGGTGATCGCAGTAACCACGTCGACCGCTTCCTTGAGCGCCTCGATGTAGGTCGACAGACCCCACTCGCGCTGCTCCTTGGTCGGGTTGCGCCAGCTGACGATGAACGTCTGCACGTTGTTGCGCAGGCAGAAGCGCGCCAGGCTCTTGTCCGGGCTCAGGTCGAATACGTAGAACTTGTTGATCTGCGGCGGCACCACCAGCAGCGGACGCTCGTGCACCTGCTCGGTGATCGGGCGGTACTGGATCAATTCCAGCACGTCATTGCGGAACACCACCGCGCCTTCGGTCACGCCCAGGCTCTTGCCGACTTCGAACGCGCCCATGTTGACCTGGCTCGGCATGCCGCCGTTGTGTACCAGATCCTTGGCCAGGTGCGAGAGGCCGTCGAGCAGGCTTTTGCCGCCGGTCTCGAAGAAACGTTTGACCGCCGCCGGGTTGGCCGCACTGTTGGTCGGGGCCATGGCTTCGGTCATGAGGTTGATCACGAAATGCCCGCGACTGACGTCTTTGGGCGGCAGGTTGCTGTCGTCAATCCAGTCGTGGAGTTCCTTGCGCCACGCCAGGTAAGTTTGCAGATAACGTTTATAGAGCGGGTTCTGGCTCCAGGCCGGATCGGCGAAGCGACGGTCATCGCTGGTAGGTTGAAGTTCTGATTTGCCGAACAACACGTTCTTCAATTCAAGGCCGAAATGGGCGACATGCTTGGCACTGTGAATCGGTTGTTTGATGGCCTGCCTGAGCACCATTCGAGCAGAAGCCAGTAGATCCTTTCCGCGCAGCCCAACGACAGGATTCAGCCCCAAGGTGTTTTCCGAGGCTTGATACTTCAAGTCATCGTTATTCTTGTTACTCATCTACGACGCTCCATTGTCCTGAGACGAGTACCTGGGTCCAGCTGTAGTCACACAGCCAATGCCAGGTACTTATGCTCGGGTGACCGTTAATTCTGCATCGCTGCTTTTTACGGCAGAGAGCACTGCAGGGAACTTGCCAGCTCCATTGGTTACCCGAGTTTAATTTTTTTCGCAAGCGGGCCAATCATTGACCCAGGAGCGGAGCATTCAAACAGATGGAATTAGAAAATGCCCTCTAAAGAGCAAGAGGGCTGACCTAGAGCATCAGCTTGACGATAGATTCGTTCGGATCGCGGGTTTTTCCGGCGGCTTTGAGTTCGGCAAGATAATCGTTCCAGAGATCCTCTTGGCGCACGCCCAGCTGGTACAGATATTCCCAAGTGAACAGGCCGCTGTCGTGTCCGTCGTCGAAGGTCAATTTCAGTGCGTACTGACCGGCCGGTTCTACCTTGGTCAGGCCTACGCCGATCTTGCCAAATTGCAGGATAGGTTTGCCGTGGCCCTGGACCTCGGCGGAAGGAGAGTGCACGCGAAGGAACTCGGCGGGCAGGTGATATTCCTCGCCGGACGCGTATTTCAGCGACAGGGTTTTCGAGGCTTTGTGCAGTTTGATGTCGGTGGGGAGTTGGGTCATGGCCTGCGTTCCGTTATGGATGGAACCCTGTAGGAGCGAAGCTTGCTCGCGAAAGCGTCAGGTCAGTCGACATTTACGTTGATTGAATGACCGCTTTCGCGAGCAAGCTTCGCTCCTACAAGTATGGTTTACAGGATATAACGGGACAGGTCTTCGTTCTGCGCCAATTCGCCGAGGTGACTGTTGACGTAATCGGCGTCGATCAGGATCGCCTTGTCGTCATGGGCGCTGGCCAGGTCGCCGGCGCTGAACGACACTTCTTCGAGCAAGCGTTCGAGCAAGGTGTGCAGGCGACGGGCACCGATGTTCTCGGTCTTCTCGTTGACCTGCCAGGCGATCTCGGCAATACGCTTGATGCCGTCCGGCTGGAACTCGATGACCAGGCCTTCGGTTTTCAGCAGGGCGCAATACTGCTCGGTGAGCGACGCATGCGGCTCGCTGAGGATGCGCTCGAAATCTTCCGGCGTCAGCGCCTTCAGCTCGACACGAATCGGCAGGCGACCTTGCAGCTCCGGCACCAGGTCACTTGGCTTGCTCAGGTGGAACGCACCGGAAGCGATGAACAGGATGTGGTCGGTCTTGACCATGCCCAGCTTGGTGTTGACGGTGCAGCCTTCGATCAGTGGCAGCAAGTCACGCTGCACGCCTTCACGGGATACGTCGACGCCACCGGAGTTACCGCGCTTGGCGACCTTGTCGATTTCATCGATGAACACGATGCCGTGCTGCTCGACTGCTTCCAGCGCCTTGGCCTTCAACTCTTCATCGTTGACCAGGCGGCTGGCTTCCTCGTCACGCACCAGTTTCAGCGCTTCCTTGACCTTGATCTTGCGGTTTTTCTTTTTGCCCTTGCCCATGTTGGCGAACAGGCTCTGCAACTGGTTGGTCATTTCTTCCATGCCCGGTGGCGCGGAGATGTCGACGCCGGCCATTTCGGCGACTTCGATTTCGATCTCCTTGTCATCCAGCTGACCTTCGCGCAGGCGCTTGCGGAACAGCTGGCGGGTGTTGGAGTCGGCTGACGGGGCGTCGTCATTGTTAAAGCCCATGCGTGCCGGTGGCAGCAGGGCGTCGAGGATGCGTTCCTCGGCGGCGTCTTCGGCGCGGTGGCGAACCTTGGTCATTTCCTGTTCGCGCAGCAGCTTGATCGCCGCGTCGGCCAGGTCACGAATGATCGATTCGACATCGCGACCGACGTAGCCGACTTCGGTGAACTTGGTCGCTTCGACTTTGATGAACGGCGCGTTGGCGAGTTTGGCCAGGCGACGGGCGATCTCGGTTTTACCGACACCGGTCGGGCCGATCATCAGGATGTTCTTTGGCGTTACTTCAACGCGCAGCTCTTCGGGCAGCTGCATCCGGCGCCAGCGGTTACGCAGCGCGATGGCGACGGCGCGCTTGGCATCGTCCTGGCCGATGATGTGGCGATTGAGTTCGTGGACGATTTCACGGGGAGTCATGGACATAGTAATTGGCGGTCCTCAAGCAAAAGTGAGCCGTGGCACTAAGGCCGGAACAGGCTTACTCGGCGAGGTCCTGCTCCTCAATGGTGAAGGTGTGGTTGGTGAATACGCAAATGTCGCCGGCGATACCGAGTGCGGTTTCGACGATTTCCCGGGCCGACAGATCGGTTTTCTTCAGCAGCGCGCTGGCGGCGGCCTGGGCGTAACCGCCACCGGAACCCATGGCGATCAGGCCTTCTTCGGGTTCGACCACGTCGCCGTTGCCGGTGATGATCAGTGAGGCGTCTTTGTTCGCGACGGCGAGCATGGCTTCGAGGCGGCTGAGGGAGCGGTCAGTGCGCCATTCTTTGGCGAGTTCGACAGCGGCGCGAACCAGGTGGCCCTGATGTTTCTCAAGCTGGCCTTCAAAACGCTCGAAGAGGGTGAAGGCGTCAGCGGTGGCCCCGGCAAAACCGGCGATGACCTGGCCGTGGTACAGGCGACGAACTTTCTTCGCGTTGCCTTTCATCACGGTATTGCCGAGAGAAACCTGGCCGTCGCCGCCCATGACGACTTTGCCGTGGCGGCGAACTGAAACGATGGTGGTCAAGGGAGAGTCTCCACGCAGCGGGGCGAAAATGCCTTATGCCAACTCATATGGGGGTGGCGATGCGTTTTTCAACTGCGGGGCGGGAGAGGGGACGAGCGGTGTTGCGCGGGGATGGGTGTGTTGGCTGTTCTGGCGCCTTCGCGGGCACGCCTCGCTCCTACAGGGAATCACGCAATCCTTGTAGGAGCGAGGCTTGCCCGCGAAGAACGATAACGCGGTGCCCCTGACGAAATCAGCGGTTCTGGCGTTGTTGTAACAACAGGTTGCTGAAGCCGGCGCCGGACAGTTGTTTCTGCGCCGTGGTCAGCTGTTCGCGATTGCTGAACGGCCCGACCAGCACTCGATACCAGGTTTCGTCTTTGACTGTGCCGGATTCAACCGCCACCGCCTGCCCCAGCAGGATGATCTGCGCCCGAACCTTGTCCGCGTCAGCTTCCTTGCGGAACGAACCGGCCTGGAGGAAGAACTTGGTCACCGGGGCTGCTTTGGACACCGGTGGCGCTGGCGGCGGCGTGATCCCTGCCAGTGCCGCCTGGGCTCGCGCAGTATCAATCTTCGCTGCTTGCTCCGGCGTCACCGGCGTGGTCGGAATTGCCGGCACTTGTGGCGTCGGCAGGGTTTTCTCCGGCACGGCATCCGGCGGCACGATCACTTCCGATTCCGGCAGCAGGGTGTAGAAGTCGTACTTCGGCTTCACCGGTTGCGTCGGGCTCGGCGGGGTCTTGTTGGCCTCGGCGATCTTGGTGGCTTTCTGCTGTTCGATCTTCTCGCGCTTGACGCTCTCGCTGCCCTTGCCCGGTTCCAGTTTCATCAGGAACACAATGAACGCGCCGACCGTCAGGCCGATGGCCATCCACAGCCAACCCGGGATCGGTTGCTTTGCAGGAGCTTGGTAACGGCTGGCGCCACGCTTGGGTGCAGGTTTTTTCTTGGCAGCCAACTTACATACGCTCCAGAGTTTCCAGACCCAAGAGTTCCAGGCCTTGCTTGAGAGTGCGGCCGGTCAGCGCGGCGAGGCGCAGACGGCTCTGCATTTGCGCCGGGGTGTCGGCGCTGAGAATCGGGCAGTTCTCGTAGAAGCTGGAGAACAGGCCGGCGACATCGTACAGGTAGGTGCACAGAATGTGTGGCGTGCCTTTTTCGCACACGTTGTTCAGCACTTCGCCAAATTGCGCGAGCTTGGCTGCCAACTCGTGTTCGTGTGCTGCTTCGAGGACGATCTGGCCTTCGACTTCACTGAAGTCCTTGCCGAGTTTGCGGAATACACCGGCCACGCGGGTGTAGGCGTACAGCAGGTACGGAGCAGTGTTGCCTTCGAAGTTCAGCATCAGGTCGAAGTTGAAGCTGTAGTCGCTGGTACGGTGCTTGGACAGGTCAGCGTATTTCACGGCGCCAATGCCCACGACCCTGGCGATGTTGCGCAATTCGTTTTCGGCCAGCTCCGGATTCTTGTCTTTCACCAGGGTGTAGGCGCGTTCCTGGGCTTCGGTCAGCAGATCGATCAGCTTCACGGTGCCGCCATCACGGGTCTTGAACGGACGGCCATCGGCGCCGTTCATGGTGCCGAAGCCCATGTGTTCCATTTCCATCGGGTGCGTCACGAAGCCGGCCTTGCGGGCGACTGCGAACACTTGCTGGAAGTGCAGCGCCTGGCGCTGATCGACGAAGTACAGCGCGCGGTCAGCCTTGAGTTTGCCGCTGCGATAACGCACGGCTGCCAGGTCAGTGGTGGCGTAGAGGTAGCCGCCATCGGCCTTGACGATGATCACCGGCAGCGGGTCGCCGTCGGCGTTCTTGAATTCGTCGAGGAACACGCACTGGGCGCCATTGCTTTCGACCAGCATGCCGGCGGCCTTGAGGTCGTTGACCACGTTGATCAGGTCGTCGTTATAGGCGCTTTCGCCCATCACGTCGGCCATGGTCAGTTTGACGTTCAGCAGTTCGTAGATTTTCTGGCAGTGCGACAGCGAGATGTCCTTGAACTTGGTCCACAGGGCCAGGCAGTCCGGGTCGCCGGCTTGCAGCTTGACCACCAGGCCACGGGCGCGATCGGCGAACTCTTCGGATTCGTCGAAGCGTTGCTTGGCGGCGCGGTAGAAGTTTTCCAGGTCGGACAGTTCATCGCTGGTGATCGGGTTTTCTTGCAGATAAGCCATCAGCATGCCGAACTGGGTGCCCCAGTCGCCGACGTGGTTCTGACGGATGACGTCGTCGCCGAGGAACTCCAGAACGCGTGCCACGCCGTCGCCAATGATGGTCGAACGCAAGTGACCGACGTGCATCTCTTTGGCCAGGTTCGGGGCCGACAGGTCGACCACAGTGCGCTGCACCGGGCCAGCTTTGCGCACGCCGATGTGGTCGTCGGCGAGGGCGGCATCCAGGCGAGTGGCCAGGGCATCAGTATTCTGGAAGAAATTCAGGAAGCCCGGGCCGGCGATTTCGGTCTTGGTGACGTTTTCATCAGCCGGCAGCGCAGCGATGATTTTCTCTGCCAGGTCACGCGGCTTCATGCCGGCCGGTTTGGCCAGCATCATCGCGATGTTGCTGGCGAAGTCGCCATTCTTCTTGTCACGGGAGTTTTCCACCTGGATCGCCGGCGACAGGCCTTCAGGCAACACACCTTCGTTGACGAGTTGGGTGATGGCTTGTTGGATCAGCTGGCGAATGGTGTCTTTCATGGTGTTCTCTTTCGACCGCAAGCGCGGCGGCGCTTCGATGCGCTAGTGGAAAAACTGGGCATTATCCGTTGCGAAGACGGGCTTGCCAACTATAGCGGGCAGGTTATGGATATGTGGTGACAAATCGGGCCTCTTCGCGGGCCAGCCTCGCTCCTACAGTTTTTGTGTCGTTCACAGTATTGGCAAACGACTCTCCCCCTGTAGGAGCGAGCCTTGCCCGCGAAGGCGATCGACCAATCAATACAAATCGACGGGATCCACATCCAGCGACCAACGCACCGCCCGCCCGCTCGGCATCTGCTCCAGCGCCAGCAACCAGCTACTCAGCAGCCGATGCAACGGCGCCCGGGCCGTGGCTTGCAACAACAACTGCGCACGATAACGCCCGGCCCGGCGTTCCATCGGAGCCGGCACCGGGCCGAGCAGCTCAATACCAGTCAGATTCTGCTCAGCCAGCAAGCGCTCGGCCTCGCTACACGCTTCATCGAGAAAACCTTCGGCCTGTCCCGGTTTATGCGCTTCGGCCCGTAGCAACGCCAAATGCGCAAACGGCGGCAATCCTGCCGAGCGGCGTTCGCTCAAGGCCTGTTCGGCAAAGGCGAAATAGCCTTGTTCGGTCAATTGCACCAGCAGCGGATGATCGGCCAGGTGCGTCTGGATAATTACCTTGCCCGGCTCTTCGGCCCGCCCGGCCCGGCCTGCCACCTGAACGATCAACTGTGCCATGCGCTCGCTGGCGCGGAAGTCGCCAGAGAACAATCCACCGTCGGCATCGAGAATCGACACCAGCGTTACCCGTGGAAAGTGGTGCCCTTTGGCGAGCATTTGCGTGCCCACCAGAATGCACGGCTGGCCTTTCTGGATGGTGGCGAACAACTGATTCATCGCGTCCTTGCGCGACGTACTGTCGCGGTCGACCCGCAGTACCGGGACGTCCGGGAACAGAATCGCCAGGCGCTCTTCTGCGCGTTCGGTGCCGGCACCCACCGGCCGTAAATCGACCTTGCCGCACTTCGGGCAATGCCGCGGCACGCGTTCCACGTAGCCGCAATGGTGGCAGCGCAATTCGCCGGAGCGCTGGTGCACGGTCATCCGCGCATCGCAGCGCTGGCACTCGGACATCCAGCCGCAGTCATGACACAGCAGCGTCGGCGCAAAGCCGCGACGATTGAGAAACACCAGGACTTGCTGGCCAGCCGCCAGCGTCTGGCCGATGGCTTGCTGCATCGGCCCGGAAATACCGCTATCCAGCGGACGGCTTTTTACATCGAGACGCAGGAATCGCGGTTGTTTGGCGCCGCCAGCACGCTCGTTCAGGCGTAGGAGCCCATACCGACCGGTGTAGGCGTTGTGCAGGCTTTCCAGTGAAGGCGTGGCGGAGCCGAGGACAATCGGGATGTTTTCCTGCCGCGCGCGCACCAAAGCCAGATCGCGGGCGTGATAGCGCAGGCCTTCCTGCTGTTTATAGGAGCCGTCATGCTCTTCGTCGATGATGATCAGGCCGGGATTTTTCATCGGCGTGAACAGCGCCGAGCGGGTGCCGATAATGATGTCGGCGTCACCGTCCCGGGCCGCGAGCCAGGCCTCGAGGCGCTCCCGATCATTGACTGCCGAGTGAATCAGGGCGATGCGCGCATTGAAACGCTGCTCGAAGCGCGCCAGGGTTTGCGGGCCGAGGTTGATCTCCGGGATCAGCACCAGCGCCTGCTTGCCGGCTTCGAGGGTTTCGCGGATCAGCTGCAAATAGACTTCGGTCTTGCCGCTGCCGGTAACGCCGGCCAGCAGGAACGCATGATAACTGTCGAACCCGGCGCGAATCGCTTCATACGCGGCACGCTGCTCAGGGTTGAGCGGCAATTCCGGTTGCGCCAGCCAATGTTCGTGGCGGGCGCCGGGAGCGTGCTTGCGGATTTCCACCTGCACCAGATCCTTGGCCAGCAACAGATCCAGGCTGTCCTTGCTCAGCATCAGTTTGCTCAACAACTGATGGGCGACGCCATGAGGGTGCTGGGCCAACGTGGCCAGGGCTTCGCGCTGGCGCGGGGCACGGGCGATACGCGGATCATCCAGGCTGGCACCGGGCGCGGCGGACCAGAAGCGTTCCTGGCGCGCCTCGGCCAATTCGCCCTGGCGCAGCAACACCGGAAGCGCCCAGCTCAAGGTGTCACCGAGGCTGTGCTGGTAATACTGCGAGGTCCACAGACACAGCTTGAACAGTGCTGGCGGTAGCGGCGGGGTGGCGTCGAGCAGGGCCAGCGCCGGTTTGAGCTTTTCCACCGGGACTTCGCTGGTGTCGGTGACCTCCACCAGAATCCCGATCATCTCCCGCCGACCAAACGGCACCCGCAGGCGCATGCCCGGTTGCAACTGGGCGCGCAGGATCCCGGCCGGGGCACGGTAATCGAACAGGCGGCGCAGCGGCGAAGGCAGGGCGAGGCGCAAAATGGCGTCGTGCACGCGGGGATCTCGATAAACGGGCAGTAAAAGAAGTCGGACGCATACTAATTGTGGGAGTGGGCTTGCTCGCGAATGCGTTGGGTCAGACACCTCATCGCTGGCTGGCAGCCCGTATTTGCGAGCAAGCCCGCTCCCACAAGGGGCACATATCAGGCGGGGAGCCTAGCAGACGGTCGGTAGAAGCGACAGCTTGCGCGATTGGCATTGTCTGGTAGAATCCGCGGCCTAATTACGTGCGGTATTCAACAATAGTGTTGAGTGGCGGCACGCTAGCCCGAGGAAGACACCATGAAAGCCGATATCCATCCAACATACGAAGTCACCGCAGTTACCTGCAGCTGTGGCAACAAGTTCGAAACTCGTTCGAACCTGGCCAAGCCTCTGGCGATCGACGTATGCAACGAGTGCCACCCGTTCTACACCGGTAAGCAGAAGACTCTGGATACTGGCGGCCGTGTACAGCGCTTCGCAGACCGTTTCGGCGCTTTTGGCAAAACCAAAGCTCCTGCTGCTGCAGAGTAAGGTTGAAAAGCCCCATGGGCTTTACCTTGCTAACGAAAAAGGCGTCCCTCGCGGGCGCCTTTTTTGTGTCCGCGATTTGGCTGTCCGGCGCCCAGGCCTTCTGCCCGGTGCCGAGCGGGCTTACACCCGTCGCGGTGCAGCGTGTGGTGGATGGCGACACCTTGCGCCTGAGCGATGGCCGCAGTGTGCGCATGATCGGCTTGAATACGCCTGAGCTGGGCAAGCAGGGCCGTTCCGACGAGCCGTTCGCCGTGGTCGCGCACAAACGCCTGGAAGCGCTGGTGGCGGCCAGCGACGGGCGCGTGGGTTTGCGTCCCGGTAAAGAGAGCAAAGATCATTACGGTCGCACGCTGGCCCATGTCTATGGCGCCAATGGCGCCAACCTCGAAGCGCAGATGCTCGCCGAGGGCCTTGGTTTTCAAGTGGCGGTCGCGCCGAATGTCGATTTGGTCAGCTGTCAGCAAGCCGCCGAACTCAGCGCCCGTCAGGCCGGCCTTGGCCTGTGGCGGCAATCCCCTGTACTGAAAGCGGAGCAGATCAACGCCTCCGGTTTCGCCGTGCTCAGTGGTCGTGTGAGCAAGGTTCAGCGCAATCGCGGCGGAGTTTGGATTGAGTTGCAGGACGCGGTTGTATTGCGCGTTGCACCCAATTTGCTCGGGCAGTTCGATGTTGCATCGCTTGAGCGGCTGAAGGGCAAGCAGATTGAGGCGCGTGGCTGGGTCGTGGATCGATCGCGTCGGGGCGGCTTGAAACCCGGGCAGGCACGCTGGCTTCTGCCGCTGACCGATCCGGCGATGCTGCAAGCGGCGCCTCGATAAAAAATTGTAGACATTTTTTATGGCGATTGTGAACAGTCTATCCCTTGTGTTCCGCGGCTCTTGGCCCAAAGTCGTAGGGCAGGGCGCTTGACAGGGGTGACCGGTCAGTCTTGTGGGGACTTTGCGACACGCGTATCCTCGGCGGTCCGTCTGTCCAACAGTAAAAGCGGAATGCCCACATGTCTGATTTGAAAACTGCCGCTCTCGAATATCATGCCCATCCTCGTCCAGGGAAGCTGAGTGTCGAGCTCACCAAGGCCACCGCTACCGCCCGCGACCTGTCGCTGGCCTACAGCCCCGGCGTAGCCGAACCAGTACGCGAAATCGCCCGCGATCCTGAACTGGCCTACAAATACACCGGCAAAGGCAACCTGGTTGCAGTCATTTCCGATGGCACCGCGATTCTCGGCCTGGGTAACCTCGGCCCATTGGCTTCCAAGCCAGTCATGGAAGGTAAGGGCGTGTTGTTCAAGCGCTTCGCCGGCATCGACGTTTTCGACATCGAAGTCGACTCCGAAAGCCCGCAAGCCTTCATCGACACCGTCAAGCGTATCTCCATCACCTTCGGCGGCATCAACCTGGAAGACATCAAGGCACCTGAGTGCTTTGAGATCGAGCGCGCTCTGATCGAGCAGTGCGACATTCCAGTGTTCCACGATGACCAGCACGGCACCGCAATCGTTACCGCGGCCGGCATGATCAACGCCCTGGAAATCGCTGGCAAAACCCTCGCTGACGCCAAGATCGTCTGCCTGGGCGCCGGTGCGGCCGCCATCTCCTGCATGAAATTGCTGGTGAGCATGGGCGCCAACATCGAAAACATCTTCATGGTTGACCGTACCGGTGTGATCCACTCCGGCCGTGACGACCTGAACCAGTACAAGGCTGTCTTCGCTCACGCGACCGACAAGCGCACCCTGGCTGACGCCCTGACCGGTGCTGACGTGTTCGTTGGCCTGTCCGGCCCGAACCTGCTGAGCGCTGAAGGCCTGAAGTCCATGGCGGCCAACCCGATCGTGTTCGCCTGCTCGAACCCGGATCCGGAAATCGCCCCGGAACTGGCGCATGCCACCCGTGACGACGTGATCATGGCGACCGGCCGTTCGGACTACCCGAACCAGGTCAACAACGTATTGGGCTTCCCGTTCATCTTCCGCGGTGCCCTGGACGTTCGCGCCAAGCGCATCAACGAAGAAATGAAAGTGGCAGCGGCCAACGCCCTGCGCGAACTGGCCAAGCTGCCGGTTCCTCAGGAAGTGTGCGACGCCTACGGCGGCATCAAGCTGGAATTCGGTCGTGAGTACATCATTCCGAAGCCAATGGATGCCCGCCTGATCACCGTGATCTCCGATGCCGTGGCCAAGGCCGCCATCGAGACCGGTGTAGCGACCCTGCCGTATCCGAAGAACTACCCGCTGAAAAGCGTGGATGACGTGTTCAACGGCTAAGCCGTTGTAGCGCTTCAACCGAAAGCCCCGGCTCAATTGAGTCGGGGCTTTTTTTTGGCTGTGGTTTTTGTGGTGTCTGTAAGGGGCTCTTCGCGGGCAAGCCTCGCTCCTACAGGGGCAAGCGCTGGGAACTTTCCATGTCCGTAGGAGCGAGGTTTGCCCGCGAAGAGGCCCTCAAGGACAAAGCAAAACCTGCAGGCCATAAAAAGCCCCGCTCTTCTTGAGAAGGCGGGGCTTTTGCGTTGCGCTACGCGATCAGAACAGATCGATTGGCGCTGCTTCGTCCGCTGGCAGCGGGCTGCCCGGCGCATTGCCGTTACCCAGTTCATTCACCGACGGAGGCGTGTCCTCGGCCTTGAACAGCTCGAAGTACGCGCCAGGCGTGCCTGGGCTGGCCGCACGGCCGCTGACGGGGTCAACCCGCAAACTGAGAATGCCTTCCGGCTCTGGTTGAGTGTGAGGCGGCTTGTCCTTGAGCGCGGCCGCCATGTAGTTCATCCAGATCGGCAGCGCGACGGTGCCACCGAACTCGCGCTTGCCCAGGCTTTCAGGCTGATCGAACCCGGTCCAGACGGTGGTTACGTAATCGGCGTTGTAGCCGGAGAACCAGGCGTCCTTGGATTCGTTGGTGGTACCGGTCTTGCCCGCAATGTCACTGCGACCCAAGGCCAGTGCGCGGCGGCCGGTGCCGAGTTTGATCACGTCCTCAAGCATGCTGTTGAGGATGTAAGTGGTGCGACCGTCGACGATGCGTTCGGCCACGGCCGGCGTTTGCGGCGCAGTGCCGGGTGCGGCTGGAGCTTCCCCTGGAGTCGCATTGACCGTGAATGCCTGGGCGTCGGTCGGTGCGGCGATGCCGTTGGTCACTGCGGCGCCCTGAGGAACGCTCGGCGGGTTGGCGACGAACAGCGTGTCGCCATTGCGGCTTTCGATCTTGTCGATGATGTACGGGCTGATTTTGTAGCCACCGTTGGCGAAGGTGCTCCAGCCGGTGGCGATTTCCATTGGCGTCAGGGTCGCGGTGCCCAGGGCCAGGGACAGGTTGCGCGGCAGGTCCTGCTTGTTGAAGCCGAACTTGCTGATGTAGTCGATGGTGCGATCGATGCCCAGCGCCTGCACCAAACGGATCGACACCAGGTTGCGCGACTTGTACAGCCCTTCACGCAGGCGGATCGGGCCGAGGAAGGTGTTGGTGTCGTTCTTCGGGCGCCAGACCTTGTCCAGGTATTCATCGACGAACACGATCGGCGCATCGTTCACCAGGCTGGCGGCGGTGTAGCCGTTATCCAGCGCGGCGCTGTACACGAAGGGCTTGAAGCTCGAACCCGGCTGACGCTTGGCCTGCATGGCGCGGTTGTAGTTGCTCTGCTCAAAGGCGAAACCACCGACCAGCGAGCGAATGGCGCCGTTCTGCGGATCAAGTGACACCAGCGCGCCTTGCGCTTGCGGGATCTGGCTGAACTTCAGCGAATTGTCCGGTTGGCGCTGCACGCGAATCAGGTCGCCGACCTGAGCCACGTCCGAGGGCTGCTTCGGATTGGCGCCCATGCTGTTGGTGTTCAGGAACGGACGCGCCCATTTCATGCTGTCCCAGCCGACGTGTTCTTCGCCGGTGCGGGTCAATACTTGCAGGCCATTCTTGTCGACCTGAGTGACGATGGCGGGCTCAAGGCTGCTGATGGTCCGCTGTTTGGTCAGTTCGGTGGCCCAGGCCTCGCGAGTCTTGCCCGGCAGGCGCGACTCGGGACCGCGATAGCCGTGACGCTGATCGTAGGTCATCAAGCCTTCGTGCAGCGCGGTGTTGGCCATTTCCTGGAGATTGCTCGGCACCGTCGTGGTCACGCGAAAACCTTCGGTGTACGCATCGCTGCCATAGCGGCCGACCATTTCGGCACGGGCCATTTCAGCAATGTACGGCGCGTTCACTTCCGGCGTCGGCACGTGGTAGCTGGCGTTCAGCGGTTCGTTTATCGCAGTGGTGTAGTCGGCTTCGGTGATTTTGCCGAGCTTGTACATGCGCCCCAGGATCCAGTCGCGACGTTCCTTGCTGCGGGCCGGATTGGCCAGCGGGTTGAAGCGCGAAGGGGCTTTTGGCAGACCGGCGATCATCGCCATCTGCGCCAGGCTGACATCACGAATCGATTTGCCGTAGTAAACCTGCGCGGCGGCTTCGATGCCATAGGCGCGGTTACCCAGGTAGATCTTGTTGACGTACAGCTCCAGGATTTCGTCCTTGGTCAGCTGCCGTTCGATCTGCAGGGCCAGGAGGATTTCGGTGGTTTTGCGCGAGAAGCTGCGTTCGCTGGTCAGGAAGAAGTTCTTCGCCACCTGCATGGTGATGGTGCTGCCGCCGGACTGGATGTGTCCGCTTTTTACCAACTGGGTTGCAGCGCGCATCAAGCTGCTGGGATCGACGCCGTAGTGGTTGGCGAAATTGTCGTCTTCAGCACTTAGTAACGCATTGATGAAATTGGGGGGAATGTCGGCGAAACGGATTGGTGTGCGGCGCATCTCGCCAAATTCTGCGATCAACTTGTTGTCACTGCTGTATACCCGCAATGGAATCTGCAACTGGATGCTTCGCAGAGCCTCCACAGATGGCAATCCCGGACTAAGGTAAAGAAACGCGCCGCTCAGACCAAGGAGCAGTCCGCAGAAAACGGCGACGATGGACCAACCGAAAAATTTCAGCAGACGAATCAAGGCTTTGGGATATCCAGGGCAAAGAATGAATTGGGCAACAGGGTTCAGATAACAGGGAACGACCCGCGCTTGCAGTAAAAACCGGAAAAAATCGCTGGGCATTATAAGCATTTTTCCGTCGAGGGCGTCATTTGCGCTGCTGTCAAGACGGGTGGTTTGAACGCAATGGGTATTACAGAGTCCGTAAGACACGGATAGTCATAGGGAATTGGTAGTGCTAGGACTCTTCAATAAAAAAGCCAATACGCTTCTGGGCATCGACATCAGCTCCACGTCGGTGAAGTTGCTTGAGCTAAGTCGCCAGGGTGAGCGTTATCGGGTCGAGGCCTATGCGGTCGAGCCCTTGCCTACCAACGCAGTGGTCGAAAAAAATATCGCCGAGCTCGAAGGCGTGGGCCAGGCACTCGCGCGCGTGCTGCTCAAGGCCAAAACCAACCTCAGGAATGTCGCCGTGGCCGTCGCCGGTTCGGCAGTCATCACCAAAACCATCGAGATGGACGCAGGTCTTTCCGATGACGAGATGGAAAACCAGCTGAAGATCGAGGCCGATCAGTACATCCCCTATCCATTGGATGAAGTCGCCATCGACTTCGAAGTCCAGGGCGTGTCGGTGCGTAACCCCGAACGGGTCAATGTGCTGCTGGCGGCCTGTCGCAAGGAAAACGTGGAGGTGCGTGAAGCCGCCCTGGCGCTGGCCGGCCTGACCGCGCGAGTGGTGGATGTCGAGGCCTATGCGCTGGAGCGGTCGTTCTCCTTGCTGGCGGGGCAACTGGCGGTCTCTCAGGAGGGGCTGACCGTGGCGGTGGTCGACATCGGCGCGACCATGACCACCCTGAGCGTGCTGTACAACGGGCGGATCATCTACACCCGGGAACAATTGTTCGGTGGTCGTCAGCTCACGGAGGAAATCCAGCGTCGTTATGGCCTGACCGTCGAACAGGCGGGGCTGGCGAAGAAGCAGGGCGGGTTGCCGGATGACTACGTCAGCGAAGTCTTGCAACCGTTTCGCGATGCGCTGGTGCAGCAGGTTTTCCGGTCGTTGCAGTTCTTCTTCGCATCCGGTCAGTACAACGCGGTCGATCACATCCTGCTGGCTGGCGGTACCGCGTCGGTCCCGGGGCTTGACCGCCTGATCGAGCAGCGGTTGGGCACGCCAACCCAGGTGGCCAATCCGTTCTCCGACATGGCATTGAGCAGCAAGGTCAACGCCGGGGCCCTGGCAAGCGATGCGCCAGCACTGATGATCGCTTGCGGGCTCGCCCTCAGGAGTTTCGACTGATGGCACGGATCAATCTTTTACCCTGGCGCGAGGAGCTGCGTGAAGAGCGCCGCAAGCGCTTTTTGCTGGCACTGGTCGGCGTATTGGTGTGCTCGGTGGGCGCGATTTTTATCGCGGACCAGGTCATCAGCAGCGCCATTGACCGACAAGTGGCCCGTAACGAATACATCGGCAAACAGATTGCCGTGGTCGACGAGCGCATCAAGCAGATCAGCGACCTGAAGTCCCGTCGCCAGCAGCTCGTCGAGCGCATGCGCATCATCCAGGACCTGCAAGGTAACCGTCCGATCAGTGGGCGGATTTTCGACCAGTTGGCGCGTACCCTGCCTGACGGGGTGTATTTCACCGAAGTGAAAATGGCCGGAAAAACCCTGTCCATTACCGGTGCAGCGGAATCGAACAATCGTGTTTCGGACCTGATGCGCAATCTGGATGCGTCCGACTGGTTCGATGCGCCGAGTCTCACGGAAGTCAAAGCCACCACCGCCGGTCAGCTGGATCAGGCCAACGTCTTTCAGTTGACCGTCCGTCAGACTCAGCCCGCCGTTGTGGAGGCTGGCAAATGAGCCCCTCGGAATGGTTCGAAAGCCTGCGCAAGATCGACATCAACGATCTGGACACCAACAACATGGGGTCCTGGCCGCCAGCGATCAAGGCCCTGGCGGGCGCCTTGCTCATGGTTCTGGTGTTGACCCTCGGCTACACCTTTTACATCAGCGATCAGGAAGATCACCTCGGACTCAAGCGTGAAGAGGAGTCGACCCTCAAGGAGCAATTCGCGAACAAGGCGCACATGGCGGCAAACCTGGAGCTGTATACCCAGCAGATGAAAGAGATGGAGAACTCTTTTGGCGTGTTGCTGCGGCAATTGCCCAGCGATACCGAGGTGCCCGGGCTGCTGGAGGACATCACCCGCACCGGCCTCGGTAGCGGGCTGGAGTTCGAAGAGATCAAGCTGTTGCCGGAGGTTGCCCAGCAGTTCTACATCGAACTGCCGATCCAGATCACCGTGACGGGTGCCTATCACGACCTGGCGACGTTCGTCAGTGGCGTGGCCGGGTTGCCGCGGATCGTTACGCTGCATGATTTCGACCTTGCGCCAGCCGACCCTGAGGGCGGTCCGAAACTACGCATGAGCATCCTTGCCAAGACCTATCGCTACAACGACAAGGGGTTGCAGAAATGAACCCGATTCGTTGCGTGTCGATGGTTGTGTTGCTCGCCGGCCTGGCCGGTTGCGGCAACGGCAACGACGTTGGCGACCTCGACGCCTTCATGAATGAAGTCCGTCTGCGGCCGCCGGGCAAGATTGAACCAACGCCGACATTCCGGTCTTACCCAACGTTCACCTATAACGCTGCCAACCTGCGCAGCCCGTTTTCTCGGCAGGTCAGGGTCGATCTGGCGGGGCAGAAGCGCGGCTCGCGCAACGTCAAACCCGACCCCAACCGGGCCAGGCAATACCTCGAAGGTTTCAACATCGAGCAGTTTGAAATGGTCGGCACGATCTCCAATGCCACCGGCTCCTTTGCGCTGTTGCGCGGGGCAGGCGGGGTGCATCGGCTGAAAGTCGGCGATTACCTGGGGCGTAACGATGGACGGATCGTCGCCATCAGCGGCTCGCAAGTCGATGTGGTCGAAATCGTTCCCGACGGCGAAGGCGCCTGGCTGGAACGGCCACGAACCATCCCTTTGAAAGAGCACTCATAGTGGAACTCGAATAATGAACAGGATTTTCTCAACCCTCGGTATCTCGCTATGGATAGCGTTGCTGTCGCCGATGGTACAAGCGGCCAACCTCAAAGCGCTGGATGTTGCTGCGCTGCCGGGTGATCGTGTCGAGTTGAAGTTGTCTTTCGATGGCCCGCCCCCACAACCTCACGGTTATACGACCGAGTCGCCGGCACGAATCGCGCTGGATCTGCCCGGGGTGGTCAATCAGCTTTCGAGCAAGAGTCGTGAGCTGGGTGGCGGCAATGCCCGTAGCGCGACGGTGGTGGAAGCCAAGGACCGGACGCGGCTAATCATCAATCTGACCCAGTTGACCCCGTACAGCGCCCGTGTCGACGGCAACAACCTGATTGTGGTGGTCGGGCAAGGTGCCAATAACAAAACGCCTCGGCCGACTACCCGCGCGCCTCGCGCCGCGACTGCAATGCCCGCCCCGACGAAAGCCTATGCGCCCGTGGGCAAAGCCATTCGCGGTGTGGATTTCCAGCGCGGTACGCAGGGCGAAGGCAATGTAGTGATTGATCTGTCGGATCCGTCCATCGCCCCGGACATCCAGGAGCGCGACGGAAAGATCATCCTGGGATTCGCCAAAACCCAATTGCCAGAACCGTTGCGCGTGCGCCTGGACGTCAAGGATTTCGCCACCCCGGTGCAGTTCGTCAATGCCAGCGCCACGGGGGATCGGGCCACGATCAGTATCGAGCCCAGTGGAGCCTTCGATTATTCGACCTACCAGACCGACAACAAGCTGACGGTCAGCATTCGGCCAATGACCGTCGACGACCTGCAAAAGCGCAACGCCGAACGTTTTGCCTACACCGGTGAAAAACTCTCGCTGAATTTCCAGGACATCGATGTGCGTTCGGTGCTGCAACTGATCGCCGATTTCACCAACCTCAATCTGGTGGCCAGCGACACGGTGCAGGGCGGCATCACCTTGCGTTTGCAGAACGTGCCGTGGGACCAGGCGCTGGACCTGGTGCTGAAAACCAAAGGCCTGGACAAGCGCAAGATCGGTAACGTCCTGCTGGTGGCGCCGGCCGATGAAATCGCCGCGCGTGAACGTCAGGAACTGGAATCGCAGAAGCAGATTTCCGAGCTCGCGCCTTTGCGTCGCGAATTGCTTCAGGTCAACTACGCCAAGGCCGCCGACATCGCCAAGCTGTTCACGTCGGTGACCAGTGCCGAAGCGAAAATCGACGAGCGGGGTTCGATCACGGTTGATGAACGGACCAACAACATCATTGCCTACCAGACCCAGGACCGACTCGACGAACTTCGTCGCATCGTCGCGCAACTGGATATCCCGGTGCGTCAGGTGATGATCGAGGCGCGAATCGTCGAAGCCAACGTCGACTACGACAAAAGCCTCGGCGTGCGCTGGGGCGGTTCGGTGCAGAACAAGGGCAACTGGAACACATCCGGCGTCAGCAATGGCTCTTCGACCACTATCGGTACTCCGGGCAGCACCAGCACCAACTCGCCGTTTGTCGACCTGGGCGCTGCGGGCAACACCTCGGGGATCGGCATCGCCTTCATCACCGATAACGTGTTGCTGGACCTGGAGCTGACCGCAATGGAGAAGACCGGTAACGGCGAAATCGTCTCACAACCCAAGGTGGTCACGTCCGACAAGGAGACCGCGAAAATCCTCAAGGGCACCGAGATTCCCTATCAGGAAGCCAGTTCCAGCGGTGCCACGTCGGTGTCGTTCAAGGAAGCGTCGCTGTCCCTTGAGGTCACTCCGCAGATCACCCCGGACAACCGGATCATCATGGAGGTCAAGGTGACCAAGGATGAGCCGGATTACCTGAACAAGGTCCAGGATGTACCCCCGATCAAGAAAAACGAGGTCAATGCCAAGGTCCTGGTCAATGATGGCGAGACCATCGTGATCGGTGGGGTTTTCTCAAATACTCAGAGCAAGGTTGTAGATAAGGTGCCATTTCTCGGTGATGTGCCGTATCTTGGCCGCCTTTTCCGGCGTGATGTGGTTTCGGAGAAAAAATCCGAGCTGCTGGTATTTCTCACTCCGCGTATCATGAATAACCAGGCGATTGCTGTGAGTCATTGATTCTGTGCGAAATTTGATTCTTGTTGGACCGATGGGGGCTGGAAAAAGCACCATCGGCCGGTTGCTGGCCAAAGAGCTGCGCCTGCCGTTCAAAGATTCCGATAAGGAAATTGAATTGCGCACGGGCGCCAATATCCCGTGGATTTTCGATAAAGAAGGCGAACCGGGCTTTCGTGACCGCGAGCAGGCGATGATTGCCGAGCTGTGCGGCTGCGATGGCGTGGTGTTGGCGACCGGTGGCGGCGCGGTGATGCGCGAAGCCAATCGTCGGGCGTTGCACGCCGGCGGTCGGGTGGTCTATCTGCATGCCTCTGTCGAGCAGCAGGTCGGCCGCACGTCCCGCGATCGCAATCGCCCCTTGTTGCGCACCGCTGATCCGGCCAAGACCCTGCGGGATCTGCTGGCGATCCGCGACCCGCTGTATCGGGAAATCGCTGACCTGGTGGTTGAAACCGATGAGCGGCCGCCGCGAATGGTCGTGCTCGATATTCTCGAACGCTTGCAGCAACTACCTCCCCGTTAAAGCGAGGCGCGAAATGCGCTATCCTCGGCGTCCTGTCACGACTGCTCATGGTTGTGGCGGATGGCTACCGAACGGCGTCACACCAGCAGACGCCGTGGACATTCGTTAATTCAAGGCAGGACGCCTGATTCCATCTTCACTGTGGGGACACATGCAGACACTCAAGGTCGATCTAGGCGAGCGCAGCTACCCGATTCATATTGGCGAAGGTTTGTTGGATCAGCCGGAACTGCTGGCACCGCACATCCGCGGACGGCAAGTGGCGATCATCTCAAACGAGACCGTTGCGCCGCTCTATCTCGAACGTCTGACCCGCAGCCTCGCGCAGTTCTCGGTGATTTCCGTGGTGCTGCCCGACGGCGAAGCCTTCAAGACCTGGGAAACCCTGCAACTGATTTTCGACGGCCTGCTGACTGCACGCCACGACCGCCGTACCACGGTGATCGCCCTCGGTGGCGGTGTGATTGGTGACATGGCCGGTTTCGCGGCTGCCTGCTATCAGCGCGGTGTCGATTTCATCCAGGTCCCGACCACGTTGCTGTCGCAAGTCGACTCCTCGGTGGGCGGCAAGACCGGGATCAACCATCCGCTGGGCAAGAACATGGTCGGCGCGTTTTATCAGCCGAACGTCGTGCTGATCGATACCGCGACCCTCAACACCCTGCCGGCCCGCGAACTCTCAGCGGGGCTGGCGGAAGTCATCAAGTACGGGCTGATCTGCGATGAGCCATTCCTGACCTGGCTCGAAGAAAACGTCGATCGCCTGCGCGCCCTGGACCAGGTCGCCCTGACGTATGCCATCGAGCGTTCCTGCGCCGCCAAGGCTGAAGTGGTCGGTGCCGACGAGAAGGAAACCGGTGTTCGTGCCACGTTGAACCTGGGCCACACCTTCGGCCACGCTATCGAAACCCATATGGGCTATGGTGTCTGGCTTCATGGTGAAGCCGTCGCTGCTGGCACCGTAATGGCTTTGGAAATGTCCGCGCGATTGGGCTGGATCAGCGAGCAAGAACGCGATCGCGGCATTCGCCTGTTTCAGCGTGCCGGCCTGCCGGTCATCCCGCCTGAAGAGATGACTGAAGCCGATTTTCTAGAACACATGGCAATTGACAAGAAAGTGATCGACGGTCGTTTACGCCTGGTGCTGCTGCGCCACATGGGCGAAGCGGTGGTGACCGACGATTATCCGAAAGAAGTTTTACAGGCCACGCTGGGAGCGGATTACCGCGCCCTGGCTCAGCTTAAAGGTTAATAAGATCCCGATGACTAGTTTGCATGCCGACGAGGCTTTCCTCGGCCATTACCAGTTGAGTCATGACCCTTTTGCTCCACGGGTGCCTGGCTTCAAATTCTTCCCGGCCCAGCGCAAACCGGTGCTGGGGCAGCTGCATCATCTGGCGCGCTATAGCCAGTTGCTGCTGGTGGTCACTGGCCCGCAGGGCAGCGGCAAGACCCTGTTGCGCCAGGCCCTGGTGGCCAGCACCAACAAGCAATCGGTGCAAAGCGTGGTGGTTTCCGCCCGTGGCGCTGGCGATGCGGCCGGCGTGCTGCATCAGGTGGCCCAGGCGCTGAACGTTGCCCAGGCGGAGGTCAATGCGATTCTGTCGCAGGTCGTGCAGCTGGCGCTGACCGGGCAGGAAGTCTATTTGCTGGTCGATGACGCCGAGCAGCTCGACGAATCCGCGCTGGAGGCCTTGCTGGCCCTGGCCGCCGGTGCGCCGGAAGGTCGTCCGCATGTGTTTCTGTTCGGTGAGTCGTCGCTGATTGCGCAACTGGACGCGCTGAGCCTCGAGGAAGAACGCTTCCACGTCATTGAGTTGCAGCCTTACACCGAAGAAGAAACCCGCGAATACCTGGACCAGCGGCTCGAAGGCGCCGGCCGGGGTATCGAACTTTTTACCGCAGATCAGATCTCTGATATTCACGAAAGCTCCGACGGCTGGCCTGGCAACATCAACCAGGTTGCCCGCGATGCAATGATCGAAGCCATGATTGCCAGCCGCTCAGCGGTCAAGCGTCCAAGTATGGGGTTCAACATGCCGAAGAAACACGTATTGGCGATTTCCGCCGTCGTCGTGGTCGCGGTAGCCGCCGCCTGGTTGATGCCGGGCCGCAGCAAAGCACCGACCACCGGCGCGCCGGCCAACGAACAGGCGCAACTGCCGCTCGGCCAGGGCACGCCACAACCTAATAGCGGCGGGGCACCTTCCGTCGAATTCGCCGGCAATTCGCAGCCGATGCCATTGCCGCTGGTCGGTAACTCGCAACCGGTCATGCGCGGTCCGCTGGCCGAAGCCGCCGGTGGCATCACCGAAGGCGACGACGGTGTGCCGGTCGAAGGTTCCAGCGCTACACCGCCAACCGTGACCACCACTGCGCCGCCGGCGGGCATCCAGCCTGGCCCTGCGCCGACGCCTGCCGCCAAACCGGTGCCTGCGCCGACTCAGGTTGCGACCGCCAAGCCAGTCCCGACTGCGCCAGCCGTGAAGCCGGCCCCAGCGCCAGCCAAGCCAGCCGCCGTGGCCACCGCCAAGCCTGTCGAGAAGCCAGCCGCCGCTCCTGCGAAAGGCGCTGGTGGCACCTGGTACGCCGGGCAGCCTACCAGCAACTATGTGGTGCAGATCCTCGGCACCAGCTCCGAAGCGACCGCGCAAAACTTCGTGAAAGAGCAGGGCGGCGAGTACCGTTACTTCAAGAAAGTCCTCAACGGCAAGCCGCTTTACGTCATCACCTACGGTAACTTCGCCAACCGCGATGCAGCCCTGACCGCCATCAAGGCCTTGCCAGCGAAGGTTCAGGCTGGTAAACCTTGGCCTCGCACTGTCGCCAGCGTCCAACAGGAACTGGCAACAACTCGCTGAAGATTCGGCGGCCTTACCCAGGCCGCCTCTCCAAGCACCTCAAAATTTCTACAAGTGCATGCCGCCTCTACAGGCCGCGTGCCTTGTGGTGTCTGCGTCACAGTAGTCTTTGAGTCGTTGCGGTCAAAATTAAAAAAGTTTTGACTAGCACAGCAGATCGCTTTAAACCTTTCACAAATGCGACATAGATTTGCGACAGTTCGTCGTCAAATTTGTGAGCCTCTGTGTCGCTGTGTACAATGACCACCCTTTTGCCCCCGCTAAAGCCGGCGAACGTTCGGCGCGGAACGCAAGTGGTTGAATTGAAAAGAAATTTGCCTCGAAAAGAGGCAGCCTGGTGAGAAAGTGTCTATGAAAGCAGGTCTGTACCAACCAGATGAATTCAAGGATAACTGCGGTTTCGGCCTGATAGCCCATATGCAGGGCGAGCCCAGTCATACCCTTTTGCAAACGGCCATCGAGGCCCTGACCTGCATGACCCACCGCGGTGGGATCAACGCCGACGGCAAGACCGGTGACGGTTGCGGTCTGCTGATTCAAAAGCCGGACGTGTTCCTGCGAGCCATCGCCCAGGAAACCTTCGGCGTCGAACTGCCCAAGCAATATGCCGTGGGCATGGTCTTCTTCAACCAGGACCCGGTCAAAGCCGAAGCCGCTCGCGAGAACATGAACCGCGAGATTCTGGCCGCCGGCCTGCAGCTTATCGGCTGGCGCAAAGTGCCGATCGATACCAGCGTCCTCGGCCGTCTGGCCCTGGAGCGCCTGCCGCAGATCGAACAGGTGTACATCGGCGGTGAAGGCCTGAGCGACCAGGACATGGCGATCAAGCTGTTCACCTCCCGTCGTCGCTCGTCCGTGGCCAACGCTGCCGATGCCGATCACTACATCTGCAGCTTTTCGCACAAGACCATCATTTATAAAGGCCTGATGATGCCGGCGGATTTGACCGCCTTCTATCCAGACCTCAGCGATCAGCGCCTGCAAACCTCGATTTGCGTGTTCCACCAGCGCTTCTCGACCAACACCCTGCCGAAATGGCCGTTGGCGCAGCCGTTCCGCTTCCTCGCCCACAACGGCGAGATCAACACCATCACCGGCAACCGTAACTGGGCCGTGGCCCGTCGCACCAAGTTCACCAACGATCTGATGGACCTGGAAGAGCTCGGCCCGCTGGTCAACCGTGTCGGTTCCGACTCCTCCAGCATGGACAACATGCTCGAGCTAATGGTCACTGGTGGCATCGACCTGTTCCGTGGCGTGCGGATGATCATTCCGCCTGCGTGGCAGAACGTCGAAACCATGGACCCGGATCTGCGGGCGTTCTACGAATACAACTCGATGCACATGGAACCGTGGGACGGCCCGGCCGGCGTGGTAATGACCGATGGTCGTTACGCGGTGTGCCTGCTCGACCGTAACGGTCTGCGTCCGGCGCGTTGGGTCACCACCAAGAACGGTTTCATCACCCTGGCCTCGGAAATCGGTGTCTGGAACTACCAGCCTGAAGACGTGATCGCCAAGGGACGTGTGGGCCCGGGCCAGATCTTCGCCGTGGACACCGAAACCGGTCAGATCCTCGACACCGACGCCATCGACAACCGCTTGAAGTCCCGTCATCCGTACAAGCAATGGCTGCGCAAGAATGCCCTGCGCATCCAGGCGACCATGGAAGACAACGACCACGGTTCGGCTTTCTACGATGTCGACCAGCTCAAGCAATACATGAAGATGTACCAGGTCACGTTCGAAGAGCGCGACCAGGTATTGCGTCCGCTGGGCGAGCAGGGCTACGAAGCCGTCGGCTCGATGGGCGACGATACGCCAATGGCCGTGCTGTCCCAGCGCGTGCGCACGCCGTACGACTATTTCCGCCAGCAGTTCGCGCAGGTCACCAACCCGCCGATCGACCCGCTGCGTGAAGCCATCGTCATGTCGCTGGAGATCTGCCTCGGTGCCGAGCGCAACATCTTCCAGGAGTCGCCGGAACACGCCTCGCGCGTGATCCTCAGCTCGCCGGTCATTTCGCCGGCCAAGTGGCGTTCGCTGATGAACCTGGATCGTCCGGGCTTCGAGCGCGCGATCATCGACCTCAACTACGACGAAAGCGTCGGCCTCGAAGCGGCCATCCGCAACGTCGCCGATCAGGCTGAAGAAGCCGTGCGCTCCGGCCGCACCCAGGTCGTGCTGAGTGACCGCCACATTGCCCCGGGCAAGTTGCCGATCCACGCTTCGCTCGCCACCGGCGCGGTGCACCACCGCCTGACCGAGAAAGGCCTGCGTTGCGACTCCAACATCCTCGTGGAAACCGCCACCGCTCGTGACCCGCATCACTTTGCGGTGTTGATCGGTTTCGGCGCCTCGGCGGTCTATCCGTTCCTGGCCTACGAAGTGCTGGGCGACCTGATCCGTACCGGTGAAGTGCTGGGCGACCTCTATGAGGTGTTCAAGAACTACCGCAAAGGCATCACCAAAGGTCTGTTGAAGATCCTGTCGAAGATGGGTATCTCGACCATTACGTCGTACCGCGGTGCGCAGTTGTTCGAAGCCATCGGCCTGTCTGAAGAAGTCTGTGAGCTGAGCTTCCGTGGCGTACCGAGCCGCATCAAGGGCGCGCGTTTCGTCGACATCGAAGCCGAGCAGAAAGCCCTGGCGGCCGAAGCCTGGAGCCCGCGCAAGCCGATCCAGCAGGGCGGTTTGCTGAAGTTCGTCCACGGTGGCGAATATCATGCGTACAACCCGGACGTGGTCAACACTCTGCAAGCCGCTGTGCAGCAGGGCGACTACAGCAAGTTCAAGGAATACACGGCGCTGGTGGACAACCGTCCGGTGTCGATGATCCGCGATCTGTTCAAGGTGAAGACCCTGGACACGCCGCTGGACATCAGCGAGATCGAACCGCTGGAATCGGTGCTCAAGCGCTTCGACTCTGCCGGCATCTCGTTGGGCGCCCTGTCGCCGGAAGCCCACGAAGCCCTGGCTGAAGCCATGAACCGCCTCGGTGCGCGTTCCAACTCCGGCGAAGGCGGCGAAGACCCGGCGCGCTACGGCACCATCAAGAGCTCGAAAATCAAGCAAGTCGCGACTGGCCGTTTCGGTGTAACCCCGGAATACCTGGTCAACGCTGAAGTGCTGCAGATCAAAGTCGCTCAGGGCGCCAAGCCCGGTGAAGGGGGTCAGCTGCCAGGCGGCAAGGTCAACGGTCTGATCGCCAAGCTGCGTTACGCGGTGCCGGGCGTGACCCTGATTTCGCCGCCGCCGCACCACGACATCTATTCGATCGAAGACTTGTCGCAGTTGATTTTCGACCTGAAACAAGTCAACCCGAAGGCCCTGGTCTCGGTGAAGCTGGTAGCAGAAGCGGGCGTCGGCACCATCGCCGCCGGTGTGGCCAAGGCCTACGCGGACTTGATCACCATCTCCGGCTACGACGGCGGCACCGGTGCATCGCCGCTGACGTCGATCAAATACGCCGGTGCTCCGTGGGAGCTCGGCCTGGCCGAAACCCACCAGACCCTGCGCGGCAACGACCTGCGCGGCAAAGTCCGGGTACAGACCGACGGCGGCCTGAAAACCGGCCTCGACGTGATCAAGGCCGCGATCCTCGGCGCTGAAAGCTTCGGCTTCGGCACCGCGCCAATGATCGCGTTGGGCTGCAAATACCTGCGCATCTGCCACCTGAACAACTGCGCCACCGGCGTCGCCACTCAGAACGAGAAGCTGCGCAAGGATCACTACATCGGGACCGTCGACATGGTGGTGAATTTCTTCACCTACGTCGCCGAAGAAACCCGCGAGTGGCTGGCCAAGCTGGGCGTGCGCTCCCTCGAAGAGCTGATCGGTCGTACCGATCTGCTGGATATCCTCGAAGGCCAGACCGCCAAGCAGCAACACCTGGACCTGACCCCGTTGCTCGGCAGCGATCACATCCCGGCAGACAAGCCCCAATTCTGCCAGGTCGACCGCAACCCGCCGTTCGACAAGGGCCTGCTGGCCGAGAAAATGGTCGACATGGCCACCTCGGCCATCAACGACATGAGCGGCGCTGATTTCGCCCTGGATATCTGCAACTGCGACCGTTCGATCGGCGCGCGGATCTCCGGTGAAATCGCCCGCAAACACGGCAACCAAGGCATGGCGAACGCGCCGATCACCTTCCGCTTCAAAGGGACGGCCGGTCAGAGCTTCGGCGTGTGGAACGCCGGCGGCCTGAACATGTACCTGGAAGGCGACGCCAACGACTACGTCGGCAAAGGCATGACTGGCGGCAAGCTGGTTATCGTTCCGCCGAAGGGCAGCGTCTACAAGACTCAGGACAGTGCCATCATCGGCAACACCTGCCTGTACGGCGCCACGGGCGGCAAGTTGTTTGCCGCCGGCACTGCGGGCGAGCGGTTTGCCGTGCGTAACTCCGGTGCTCACACCGTGGTTGAAGGCACGGGCGATCACTGCTGCGAGTACATGACCGGTGGTTTCGTCTGCGTCCTGGGCAAGACCGGCTATAACTTCGGCTCAGGCATGACCGGTGGTTTCGCCTACGTGCTCGACCAGGACAACAGCTTCGTTGACCGGGTCAACCACGAACTGGTGGAAATCCAGCGGATCAGCGGTGAGGCGATGGAAGCCTATCGCAGCCACCTGCAACGCGTGCTGAACGAATACGTCGAGGAAACCGACAGCGAGTGGGGTCGTAACCTCGCTGAAAACCTCGATGACTATTTGCGTCGTTTCTGGCTCGTCAAACCTAAGGCGGCGAGTCTGAAATCTCTGCTCTCAAGTACTCGTGCGAGTCCGCAATAAACGACGCAGCGGCAAGTCGCAAGCTTCAAGCGCCAAGCTTGAAGCTTGCGCGGTGTGGCGGATTAATTTGATTTTATTGCAGCTTGAAGCTTGTAGCTTGAAGCTGTCGTGTACGAGGTTTTGAAGATGGCCGAACGTCTCAGCAACGACTTCCAATTCATCGATGTCGGGCGCAAAGATCCGAAGAAGAAACTGTTGCGTCAACGCAAGAAAGAGTTCGTGGAGATCTACGAACCCTTCAAACCCCAGCATTCGGCCGATCAGGCCCACCGCTGCCTGGGTTGCGGTAACCCGTATTGCGAATGGAAGTGCCCGGTGCACAACTTCATTCCGAACTGGCTGAAACTGGTGGCCGAGGGCAACATCCTCCAGGCCGCCGAGCTGTCGCACCAGACCAACACCCTGCCGGAAGTCTGCGGTCGGGTGTGCCCGCAGGATCGTCTGTGCGAGGGTGCCTGCACCCTCAACGACGGCTTCGGCGCGGTGACCATTGGTTCGGTCGAGAAGTACATCACCGATACCGCGTTCGCCATGGGCTGGCGCCCGGACATGTCCAAGGTTATACCGACCGGCAAGCGTGTTGCGGTGATCGGTGCAGGCCCGGCAGGTTTGGGTTGTGCCGACGTGCTGGTACGCGGCGGTGTGACCCCGGTGGTGTTCGACAAGAACCCGGAAATCGGCGGTCTGCTGACCTTCGGTATCCCCGAGTTCAAGCTGGAAAAGACCGTGCTGAGCAATCGTCGCGAAGTCTTCACCGGCATGGGTATCGAGTTTCGCCTGAACACCGAAGTGGGCAAGGACGTGACGATCGAGCAACTGCTCGAAGAATACGATGCCGTGTTCATGGGCATGGGCACCTACACCTACATGAAGGGCGGCTTTGCCGGTGAGGATCTGCCGGGCGTGCATGACGCGCTCGACTTCCTGATCGCCAACGTCAACCGCAACCTGGGCTTTGAAAAGTCGCCGGAAGATTTCGTCGACATGAAAGGCAAGAAGGTTGTGGTGCTGGGCGGCGGCGACACGGCGATGGACTGCAACCGTACTTCGATCCGCCAGGGTGCCAAGTCGGTGACCTGCGCTTATCGTCGTGACGAAGCGAACATGCCGGGCTCGCGCAAAGAGGTGAAGAACGCCAAGGAAGAAGGGGTGAAATTCCTCTACAACCGCCAGCCGATCGCCATCGTCGGTGAAGACCGCGTCGAAGGCGTGAAGGTGGTCGAGACCCGTCTCGGCGAACCGGACGCCCGTGGCCGTCGCAGCCCCGAGCCGATCCCGGGCTCCGAAGAGATCATCCCGGCCGACGCCGTGGTCATCGCATTTGGTTTCCGTCCGAGCCCGGCGTCGTGGTTCGAGCAGTTCAGCATCCAGACCGACAGCCAAGGTCGCGTGGTGGCCCCGGAACAAGGTCAGTACAAGCACCAGACCAGCAACCCGAAAATCTTCGCCGGTGGCGATATGGTTCGCGGATCTGATCTCGTGGTAACGGCGATCTTCGAAGGCCGTAATGCGGCCGAAGGGATCCTGGATTACCTGGGCGTCTGATCACTTTCTAGAACTGGAATGCGATCAATTGTGGGAGCGAGCCTGCTCGCGAAAGCGGTGGATCAGTCAACAGAGATGTTGAATGTGAAGCCCTCTTCGCGAGCAGGCTCGCTCCCACATTGGTTTCAGCGTGTTGCTAAATAGCGTATTTCCCCGCGACATATTGACCCGATAGACAAAAGGCTGACCTGCAACCGTGCCTTTTGCGTCGAGCTCTGAGAAAATGCCCGCACTTTTTTTCCGGATGCCGACATGACTGCCCTGAAGAACGACCGTTTCCTTCGCGCCCTGCTCAAGCAACCCGTAGACGTCACGCCGGTATGGATGATGCGTCAGGCCGGTCGCTACCTGCCGGAATACCGCGCCAGCCGTGCCAAGGCCGGTGACTTCATGAGCCTGTGCATGAACCCGGAGTTCGCTTGCGAAGTCACGATGCAGCCACTCGACCGCTATCCGCAACTGGACGCGGCGATCCTGTTCTCCGACATCCTCACCATCCCGGACGCCATGGGCCAAGGCCTGTACTTCGAAACCGGCGAAGGTCCACGCTTCAAGAAAGTCGTCAGCACGATAGCCGATATCGAAGCCCTGCCGATTCCTGATCCGCACAAAGACCTTGGCTACGTCATGGACGCGGTCAGCACCATCCGACGCGAACTCAACGGCCGCGTGCCGCTGATCGGCTTCTCCGGCAGCCCGTGGACCCTGGCCACTTACATGGTCGAAGGCGGTTCGTCGAAAGACTTCCGCAAGACCAAGGCCATGCTCTACGACAACCCGCAAGCCATGCACCTGCTGCTGGACAAGCTCGCGCAGTCGGTCACCAGCTACCTCAATGGCCAGATCATGGCCGGCGCGCAAGCGGTGCAGATTTTCGACACCTGGGGCGGTAACCTCTCGGCGGCGGCGTACCAGGAGTTTTCCCTGGCCTACATGCGCAAAATCGTCAGCGGCCTGATCCGCGAACACGAAGGCCGCAAAGTGCCGGTCATCCTGTTCACCAAGAACGGCGGCCTGTGGCTGGAAAGCATCGCCGACGCTGGCGCTGATGCGTTGGGCCTGGACTGGACCTGCGACATTGGCGAAGCCCGCCGACGCGTCGGCAACAAAGTCGCCCTGCAAGGCAACATGGACCCGACTGTGCTGTACGCCAAGCCAGAAGCCATTCGCACCGAAGTCGGTCGAATTCTCGCCAGCTACGGCAAAGGCAGTGGTCATGTGTTCAACCTCGGCCATGGCATTACCCCTGAAGTGGATCCTGAGCACGCGGGTGCGTTCATGCGCGCAGTGCATGAACTGTCGGCGCAGTATCACGAGTGATCGTCGTCCAATAAAAAACGCCCGGCTTATGCCGGGCGTTTTTGTATAGAGATCTCAGGTCACACTCGGCCCCTGTCGGAGCGAGCCTGCTCGCGAAGAGGCCGGCACATCCAACAGTGATGTCTGTTGAAAGACTGCTTTCGCGAGCAGGCTCGCTCCCACACGGAGTGGTGTCAGGCTTTGACTCCGCCCAACGGCGGTAACTTCGCCAGCTTCAACGCCACCAGCAGCGCAATCACCAGCAACGCACCAATGAACAACCCGATCCCGTTCCACCCGCCCAAGTGCCAGAAGACCCCGCCCGCTGTCCCTGCAATACTCGACCCGGCGTAATAGCTGAACAGGTACAGCGACGAAGCCTGCCCCTTGGCTTTCACCGCTCGCCGGCCTATCCAACTGCTGGCCACGGAATGCGCGCCAAAGAAGCCGAAGGTGAAGATCAACATGCCGATAATCACCAACGGCAGCGGCGTGAACATCGTCAGCGCAAGGCCTGCGAGCATCAGCACAATCGTCGCCCAGAGCACTTTGCGCCGGCCCAGTTGGTCGGCCAAGGAGCCGATTTTCGCCGAGCTGTAGATGCCCGACAGGTACACCACCGACAGCAGACCGACGAAGACCTGGTCCATGTGGTACGGCTCGGCCAGCAAGCGATAGCCGATGTAGTTGAATAGGGTGACAAACGCACCCATCAGCACGAAAGCTTCAAGGAACAGCAGCGGCAGGCCAGCGTCGCGAAAGTGCATGGTGAAGCCATCGAGCAGACTGCGCGGGTGCAGCGAGCGGGGACGGAAGTTGCGTGATTCGGGGAGAATTTTCCAGAACACCGTCGCCGCGATCAGCGCCAGCCCGCCAATCACCAGCATTGCCGTGTGCCAGCTGACGAAGTCGATCAACACGCCGGTGATCAAGCGGCCGCTCATCCCGCCAATCGCATTGCCGGCGATGTACAAACCCATCGCCAGCCCGATGTGCTGCGGGTGGATCTCTTCGCTCAGGTACGTCATGGCGACCGCTGCCAGGCCGCTCAACGACAAGCCGATCAACGCACGCATCACCAGCACGCCTTGCCAGCTCGGCATCATCGCGCTGGCCATGGTGCACAGTGCGGCGGCGAACAAGGCCGCGACCATCACCGGTTTGCGTCCGACACGGTCGGAGATCGGGCCGGTGATCAACAAGCCAATGGCGAGCATGCCGGTGGCCACCGAGAGGATCAGGCTGCTCTGCGCCGCATTGATCGAATACTCGTGGGACAGCAGCGGCATCATCGGCTGTACGCAGTAGAGCAGGGCGAAGGTCGCAAAGCCGCCGGAGAACAGCGCCAGTACCGTGCGCATGAACATCGGCGTGCCTTTCTCGATGTAGATCTCTTTCAATTCGGCGACAACATCGTCCACCGAGGTGGGCGGAACTTCGTGGGCAAGGGGGGCGACAGCAGTTTTCACTTCGGACCTCGGAGGGCGCAGCCGGTCAGGCAATGAAAAAAGCATATAGCTGCCTAATGATTCAATCCAATATATTGTTCGACCTGTTTGATAGGTTTAACGACCTAATGGAGTTTTCATGGAATTGCGTCACCTGCGCTACTTCATCGCCGTCGCCGAAGAATTGCACTTCGGCCGCGCCGCTCAGGTGCTGGGCATCTCGCAACCGCCCCTGAGCCAGCAGATTCAGGCGCTGGAACAGGAAGTCGGAGCACGGCTGTTCGAGAGAACCAATCGTCGGGTCGAACTCAGCGAGGCCGGTCGGCTGTTTCTGGAAGAAGCGCGACTGGTGCTGGCGCAGGTGGACAAAGCGGCCGACGTGGCACGGCGTGCGCAGTTGGGTGAGTTGGGCGAACTGAAAATTGGTTTCACCTCATCGGCGCCGTTCAACTCGACCATTCCCCAGGCGATTTTCTCGTTCCGCCAGCGTTTCCCGGCGGTGCATTTGAATCTGCGGGAGATGAGCAGCACCCAAGTGGCCGACGCGCTGGTCGATGAGTCGATCGAAGTCGGCATCATGCGACCGCTTGGGCTGCCGGATTCCCTCAGCGTCGTGGAGTTGATGCGTGAGCCGCTGGTCGCGGTGCTCAGCTCCAAACATCCGCTAGTGAACGACAGCGAAGAGGGTTTGTTCCTCTCGGCATTGGCCCTCGAACCGTTCGTTTTCTTCCCACGCAGCTATGGCAGCGGCCTGTATGCACAGTTGCTCAGCCTGGCCCGCGATGCCGGTTTCAGCCCGCACTTCGCGCAAGAGGCAGGCGAGGCAATGACCATTATCGGGTTGGTGGCGGCGGGGCTGGGCGTGTCGGTGCTGCCGGCCTCTTATCAGCGGATGCGCATTGACGGCGTGGTCTACCGGCCGTTGCTTGATCCGGAAGCGGTGTCGGCGGTGTGGCTGGTGCAGCGCAAGGACCAGAAGTCGCCGATGGCCAAGGCGTTTGTGGATTTGTTGACGAGGAAGGTTGAGGGGACTTGAGCGCAGGGACACTTAAAGTAACGGATCCTGTTTAGTGATTTGCGCGATTGTTGAGCAAAATCGATTTCTTTCGATGAGTGCCATGGATGCCACTTCTATATCAACCGAAGGAAGGCAGTGTGCTGATTTGTGATTTCAGGGGGTATGAAGTCCCCGAAATGATCAAAGTCAGACCTGTTGTCGTGATACGAAAACACAAAACCAACAGCTTACTGGTGACAGTTGTGCCGCTCAGTACTACCGCTCCGGATCGCATACTTGATCACCACCTGGAACTTCAAAGTCATCTACAGGGTGCCAGTCCTGTTTGCTGGGCGAAATGCGATATGGTTGCGACAGTAAGCCTCTCCAGGCTGGACCGGATCAAAAGTCGAGACCGACATGGAAAGCGTGTTTATGTTATTTCACACCTTGAAACAGACGAGTTTTACGCAATCAAAGTCGCGGTACGTAGTGCGCTTGGCCTGTGATGGCATCGGAAGTGGCGCAGTCAGGCGAATGGCCAGTCGTTGCCCTTGATCCTGTTTCGGGCAATACTCCCCCCGTTCCCGTAAGGGGCTTGTGAGACTCTGAGGATCCTGGGCAACCAGCCATCGCAGAGCCAGACAGGTACAGGGCGATGACAAGCCGACCTGTTTGTGAAGGGGCGCCGAAAGGCGCCCTTTGTCGTTCTCGAGGTGCTCGCCTCAGTCAACCCGCACCAGATCCCCGCGCAACGCCACCCCGGACACCACGGCCTTGAGCGCTTCCAGCCCAGGTATTTCCTCGTCGTCACTGCACTGGTATTTCCCGGTGTCCTGGCTCAGGTCGCGCTTGTTGATGCCGGCGATGTTGATCACGGCGTTAGCACCAGCCTTCTTGGCCTTGCTTTGCAACGTCGCCAAGGTCGATTGCAACGCCCAGTAGCAGGCGTCTTCAGCGGAGTTGTCTTCGTTGTCGTCGGCTCTTCGGCTGCTGCTCACCGCCTTCAGCTTGTGCACCTGGGTCGGCAGTGCTTCTCCCGCCAGGTAGAACTTGACGCTGCCATCCAGCAGACCAACTTCGGTGGCGCGTTTCACGCCTTCCTGAAAGTCCTGGTAGGTGGGTTCGTAGGCGCCTTGCGAGGCGAAGACTTGATCAGCGTCCGGGTCGGTGGCCAGTTGTTTGACCACGTCGTCGCGCAGGTAATTGATCCAGCGGTTGTAGGTGCCGTGGATCCTGCCGTCCTTGTAGTCCAGGCCGCGGCTGTCGCGGTAGTCCATTTCGAACGAGGTGGAGGTATAGGGAATGTCGATTTCGGCGTGGTGCCGGTCGCGCACGGTGATTGCCGCTTTGATCATGCCGGGGCGCGCCGACTGCACGATCCATTGGCGCTCGATCAGAGCGGTGACGATGGCGCGGCTCATCCTGTCGTCGCTCAGGCCCTTGTCGCCGGGAAAGTGTTCCTTGGCGGTGTACACCGGGCTGGTGCAGCCGCTCAGCGCAACGGCCAGGGTGAATACTGCGCCGATGCGCTGAAACAGAGTCATTCCCTTCACTCCAGACGTTTTTTCAGATCAGTGCCAGCGACGGAAAATCAGCGAAGTGTTGACGCCACCAAACGCAAAATTGTTGTTCATCACGTACTCATTACTCATCTGGCGGAACTCGCCGCGCAGGTAGTCGAGCTTGCCGCAGTGCGGATCGACCTCGTCGAGGTTGAACGTGTGCACGTACAGGTCGCGGTTCATCATTTCGATGCTGAACCAGGATTCCAGCGCACCGCAGGCGCCCAAGGTGTGCCCGAGGAAGCTCTTCTGCGAACTGATCGGCATGTGCTCGCCGAACAACGCGCTGGTGGCCAGTGTTTCGGCAATGTCGCCCTGCTCTGTCGCCGTGCCGTGGCCGTTTACGTAGCCGATGTCTGAAGGTTGCAGCCCGGCGTCTTCCAGCGCCAGTTCCATGGCCCGGCGCATGGTGACTTGCTCTGGGCGGGTGGTGTGCTGGCCGTCGGCGTTGCTGCCGAAACCGACGAGTTCGGCATGGATGTGCGCGCCGCGTGCCAACGCATGTTCAAGCTCTTCGAGCACCAGCATGCCGCCGCCCTCACCGATCACCAGGCCATCGCGGTCTTTGTCATACGGACGTGGGCTGGTTTGCGGGGCGTCGTTTTTCAGGCTGGTGGCGTAGAGCGCGTCGAAGACCATGGCTTCGGTGGGGCACAGTTCTTCGGCGCCGCCGGCGAGCATCAGCGGCAGGCGCCCGAATTTGATCGACTCGTAGGCGTAGCCGATGCCCTGGCTGCCGCTGGTGCAGGCGCTGGACGTCGGGATCAGCCGGCCGGTGAGGCCGAAGAAGATGCTGATGTTCGCCGCAGTGGTGTGCGGCATCATCCGCACGTAGGAGTTGGCATTAAGGCCCTCCGCCACCGAGTTGAGCAGCATATTGCCGAACGCCTTGATCTCGTCGGTGCTGCCGGTGGAGGAGCCGCAGGCGACGCCCATGCGCCCATCCTTGATGATCGGGTTACCCAACAGTCCGGCATCGGCCAGCGCCTGCTCCGACGCGCCGACCGCCAGGCGCGAGACCCGGCCCATGCTGCGCAGCTGCTTGCGGGTCCAGTGGCTCGGGACCTTGAAGTCGTCGATAGGCCCGGCCAGGCGCGTGTTGAGTTCGGTGAACCGATCCCACTCGTCCATCCGGCGTATGCCGCTGCGGTTGGCCGCGAAGTTGCCAGCGATGGTCTCCCAGTCGCTGCCCAGTGAAGTGATGCCGGCCATGCCGGTGACGACGACGCGCTTCATCAGCACAGGCCTCCGTTGACGGCCAGAACCTGCCGGGTGATGTACGACGCTTCCGCCGACATCAGGAAATTCACCGCGCCGGCCACCTCTTGCGGAGTGCCCATGCGTTGTGCGGGGATCATTTTCATCAGTTCTTCCACCGGCACGTTTTCGTCGAGCATGGCCGTGTCGATCAGGCCGGGTGCGACACAGTTGACGGTGATTTTGCGCTTGCCCAGTTCGATCGCCAACGCTTTCGCCGCGCCGATCAAACCGGCCTTGGAGGCGCTGTAGTTGACCTGGCCACGGTTACCGATCAACCCGGAAACCGAGGTGATGCAGACAATCCGCCCGGCCGCGCGACGCCGAATCATCGGCATCATCACCGGGTGCAGCACGTTGTAGAAACCGTCGAGGTTGGTGCGCATCACCACATCCCAATCATCCTCGCTCAGCGCCGGAAAAGCACCGTCACGCGTCAGGCCGGCGTTCAGCACTACGCCGTAATAGGCGCCATGAGCTTCCACGTCGGCTTCGAGGATGGCCTTGCAGCTGGCGCGATCTGAGACGTCGAACTGCAAAACTCGAGCATTGCGTCCCAGCGCCTGGATTTCGCCCTGGACGGCGATGGCGTCGGCCAGGCCGCTGCGGCAATGCAGCACGATGTCGTGCCCGGCCTGGGCCAGACGCAACGCAATGGCACGGCCGATGCCACGGCTGGAACCGGTGACCAATACGGATTCAGTCATGGCTGGCTCCTTGGGATTCATGAAGGTATTGAGCGGCCTGAGGCGGGCGGAACACGTTCAGGCGGGCGGTGGCGTGAATGCCGGGGGCGTTGATGTGGCATTCGAACACGCCCATGCCGTTGTCGTCTTCCAGCGAGCGCAGTCCATGGATGGTCAGTTCGGTGCCCGCGGGGAAGTGCTCCACGTTGCATTCGAATTTCCGGGTGCCGAGCAGAAAACCCAGCGCCACCGCATCACCGCGCTGGCGCGCATGGCAACCGGCGTAGGCGGCAACACTCTGGGCCATCAGTTCTATACCGACCCACGCCGGCAGGCTGCCGTCGGGACGATTGAACAGGCCCCCGGGCTTGACGGTGAGGCGGGTGTGAATCTGCTCGTCATCGAACGCCAGGATCTGCTCGATGAGGATCATGTCGCCAGCGTGCGGCAGCAGCTCGGCGAGCGGCCAGTCAATCATGGGGCATCTCCGATAATCAGGCTGACGTTGTTGCCACCGAAGGCAAAGGAATTGCTCATCAGGTAGCGAGGTGCAATGGACGTCAGGCGATGGTCCGGGGTCACCCACTGCAAGGCCGGCAAGTCGGGGTCGGGCTGACCGTCCCACACGTGGGGCGGCAGGAGGTTTTCCCGATTGTTCGTGCTCAGGCTCAACCAGCAGAACGCCGCTTCCAGGGCGCCGGCCGCGCCGAGCGTGTGTCCGGTCATCGGCTTGGTGGAGGAGCAGGGCACGCCGTGCGGGAACAGGGCCGAGACCGCCAGGCTTTCCATCGCGTCGTTGTGTTGGGTCGCGGTGCCGTGCAGGTTCAGGTAGCCGATTTGCTCGGGCTGCACCTTCGCGCGGTTCAGGGCTTTGCTCATCGCTTGCAGGGCGCCCCGGCCGGTCGGTTCCGGCGCCGAGATATGGTGCGCATCGGAACTGGCGCCGCTCCCGAGCAGGGCAATCGGTTGGCTCGCGCCGGCTTTTTTGCTCATCAGAAACAGCACGGCGGCTTCGCCGATATTGATGCCGTTGCGGTTGGCCGAAAACGGATTGCAGCGCTGCTCGGACACCGCTTCCAGGGCCGAAAAGCCATTGAGGGTCAGTTTGCACAAACTGTCGACGCCGCCGCACAGTACGGCATCGCACACACCCAGATCGAGCAGCCGCTGGGCACTCATCAGCGCCCGGGCGCTGGAGGTGCAAGCCGTCGAGATCACATAGGCCGGGCCGCTCAATTGCAGCCAGTCGGCGAGGAAGTTGGCCGGCGCGCCGAGTTCCTGCTGCTGATAATCGTAGTCGGCAGGGAATTCATGTTCACGAATGTAATGGGCCAGGCCACGGCTGGCTTCATCGATGCCGGAAGTGCTGGTGCCGAGGATCACGCCGATTCGATCGCGGCCGTAAGTCTGGATCACTTGATCAATGTCATCGCGAATTTGCAGCGCGGCTTCCAGCAGCAGTTGGTTGTTGCGGCTGCTTTGCTCGGCCAGTTCCGGCGGGATCGGCGCCAGCTCACCACGTACCGCCGCCACCGGCAACGACCGCTCCGGCACCCAGCCGGATTCGCTGCGCATGCCGGAGCAATCGCCAGCAAACAGGTTGCGGGCGACTTCCTGTTTGTCGCGACCCAGGGCGCAGATCACCCCGAGAGCATTCAGGTAAGCGGTCATGGCGTCTCCCCGCTCAAGGGCGTTACCAGGTACTTCGGACCTTTAGGCAGGTTCAACTCAAATCTCAGTGGTGGCGAGTAACGCACGTCCCAGCGAGCGGGCAGGGAGCGTTGGGAGCCGTGTTGCCAGGCTTCGGGGTAGTTGGCCTGCAATTCGTCTTGCGGGGTCAACGCGAACAGTAACGCTGCGAACAATTCCCGGGCTTCCGGATTCGGCGGCAGCAGGCCGTCAGCTTGCCACTGGCCATCGATCAGTTTCTGGCGTGCCTGCGGAATGCCCAACAAATCCATCATCGACCAGCGAATGCCCGGGCCTTCGCGCGCAATTACTAACACCCAGTCCTGACGCTGATCAGCCAGCAAGCGCTGAATGTGCAGTTGCTGCGGCAGCGGCAGGTTTTCGGTTTGCCCGGGCAGCGGCGCCTGGCTGGCGCAAGCGCTCAGCAGCAGGAGGCAACCCAGAAGCAGGTAACGGATCATGTGGCATCTCTAGCGCAAAGTTCCGACAGCACGCGCAGCCGACGCTTGGGTTCGCTGACGAACGGATTACGCTCGTCCCAGGCATAACCGGCGAGGATTGCACTGATCATACGGCGGATATCCGCTGAGCTGCCTGGATGATAAATCACATCCTGGAAAGTCCCGGCGTACCAGCCTTCGACGTAGCAGCGGAACGTGTCGACGCCGCGCTTGAGCGGTGCGGCGAACTCGGTCTGCCAGTCGACGCTTTCACCTTGCAGCTGGCGATGCAACACGCCGGCGGCCATGCTGGCCGAGCGCATGGCGATGGTCACGCCGGAGGAGAACACCGGATCGAGGAATTCTGCCGCGTTGCCGAGCAACGCAAAGCCCGGGTCATGCAAGGTTTTTACGTTGGCCGAGTAGCCGCCGATGGTGCGGGCTGGCGTGTCCCAGACCGCGCTTTCCAGGACACAGGCCAGGCTTGGAGTTTCAGCGATGAAGCCGCGCAGGCACTCGTCCAGGTTGTCCATGCGGCCTTCGAAGTGCTCGGCGGCCGCGACCACGCCCACCGAGCAGCGACCGTTGCTGAACGGAATGGTCCAGAACCAGATGTCGCGATGGATCGGATGGGTGGTGATAAGGATTTTTTCCCGTTCGAAGGTCGGGCTGTCGATATGGTCTTCGATGTGGGTGAACACCGCCTGGCGCACCGGGAAATTCGACGGTGCTTCAAGGTCCAGCAAGCGTGGCAACACGCGGCCGTAGCCGCTGGCATCCAGTACAAAATCAGCTTCGACGCGGTACTGGCTGCCATCCTCACGAAGCACATCGAGCTGCGGCTTGGGCAGGTCGAAATCGGCACTGACGATGGCTTCGCCATAACGAACGTCGACGCCTTGCAACGCGGCCTGATCGGCCAGCAGTTTGTCGAAATCGGCGCGCTGGACCTGGAAGGTGGTCGGCTTGCCGTTGCTGAACGTGTCGCCGAAATCAAAGGCGCTGTAGTGCTCGCCCCAGGCGAACGCGGCGCCGTTTTTCATCTGGAACCCGGCGGCGTTCACGGCGTCGAGCATGCCGGCTTCTTCGACGAAATCCAGGCAGTGCGACAACAGGCTTTCACCGATGGAAAACCGTGGAAAATGCTGGCGTTCAATCATCAGCACATCGTGGCCTTTGCGCTTGAGCAGCGCGGCGGCAATGGCGCCCGAAGGACCCGCGCCAATGACAACAACCTGGCGACGTTCCATTTCAACTGTTGGCACGGGGGCTCCTTGCCGGGGCGGCGATATTCAAAGGGGTTTGGTGCATGCCGGCAAGTGCCGGCAGCAGTGTGGCGATCAGGCCCATCACCATCAGCGCGAAGTACAACGCCGGGCTGATGAGCTGTTGTTGCAGCAGCAGGTTGAGAAAGACGATCTCGCTCAAACCGCGAATATTGAGCAGCAGGCTTTCGCGCCAGCGACTGGCGCCTTCAAATGAAGCGCCGGCCCAGCCGAGACCGAGCCAGTTGCCCAGCAGTTTGCTGGCAATCGGCAACAGCAGCAGCGCCGCCAACTGCACCCAGCCGAGACTGGCCATGGCGGCGTGGACATTGATCTGCACGATACCGAAGGTGAGGATCAGCGGGATGGCGATCCAGGTTTGCAAACGGTTCATCCAGATCGCCGGCAACGGCAACACCAGCGGCACTTTCAGCGCGGCCATGCACAGCAAATAACCGATGCCGAAAATCAGTGCATTGAGCTTGAAGTGTTCGGCGACCACCAGCAGCGCAAAAAAGCAGCCGCTGTGCAGTAACGGTTGGCGCAAACCCAGCAAATGAAGAAGCACCGGAAAGCAGGCGCCGACCAGCGGCAGTAGCAGACTGCTCAGGTGCAGACTGCCTTGGGCGAAGCCGAACAGGGTCCAGCATGCCAGGTCGATGAGGATCGCGGTTTGCACCAGCCGCCGGGTTGCGGCGGGCGGGTAATTGATGTGTCGCAGGTAGAGGTACAACACCGGGATCGCGGTGATGGCGAACACCAGGCCCACTGCCAATGAACTGATCCACGGCTGTGCGGGTAACAACCAGACCGCAGTCGCCAGACCGCAGACAAATGGAATGCAAAAACTCGGCAGGGCGATTTTCAGGCTCTGGCGATCGAGTCGCAGGTCGATCACATCGCTGAGGATGTTTCCCAGCAATAAGGCAAAACCGAGGCTGTAGAGGTTTTTCAGCCATACCGGCGAGATCAGCTCGGCGCCGCTGAGTTGCCAGCCCGGCTCGATCCAGAAGTACATCAGCAGCGGTAGACCGAATGTCGCCAGCAGCAACTGACTGACGATCGGGATCAGGCCGAAGTGACGACCCACACGGGTGGCCACGGCGAACATCGTCAGGGCCATCAGCCAAAACAGGGCGATCATCATGCGGCTGGCTCCACGACGGCGGCGGCATGCACTTGGCGTCCGGCCCAGGGCGCCAGGATGAAACTGAACGCCAGCCCGAGGCTCACGGACAGGCCGAAGTTGCTCACCGCCGGCGTGCTGGACACGGCCAGCAAACCGAATGACAGCCATGTGGTCACCGCTGCCAGCAAGGTGCCCAGCAGGCTCACGGCGGCGCCGCCGACCTGTTCGCGCATGAGGATTGCGTAATCGACGCTGATCGCCGTCACCAGTAACAGGCCGAACAGGCTGAACAGGGTCAGGGGTTGGCCCATCCAGCCGAGGCTGGCCAGGCTGCACAGCGCGGCCAGCAAGGGCAGTGAGACGATGCGCAACGCACCACCGAAGCCAAACGGCAGGATCAGCACCAGCACGATCAACACGCAGGAGGCGAGTTTCAGCTGCGCCGCGCTGATCTGTGTCGCGGCGAAAACGCTGTTCAGTTCACCGAGACGGTCGACCAGTTCGACCCCCGGCAAGTCCAGCGCCTGAATGCGCAACAGCGAAGGATTATTCAGGCCTTGCAGGCTGACCATCGCCGCCACGCCCTCATCGGTCGGCCCCAGCCACAGGGTGCGATAAGGTTCCGCCAGCGGACCGACCAGCGAGGCGTCGATGTCTTCGGCGGGCAGCGCCAGCAACGTTGCAAGCTCCGCTTGCAGCGCTTCTGCCGGCACGCCGAGGTCGAGCAAGGGTTGCCAGAACTGCGGCAACTTGCTCAACGCTTCGCGCACTTTGTGCTGCTCGCTCGGCTGGCTGACCAGTTGATTTAGCGACAGGTAACCCTGGAGTTTTTCCAGGTTGACCAACTGATCCAGGCGCTCGCTCAGTGCAGTCTGGCGTTCGAGCAGTTCCTGTTGATTGGCCGCGCGCACCAGGAAGAACTGGCTGGTCGGCTGATAGCCGGTGATGCGCGCAATGGCCTGGGCTTCGTCGGTCAATTGCTGCGGTGCGCCGATCCACTGGCGGATATCGTTTTTGCTCTCCAGTTGCAACAGGCCGCCGACGCAGAAGGCAATCAGCAGTGCCAATAACACGGGCGTACTGACGTGTTTGAGCAGCGCTTCGCGCAGGTTCAGCAAACACTCGCAGATACGCAGCGGCCAATGCGCCGGACGCAGGTTCACGCCCTTGAGCAACGCTGGCAGCAGGCACACGGCCGACAAGTAGGCACCGAGCAGGCCGGCGGCGGAGAACACGGCAATCTGGGTCAGGGCCGGGAAAGGCGTCCAGGCCAGGGCCAGGTACCCGATGCAACTGGTGATCAGGCTCAGCGTCAGGCCCGGCAGGGTCAGGCGTAACGCCGGCCAGCTGTTCCAGGGTTTCAGGCTCCAGCTTTTCGACAGGTAATGCAGCGGGTAATCGACGGCCACGCCAATCAGGCTCGAGCCCAGTACCAGCGTCATCACATGCATGTGACCGAACAGCGCCACGCACGCCACCGCACCAAACAGCATGCCCACCAGCACTGGAACGAAAGCGAGCAAGACACGCCAGCGCCGGAAGGCCAGCAACAGCAGCAACAAAATGCCCACGGTGGCACCGCCGCCGACCCATGTCATTTCGCGGGTGGCTTGTTGCTGACCGTTGGCCGCGTACAGCAGGCCGCTGGCAGCGAGCAGTTGCACGTCGGCCTGGGCGGCTTCTTTTCGGCTGCGTTCAAGCAGGTCAGCCACTTGCAGCGGCAGGCTCATGTCGAAGGCATTGCCGGTGGTTTTTGCCCGCAGCAACACCCAGCTCTTGCCGTCGGCATCGGCGACCAGCGCTCCGCTGCCGATGTCCAGTTGCACGGCGCCGTGTTGTGGTTGGCTGTTCTGGATGCGCCCGGTCAGGCCCAGCCAGTCATCCTGGCTCGGCACCAGGCTGAAACCGGTGAACGGGTCGAACAGCGCTTGCACCCGCTGCTGGATAAAGGCGTCGGGGTGTTCGATCAACTGCTGCCGATCCATCGCCGAAAGCATCGACAGCCGGCCTTGCAGCAATTGCGTGCGCAGCGCCGGCAAGTCGGCTTGCAGGTTCCACTGAACCTTCTCGAACAAACCGCTGGCCTGCCACTGCTCGCCGAGTTTCTGCGCCATGGCAATGGCTTGCGGGCGATCTTTATGGCCTACCAGCACCAGCATTTCCCGGTTCAACGGTTCTTGTATGCGTTGTTCGGCACGCAGTTCCAGCGCGTCCGGCGCCGTGCCCGGCACCAGTTCCATCAGGTTGGCCGACAGCGGTGCACCGTCGCGCCATTGCCAACCGGCGAGCGCGAGCACCGCCAACAGCAGGATCAGAAACAGCCACGGAAGTCTGCGTTCACTCGGCAAAGTCATGTTGCTCCGCGTCGCTCAACGGTTGGGTGCTGGTGCTGTCCTGCATGCGCAAAAGGGTGCTGTCGCCCTGGGTTTCCAGCAGCTCGATGCTGTGCACCAATTCGCTGCCGGTGATGTTGATCTGATTGAACACCTGCTTGAGCAGCATTGAGCGCGGGATCAGCATCAGTTTCCAGTTCTGTGCGTCGCCGCTCAAAGACAATTCGAAGTCCCGTTGCAGACCGCTGCTGTCACCTTGCAACACGGCGAGGAACAAGCGGTTCTGCTCGGCGCCGGCGCTCTTGCCCGGGAGCATTTGCCAGCCGCTGGCGTCACGGCGGGCGATGCCTTTGTTGGTGATGCGGTAATCCTGTTGCAGCGGGGTTTTCAACAACCAGAGCAATCCGTGGTTTTTAGCGAGGATAAAAGTGCCCTTGCTGGTCAGCGGCTGGGGCAATGCGCGCAGGTGTTTTTCCTGGATGAAATGGCCGTGGATCACATCAGGCTTGGCCAGTTGATCGCTCAACTGCTGCAAATCGAAGGCATGAGCCATCGATGACAGCCCGAGCAACGCCAACGCACCGAGGTATTTGAAAAACGGGGTCATGCGAGCATCCTTTCTACGGCATCGGTGAAGATCTTCGGTGAGGCCAGCTGCATCTCGCGGCTGCTCATGTCGACAGCGACCTGTACGGAACTGGCGCGGGTCAAACGCTCACCGGTTTTCACATCGCTGATCAGGTAATTGATCTTCAGACGGTTCTCCCACTCCACCAGATTGGCCCGCACGTTCAGCTTTTGACCGAACACGGCGCCGCGCACATAGCGCAATTGCAGGTCGATCACCGGCCAGGCATAACCCGACTCGACCATGGCGGTGTAGTTGTGACCGATCTTGTCCAGCAGCGCACAACGGGCGACTTCCAGGTATTTGACGTAATGGCCGTGCCAGACCACGTTCATGGTGTCGACGTCAAAGAACGGCACGAGGATTTCCGTATCGGTGTGAAGCACTCCCTTGCTACGCATGCAGCCTCCAGTGTTGCTCGGCGATACGTTTCAGGCACAGGCGCAATTCGCCTTCCAGCGCGCGATCTTCGATGACCGGCGGGAAGTCTTTGGCCAGCTCTTCGTGCATGGCCGCCAGGGCTGGCGGTAACGGGCGCGCGTCCTCGGCTTTGCTGCGCAGCCAAACACCCTGGTTGGCGGCGAGCAAGGTGGCGGCGGCGACCTGTTCGGTCAGCTCCAGCACACGGATCGCATCGCGGGCGGCGATGGTGCCCATGCTCACCTTGTCCTGGTTGTGGCACTCGGTGGATCGCGAGAAGACGCTGGCCGGCATGGTGTTTTTCAGCGCTTCGGCGGTCCAGGCGCTGGTGCCGATCTGCACCGCCTTGAAGCCGTGATTGAGCATCGCGCGGTCAGCCGTGGCGCCGGAAAGGTTGCTTGGCAAGCCATGGTTGTACCGCTCGTCCACCAGCAGGGCGAGTTGCCGGTCCAGCAGATCGGCCACGTTGGCCACCAGGTTTTTCAGGCTGTCCATGGCGAACGCAATATGGCCGCCGTAGAAGTGCCCGCCGTGCAGCACGCGTTCGGCTTCGGCGTCGATGATCGGGTTGTCGTTGGCGCTGTTGAGTTCGATCTCGATGAACGAACGCAGCCAGTTCAGGCTGTCGGCCAGGACGCCGAGGACATGCGGCGCGCAGCGCAGTGAATAGCGGTCTTGCAGGCGGTGCAGCGGTGCGGTCGGCGCGTCGATCGCCAGATCCTTGCGTAACCACGCAGCGACTTGCATCTGCCCCGGATGCGGTTTGGCGGCGAACAGGCGCTCGTCGAAGTGCTCGGGATTGCCTTGCAGCGCGACCACGTTCAGCGCGGTGATACGGGTCGCCAGTTGCAGCAGGTAATCGGCGCGGGCGTAGGCCAGGCAGGCGAGGCCGGTCATCACGGCGGTGCCGTTCATCAGCGCCAACGCTTCTTTCGGGCGCAGCACCAGCGGTGTCCAGCCCAGTTCGCGATGGACGTCGGCGGCTTGTCGGCGCTCGCCCCGGAACATTACTTCGCGCTCGCCGGACAAGGTTGCGGCGACGTACGACAGCGGCGTCAGATCACCGCTGGCGCCCACCGACCCTTCTTCCGGGATCAGCGGCAGGATGTCGTGTTCGAGGAAGGCCTGAAGACGCTCCAGCAGTTCCACGCGCACCCCGGACACGCCGTGGCACAACGACTGCAAACGCGCCGCCAATACAGCCCGAGTGGCCTGGGCGTCGAGCAGTTTGCCCAGTCCGCAGCCGTGGAAGGTGTACAGATGACGGGGCAATGCCTCGACGTGATGCAGCGGCACCGCGACCACGCACGAGTCGCCGTAACCGGTGGTCACGCCATAGATCACGCCTTCCTTGTCCAGCAGGGAATCGAGAAATCGCGCGCCCTTGGCGATGCGCTCACGGTACGCAGGGTCGCTTTGCAACTGCGTCGGCACCTGACGGTTGGCCGCGGCCAGCACGTCTTCGATGCGCAAAGGGAGTTCGCCGAAGGTTACCGGCTCAAGCGTTGGCGTCGTCATCGGTCTTCCAGAAAGGGTAAAAGTTGAACCATTGTTGGGGCGCTTCAAGGCAATAGTGACCCAGGCGTTCGGCGTAGCGGGAAGCCCACTGATGAATGACCTGCTCGCGGTCGCTGCGTTTCCACACCACGGCCTCGGCAAACGGTTCGAGGGTCACGCGATATTGGCCCGTCGGTTTCTTCAGGCACATCAGCAAATTGATCGGGCATTTCAGCAAGCCGGCCAGCAGCCACGGCCCCTGGGGCAATGCAGCCTGATGACCGAGGAAGTCCACGGTCACGCTGCGCCCGCCATGCAGCGGCACGCGGTCGCCGGCAATCGCCAGCCACTCGCCACGCTCCAGTCGTTCATGCAGTTGCAGCATGATCACCGGGTCCAGTTCACTGACCTGAATCAGCCGCAGATTGGTCGCGCCGGCCTCGCCCAGTAATCGGTTGAACTGCTCGGCGTGCTTGGTGTGCACCAGCACGTTCATGGTGACCTTCTCGCCGATCTCCGCGAGTGCGCGGCAGACTTCGAGATTGCCCAGGTGCGCGCCCACCAGCATCTGCCCGCGAGTGCCACGCAGCTGACTGCGCAGCAGCGCCGGGTCGACGATTTCGATGTGATCGATGCTCAACTTGCCGTTCCAAACGTCGAGTTTGTCGAGCATCGAATCGGCGAAGGCCATGAACTGGCTGAACACTCGCCAGTGGGTCGGTCGCAATTGCGGGCGTGCGCTCCAGTCCGCGAGGCGTTGCTGGTATTGCCAGGCACTGCGGCGGGCACTGCGACCGAACAGGAAAAAGTACAGGACGATGCCGTACAGCAACGGACTCAGCAGCCGTCGGCCCAGCACTTTGGCGCAGAGCGCGGTGAATTTCATCAGCCAGAAGCTGCCGCGCTCCTGGCGGTCGGCCCAGTGCTGTTTGTCTGCGTTACTGCTCATGCTCGCCACCGTCGCCAGAGGATCACCGGGGCCCGCAGCAACATGCCGAAGAACAGCCGGGTGTGCATGCTCGAAATCAGCACATTGTCGTGGAACATACGGAAATGCGAGACACCGTCCAGCGGGTAATGGACCTTGGTCGGCAGCCACTGCATCGGCTGATTGCGCCAGGCCAGGCGCACGAGGATGTCCGAGTCGAAATCCATGCGCTTGCCGATCTTCGCCGAGTCGATCAGTGCCAGGGTCGGCGGCAATGGGTAGACGCGGAAACCGCACATGGAATCGCGGATCTGCAAGGAAAGCGTGTTGATCCAGACCATGACGTGGGTCAGGTAGCGGGCGTACAGACGGCCCTTCGGCACGCTGGCGTCGTATTGCGGATAGCCGCAGATCACCGCGTCGGGATGAGCGCGCGATTGTGCGATGAAGGTCGTGACATCCTGCAGGTCGTGCTGGCCGTCGGCGTCCACCTGCAAGGCATGGCTGAAACCCAGGCGCGAGGCTTCGCGCAGGCCGGTCATGACCGCGCCGCCCTTGCCTTGATTGGCGGCGAGGCGGATCAGGTTGACCATTTCACGCTGGGCCAGTTGGTCGAGCACCCTGGCGCAGGATGGATCGCTGGCATCGTCCACCAGAATGCACGGCAGGCCACTGGCGATCAGCGCGTCGACCACCGTGGTGATCGCGGTTTCGTGGTTGTAGACCGGGATGATTGCGCATGGTTTATACATCACCTGCAACCTCCAGCAGAATCCGCCCACTGGAGCAGGTCGCGGTTTCATTGCGGTAGGCGAAATACAGTTTGCCGCGTTCCGGATCGAAGCGCAGGTGCAGTTGGACTTCATCACCGGGGCGCACCAGTTGCTGGAACTTCAGCACTTCCATGCCAGCGAATTTAGCCGGCAGGTCCATCAATTGCTGGCCGAGGCTCAGCGCCCAATCCACCTGCACCACACCGGGCAATACCGGTGTTTGCGGGAAGTGTCCGCTGAAGTAGGCGAGGTCCGGCGGAACGGCCAGTTGCAGGCTCCATTCGCCATCGACCTCGACCTGTTCCAACACTTCCGGCGCTTTCGGGCGGGGGGCCAACAGCAAGGCTTCGACGTCGGCTTGAGGCAGTTTGCCTTGAGCGTTCAGGGGCAATTGCCGCAGTAACCGCCAGCGTCTTGGCAGGGCCAGGGCTTCGCAGTGCTGGCTCAGGTGCTGACGCAATTCTTGCGTGACGGTGCGTCGGCCCTGATTGCGCAAGGCATGCAGGCCGGCGTCGGTCAGCACCAGCAGCGCGCCCAGCGAGGCGCGGTTTTCCCGGACCACGCCGAGGCGTGCTTCTGCGACCCAGTCATGCTCCATCAACGCCTTTTCCAGCATCGGCAGCGAGATACGTTTTTCTTCCAGTTTGACGATCCGGTCCAGCCGTCCGAGCAGTTCGAATCGGCCGTCGGCAGCGATTCTGGCGGCATCAGCGGTGTGTTCAATATGGCCGACGGGCAAGTAGGGAGAGGTGATCAGCAGCGCGCCCTCGCTGTCCTGACTCAGTTCGACTTCAGCAAACGGCTGCCAGAGATCGTGACCCTGACGCCAGGCGATGCCACCGGTTTCCGAGCTGCCAAGGATTTCCGTCGGCCATTGCTGCAAGCGATCGTAGAGGCTTTGCGCAGCATCGGCCGGTAGCGCTCCACCCGAGGAAAACACCCTGCGAACCGCGCTCAAGGCCGGCCAGTCGAGGTTGTCGCCCATGCGCTTGAGCAGCGCCGGGCTGGCGACCCAGGCAAACGCCGTGTGTTCGCGACTGGCTCGCTGCAAGTCTTCCGGGAAGGCCAGTTGCTTGCGCACAAACGAGCGCCCGGCACACAGCGGCCACAGCACCCGAAACAGCAGGCCGTAGATGTGTTGGGCGGCGACGCTGCCGATGATGCACGCCTGGCCCAGATCGGCACCCCAGAGCTGCTCCAGCGCCTGCACTTCATTGGCTATCTGGCGCAGGGTCTTGTCGATGCGCTTGGGTTCGCCGCTGGAACCGGACGTGCACAGGCTCAGGCGACAGGCGTCCAGATCCAGTGCGGCGTGGGGCAGGGGCGGTTGCCGATAGTCGGTGAGGTGCGCGTCATCGGCCAGGTCGGTCAGCCACAGATCGACTTCGCTCGACCAGCGTTGGCGAGTCTGCGGTTGCAGGTCGGCAGGCAGCAGCACACTGACCCCGGCACGCCAGGCGCCGAGCAGGGCAATCGCCAGGTCAGCGGCATCTTCAAGGTGCACGGCGATGCGCTGCACGCCTTGGGATTGCAGGCCGGCTGCCAGGCTTAGCGCCTGTTCGCACAGCTGTGCGTGATTCAACGCCGGTTCTGCCGTAACGGCACGCTCCGGCTGTGCCTTGAGCAACAGCTGCTCAAGTGATATCCAATTCATGGGTGGCCTCGTACCCGTTGTCGTATGAGCCATTCAATGGCAAACAGCAGGCCCATCAATCCATAGGAAATCAGGCCGGTGTACAACATCCACCAACTCAGCGGCGCCCACAGGGTCAGGGCGGCGGCAAGCAAACCGTTACAGAGGAAAAACACACACCAGACGACGGTCACCTGGCGGGTGTAAACAATCGCCTTGGCCGGCAAGTGCGGCTCACGCAGGCGCGCCAGGCGCTCAACCATCGGCGGCCCGATTTTCAGGCTCAGGCCAAACAGCCCCAGCATGAAAGCGCTGATCAGCACCGGATACCAACGCAGCAACAACGGGCTGTCGAACAGCGCCAGCAACAGGCAAAAGCCGATCGCAGTGAGCGCCATCCACAGGCTGCCGGGGCGACGGGGACCCAGCAGTGCCCGCGCCAGCCACAGGCTGCCCAGCAGCAGACCGAACTGCCACGGAGCAAAGTGTTCCATGCCGAAATACACCGCAAAGGGGTACAACAGGCCCGCCAGCAGCAGGCCAAGGCCGATCAGTCGACTCATGCGGCCGGTTGAACCAGACGGTAGACCGCCTCGACCACGTCACTGACGGTGCGCACCGATTTGAATTCTTCGGCGGCGATTTTCTTGCCGGTCTGACGCTTGATGTGATCAATCAGGTCGACGGCGTCGATGCTGTCGATTTCCAGATCCTGATACAGGTTGGATTCGAGGCTCACGCGCTCAGGGTCCAGCTCGAAGAGTTCTACCAAGGCATCGCGCAGGGTGTTGAAAATGTCATCACGAGTTTGCATGGTCCGGTCTCAAGCTGCCTGTTTTGCGGTGACGAACGCCGCAAGGCTCGCCACGTTGCTGAAGTGATTGCGGGTGTCCTTGGCGTCGGCGTCGATTTTGATGCCGTACTTTTTCTGGATGGCCAGGCCGAGTTCCAGGGCGTCTACCGAATCCAGGCCCAGGCCTTCGCCGAACAGCGTCTGGTCATCGCCGATGTCTTGTGCGCTGATGTCTTCAAGGCCCAGGGCGTCGATGATCAGTTCTTTGATTTCACGGTGTAGATCGCTCATCTTCGGCGAGCTCCTTAATAAAGTAAGAGTGCAAATAATCGTTGAGCTTGCGCGAAGCCTGAGGTGCAGGGCCACATGAAGCAAAGGCTTGTGGGTCTATATCGGCCCCGACACGGAAACTGAAGTGCACGCGACGTTTCGGGATGCGATACCAGGGTTCGGCCTTGGTCAATGTGGTCGGACTGACCTTAATAATCACCGGGGTCAGGATTCTCGCACCGCGCAGGGCGATTGCCGCGCCCCCCCGATGAAAGGCTGGCGGTTCGCCCGGCTGGGTGCGTGTGCCTTCGGGAAAGATGATCAGCGTCTGACCGCTTTTCAGTGCGTCAGCCGCGGCGTCGAGCATGTCCATGCTGCCGTCGTTGCTGATGTAGTCGGTACGGCGTAGCGGGCCGCGGGTGAACGGGTTCTCCCAGAGGCTGTTTTTGACCACGCAGTTGGCGTGACGCACCAGGCCGATCAGAAATACCACGTCGATCAGCGACGGGTGATTGGCCATGATCATCTGGCCCGGGCGACCGAGTTTTTCCGCGCCCTGGATGTCGTAAGTCAGTACCCCGGTACGGGCCATGAACCGGACGAAAAACCAAAAGCAGCGACTGACGGTTTGCCGTGCCCGTAACCGATGGGTCTGCGCATCGCCGGGCAGGCAGCCCAGCAACGGGAACACCACCAGCCGCAGGCACAGCCCGCCCAACCCGAACAGGGTGAAGCTTGCGGCAGTCGCCAGCAGACGCCAGTAATAGGCGTCGCGGTTTTTTTCGCTTACAGGTTGCGTTGCCAGGTCCATACACGATTTTTCCAGGCATGTTGGCAGGTAGTCTGCTGGCCGAGTAGGGTACGCAAGAGATTCAGGGCATGGGGCCAGTGGGCGTTGGACAACGTATCTGAAGTGCTGTTCAGGGACAGCTGCCAGTCGGTACCCGGTGTCAGCAATAGGCCAACTGCATAGGGGAACGGCACGTCGTCGATCCAGGCCGAGTAGGCTTCGGGCGGTATTTCTTCAGTGACGATCAGCAGCACGGCAGGCGCGCCTTCGGAAAGTAGCGCCGCGGCCTCTAGCATGCCGTTTTCAAGGCCGTCACCCGCGGCGGCAAGGGCGGTCATCTCGCTGGTTTCACCGCGCATGATCGACCACAGGCCAATGACCGCGTTGTGCACCGACAAGCTGAATTGAGTTGGCGACAAGGGTTGCCCGGCTGCCAGATCACTCAGGATCTCGAAGGTACGGGGTGTTTCGCCATGACGGGAAATAAAGACCAGCGGTAGGTCTTGGCGACCATCGGCCAGGGGCCAGCCGACGCTGAACGCCATCCGCGCCAGGCGACTGAGCCGTCGGCGCTGCATAGCGGGCAGAAAAGACACGTCGGGGGCGGCATCGCTGCTCTGAAGCACGACCGGTTGTCGGCTCCAGGCCTGCCAATCGTCCACGCTTTCGAGCCCAGGGGCCCACGCGCGCCATTGGGCGATGTTGAAATTGATCACAGCCATTCATCCCGCCCCTGCGGGCTTTCTTGACACGGCGAATCGCAAAAAAAAGCGAACGGCCATACGTGGCGCTTAGCGCCGAGTGGCGCGCATTATCCCGTTGCGACGGGCGTGTAGCAAATGATGGTTACATTTTGCTCAGTGAAACGTACTGGTTGGTCCGTGAAAAAGCTGTCGTTTGGCCATTATCCACATCGGGGTGGGCATGTCTGTCAGCACTGTCGGTAATCAGTGGCGGGGTTGGCGGCTTTTTTTATAAGAGATTGCCGCTGACTGTGTAGTCCCCATGCCGGCGAGGTAGCTAAGCAGTGTCGTGGACTACTACACTCGGTCATTCTTTGATACACGGAGGTTTTTGACATGCGGCGCGTGGTGTTCAATCAGAAAGGTGGCGTGGGCAAATCCAGCATTGCCTGCAATCTGGCGGCGGTCAGTGCCAGCGAGGGTTATCGCACCCTGTTGGTGGATCTCGATGCCCAGGCCAACTCCACTCAGTACCTGACAGGCCTTACCGGGGATGACATCCCGATGGGCATCGCCGACTTCTTCAAGCAGACCCTGTCCTCTGGACCGTTCTCGAAGAAAAACAAGGTCGACATCTACGAAACGCCGTTCGAAAACCTCCATGTCATTACCGCGACCGCCGAGTTGGCTGACCTGCAGCCCAAACTTGAGGCCAAACACAAGATTAACAAGCTGCGCAAACTGCTTGAGGAACTGGGGGAAGATTACGACCGCATCTACCTTGATACCCCGCCTGCGCTGAACTTCTATGCGGTATCGGCATTGATCGCCGCTGACCGGGTGCTGATCCCCTTCGATTGCGACAGCTTCTCGCGCCAGGCGCTGTACGGTCTGCTGGCGGAAATCGAAGAGTTGAAGGACGACCACAACGAAGGCCTGGAGGTTGAAGGCATCGTGGTCAATCAGTTCCAGGCCCGTGCCAGCCTGCCGCAGCAAATTCTCGACGAGCTGATCGCCGAAGGATTGCCGGTGCTGCCGGTGTACCTGACCAGCTCGGTGCGCATGCGCGAATCCCACCAGGCCAATACGCCGCTGATTCACCTCGACCCACGGCACAAGTTGACGCAGCAATTCGTCGAGCTGCACAACCTGCTCGAAAACGCCTGACAGTCCCCTGTAGGAGCGAGGCTTGCCCGCGAAGAGGACATAACATTCAACACTACAGTTGACTGCCAGATCGTCTTCGCGGGCAAGCCTCGCTCCTACAGTTGCGGGGTGATGACGAGGTCTCGTTCAGATCCCTTGGCTACGCAACCAGCTCATCAACTGCGGTAACGGAAACGCCCCGCTCTGACGCGCCACTTCCCGGCCGTTCTTGAACAGGATCAGACTCGGAATCGAGCGAATCCCCAACTGCGCCGACAATTGCTGATTCGCCTCGCTGTCCAGCTTGGCCAGCCGACACTTACCCGCCAATTGCCCTGCCGCCTGCTCGAACACCGGCGCAAACGACTTGCACGGCCCACACCACTGCGCCCACACGTCCACCAGCAGCGGCAGATCACCCTTGATCTGACTGGCGTAATCGCCTTGCTTCAATTCGAACGGCTTGCTCAGCAGGACCTGGGCCTTGCAGCGGCCGCACTTTGGATGGTCGTTGAGGCGTTCGGCGGGGATGCGGTTGAGGCCGTTGCAGTGGGGGCAGGGGATGAGGAGTGGGTCGGTCATGGTCGGAGCTCTGAATGTCTGGGCTGTCTAAAACTGATTTGGAGTCGCACGCTACGTTTATCAAGACAACACAACCGGGCAGGCACGGTGATGCTCACATATTCGGGAGAAACAAACGGTGTCGCGGTTTGTAATCAGGTACGTAGTTTTGATATTGAGCAGCGTGTGCGCGACGGCTCAGCCAGGTTCATTGCGCGACTTGATGACGTTACGATGGCAGACATCGTTGCTCGCGTCGTCAGTGCCATTGATCCCCTGGACTGACCAACATCACGACGAACAACTGATCTCCAAATGCTTCCCCCACTCCGGCGGCCGTTCGGCATAGCTTTCCATCCCCGCTTGCTCGTCGAACGGATTACTCAGCACCGTATGCAGTCGCCGAACCTCTGAATAGTCGCCGCTCTCTGCCGCATCGATGGCTTTCTGCGCCAGATAGTTGCGCAGGATGTACAACGGATTGACCGCGTGCATCCGCTTGCGCCGCTGCTCCTGATCTATCTCGCCTTCGCGGGCAACCCGGGCGACATACAGCTCGGCCCAGGCATCGAAGCCTTTGATGTCGACGAAGTCATCGCGCAAGCGGGCGACGGAAAGTTCCGGTGATTCATCCCCCAGGCGACGGAAGAACAAGGTGTAATCGACGCCGCTGTTCTGCATCAGTTGCAGCAGGTGTTCCAGCAGTTTCTGGTCATCGTCTTCAGCGGTGGTGAGGCCGAGGCGGCGGCGCATCAGGTCCAGGTAGTGGGCCTGGTACAGCGGCAGGTACAGGCCAAGGGTTTCGCGCAGGGCGTCGACGCTGATGAACGGCGTCAGTGCCTGGGCGAGGGCGCTGAGGTTCCACTGGCCGATCGGCACCTGGTTGCTGAAGGAATACCGGCCCTGATCATCCGAGTGATTGCAGATGAAATGGGCGTCGAAGTCGTCGAGAAAGGCGAACGGTCCGAAGTCGAAGGTGATGCCAAGGATCGACATGTTGTCGGTGTTCATCACGCCGTGGCAGAAGCCATACGCCTGCCATTTGGCGATCAGCTCGGCATTGCGTTCGACGATTTCGCGGAACATCGCCAGATACGGTTCCGGTTGTTCCAGGCACTCGGGGAAATGCATGGCCAATACGTGCTCGCCGAGTTCTTTCTGCTTCTCGGGGCGTTTGGTGTAGTAGAAATATTCGAAATGCCCGAAGCGCACATGGCTCGGCGCCAGGCGCAGGACCATGGCCGCGCGTTCCTGCTTCTCGCGCCACACCGGGGTGTCGGAGCCGATCACGCACAGGGCGCGGGTAGTCGGGATGCTCAGTGCATTCAGTGCTTCGGAGGCGAGAAACTCGCGGATCGACGAGCGCAGTACCGCGCGTCCATCGCCCATGCGCGAAAAGGGTGTCTGACCGGCGCCCTTGAGGTGCAGGTCCCAGTGTTCGCCGGCCTCGTTGTAGACCTCGCCCAGCAACAAACCGCGACCGTCGCCCAGCTGCGGGTTGTAGGAACCGAACTGATGCCCGGAATAAACCATCGCTCGAGGCACCGCGTCGGCCCAGAGCTTGTGGCCGCTGAACAGCTCGGCGAACTCCCGGGTGTCGGCCACGGCCGGGTCGAGGTCGAGCAACGCCATGGCTGCTGGGCTGGCCACCACCAGGCGCGGGTTGTCGATGGGCTCGGGCAGCACATGGGCGGAAAACGTATCGCCCAGGCGGGCGAAGCGATTATCGAAGGTCAGTTCGTCGAGAGGTTTCAACGGCCATCTCCAGCAGAATGTCCGAGCATTCTGCTAGGGATAGGGCCGTTAGTCGAGTTTGGTGGGCGGCGGCTCTTGCGGCGCCTTGCTATCCACCAGCGGCGCGATGGTTTTGGACTCGGGATCGATCGGCACCATTTTGTATTCCTGGCCTTGAAGGTTCTTGAGGTAAACCTCCATCTGCCGGAACGAGATGTTGATGTGCTGCTTCTTGAACTCGCGATTGATGAAGCGGTTGACCTCGTCCAGCACCGGGTTGCGGTCACCGAGGTCACGCACGTGCATGCGCAACTCGTGGTCGAGGGTGCTTTCGCCGAAATTCAGGAAGTACACGTGGGGTTCCGGGTCTTTCAGGACCCGCGGGTTATCGCGCGCGGCTTTGAGCAGCAGCTCTTTCACCAAGTCCAGGTCTGAACCGTAATCGACGCCGAGCTTGAGGGTCACCCGGGTAATGGTGTCGGTCAGGGACCAGTTGATCAGTTGCCCGGTGATGAACGTCTTGTTCGGGACAATGATGTCCTTGCGGTCGAAGTCGGTGATGGTTGTGGCGCGGATACGGATCTTGCTGACCGTGCCCGACAGGTTGCCGATGGTGATGGTGTCGCCGATCCGCACCGGGCGTTCGAACAGAATCATGATGCCGGAGATGAAGTTGGCGAAGATCTCCTGCATGCCAAAGCCGAGGCCGACCGACAACGCCGCCACTAGCCATTGCAACTTGTCCCAGCTCACGCCGAGGGTGGACAGGGTCGAGACGAAACCGATGCCGGCGATCGCATAGGAGAGCAACGTGGTCGTGGCATAGGCGCTGCCCTGCGCCAGGTTCAACTTCGACAGCACCAGCACTTCCAGCAGCCCCGGCAAGTTGCGCGCCAGAGCGAATGTGATGCCGATGATGATCACCGCGCCGAGCATGTCGCCGATGCTGATCGGCACCATACTCATATTGGCGCCGGTGCCGCTGGTGTATTCGTAGAGGGTGACGTTGTCCAGGTACGAAAACACCGAGATCAGATCGGACCAGACCCAATACAGCGCCGCGATGAAACCGCCCAGCAGTGCCAGGCGAATCAGGCGCAGGGACTGTTCGTTGACCTTCTCGATGTCCAGCGTCGGCTCTTCGATCACCGCTTCGCCGTCGCCGGCCTCTTTCGCCGCCTGGCGTTTGGCCAGGGCGCGTTGGTAGGCCAGGCGTCGTGCCGCCACGCTGAGGCCACGAACGAACGTGGCTTCGATCACCAGCCAGAACATCAGCAGGTAAAGGGTGTTGATCAACCGGTCGCTGAGCTTCAGCGCGGTGTAGTAGTAGCCGAAGCACACCGCCACGAACAATGCCACGGGCAGGATGGTAAACAGGACCCCGACTGCTTTGCGGAACAGCGAAGCGTTCTGGTGCGTCGGGCTGCTGACCAGCAGGCGGCTGAGCAGCCAGGCCATCAAGGCGTAGCAGGTCAGCACCACGGGCATGCCGAGCACGTCATCCGCCAGCGTCGAGGGTTGCAGTTCGGCAACCGCCACCACGGCGACCAATGCCATCACCACCAACCCGAGTCGGCGGACCCAGCCCTGAAGGAATTCGACCTGGGGCTTTTCCCAGCGGAAATGCAGTTCAGCCACGCCGCCTGGCGCGAGAATCCGGTAAGCGGTGTAGAACACCAGCCAGGCCTGGGCCATTTGCAGCAGCGCCGCGCCCATGTTGGCGTTCTGCCCGCGGGCGTCGATCTGCAGGGCCAGGCCGCACAAGGCCAGGCCCAGCGAGACCGGCATCGCCAACAGAATATTGATCAAGATGGCCTGCGGCGTGTGCCATTGGCTGTCACGCTTGAAGTGGCCGATGTCCTGGTGAACTTTGCTCAGTCGGGCGTACAGGCTTTTACGCCGCCACAGCAGGGCGCCGATCAGCAACACCAGTGGCAGGAACAACAACGGCCGCTGGATCAGGCCATCGCTCAATTCGCTCAGGCTGGAAGCCCACGGCAGCGTGGTGACCTGCCGTTGCAAACGCTCCGGTACGCCGTGCATCCATTCCAGATCCAGCGGCTTGTTGCTGGGGATCCAGAACATCTGCTCATCGAGCGTCGCCCGCAGGCTTTGCGTGGTACTGAGCAGTTGCTTCTGGTTGAGTTGCAGGGTGATGGATTGGTTGAGCACCGCGCTCAGTTCGCGGTTGAGGCGCTCCAGCAGGTCTGCGCGGGTGGTGGCCAGCTCCAGCAGGCTCTTGCGCAGCTGCGGGGTGACTTGCTCCGGCGGTTGGGTCGCCAACAGATTGTCAACGTAGGTTGCCGGGTTGTTGAGCAGCTCCCGTTGCTGGCTGACTTCAAATTGAAACAGGCGAATGTCGGCGATCTGGTCAGCGAGGTCGCGGTCGAGCTTGAGGCGCGGCAGGGCCGCCTTCTGTTTGTAGAGAATCTTGGAGAGCAGCAGGCTGCCCTTGAGTACGCTGATCTGCTCGTCCAGGGCCGAATCGCTTTGGGTCACGCTGTCCAGTTGCTGCTTGGTTTGCAGGTTTTGCTGGGTGATTGCGTTGAGGCGGTCGGTGTTTTTGAGCAGGTAGTCAGAGAGTTTCAGGTTCGCCGCGCTTTCGGTGGCCAGCAAGCTGCTGCTGCCGGATTTCTGCGCTTCGATGGATTGTTGGGTGACGGCCTCTTGGGAGTGGGCCAGGCGCTTCTGGTTGATCAGGGTCTGCAACTCCTGGATTTCCTGATCCAGGCGATCGGTTTTTTCCGTGAGCAAATCATGCTGGCTGTTGCCCAGGTCCTGCAACTGGCTGTTACCGGCCAGTTCCTCGCGGCGCAGCGGGATCAAGGCATTCAGTGCCGCAAGCTCGGCGTTGAGCTGGTCACGCTGTTCGCCGCTCAAGGCTTTGCCGTTGTCTTTGCCGGCCTTGAGAATGTTGTTGATCTGCTGGATGCGCGTCTGGCTGGTGGAAATTTCAGCCTGGGCGCGCTCGGGTCGTGTCTGGGCGGTAATCACCAGACTGTTGGCGTCGGCCAGTGCTTTCTGCAGATCGCTTTGCTGGGTCGAGCGCTCGGTGAGCACTTGCTCGAGCTGCTGGACCGACTGGTTGGCGTAGCGCTGCGCAACTGGCTGTGCCTTGCTGGCTTTCAGCCGCGCCAATTCCCGCTGGTTCTCGATGTTCTGCTTGGGAGCGGTGGCCAGTTGCTGCTTCAGATCGATCAATTTCTGATCGTAATCGCGCTTGTTATTGAGCTGAGTCAGCGTGTTTTGCAGGATACCCTGCAACGCTTTTTGATCCGCTTCCGGCAGTTTGCGATCGGCGATCTTGTCCAGACTCGCCTGCACGGCTTCGCTGGTCGGCGGTCCAGCCGCTTGCAACGTACCGACAGAAAGACTCAAGCCCAACAGGGCCATGATGAAAAAAGTGCGCAGGGTTGGCATAGAGACCGATCGAAAACGAGACGAAGGTTGGAGTTTAGAGGAACAAGCCCGGGCCGGGGCGACTTCCTTCGGGGAATCTGACGCCCACTTTGCCGATCTTGTTCCCTTCCATGACCGCAACGGTCCAGATGGTGTTGTTCCACTCCACCTGGTCACCGACGACGGGAGCACCGCCGACTTTCTGGGCAATGAATCGGCCCAGGGACATGTCTGGATCAATGCCTTCGACTTTCAACCCGTACAGCGCCGCAACCGCGGCCAGCTGGGCGTCTCCTTCGAGCACGAAGTCGCCGAAGAAGCGCAAATCGAGGCCGCGCTGCGGTGCCTGACTGAAGAGCTTTCCGAGGGCTGGAAGGTTGTGCTCATGGCCGATAACGCACAGCAAATCATCGACTTCGAGCACCGTACTACCCGACGGATGGAGCAGTTGCTGACCACGAAACAGAGCGGCGATACGCGTGCCGTCGGGCATTTTCAGCTCGCGAAGGGGCGAACCGATGCACCATTTCTCGGCGCCGAGGCGATAAACGAACAACTCCCACTCGCTGGTAACGTGCACTTCCAGCGCTGCGCGCGAGATCGGTGCCGGCTCCGGCGGAACGGTCACTTTCAAAAGTTTCGCCACCCACGGCAGGCTCGTGCCCTGCACCAGCAGCGACACCAGCACGATAAAGAAGGCAAGGTTGAAGTAGAGCTGGGCATCCGGTAGGCCGGCCATCAGCGGGAACACCGCCAGAATGATCGGGACCGCGCCGCGTAGGCCGACCCAGGAAATAAACGCCTTCTCGCGGCCATGGAACGCCTTGAACGGCAGCAGGCCGACCAGCACCGACAGCGGCCGTGCAAACAGAATCATCCACAGCGCCAGACCCAGCGCGGGCAGGGCGATCGGCAACAGGTCATGCGGCGTCACCAGCAGCCCCAGCACCAGGAACATGCCGATCTGTGCCAACCAGGCCATGCCATCGAGCATGTGGAGAATGCCGTGGCGGCTGCGCACCGGACGATTGCCGATCACCAGGCCGCAGAGGTAAACCGCCAGGAAGCCACTGCCGTGCAGGGCGTTGGTCAGGGCGAAGACGGCCAGGCCGCCGGCAATCACCAGAATCGGGTAGAGGCCGTTGGCGAGGTTGATCCGGTTGACCAATTGCAGCATGACCCAGCCACCGCCGAGGCCAATCACGGCCCCGATGCCGAATTCACGCACGAAATGCCCGAGCAGGCTCCAATGCAGGCCCGTCTGGCCGCTGGCGAGCATGTCGATCAGGGTGACGGTGAGAAACACCGCCATCGGGTCGTTGCTGCCGGATTCGATTTCGAGGCTGGCAGTCACCCGTTCGTTCAGGCCTTTACCGCCCAGCAGCGAGAACACTGCCGCGGCGTCGGTCGAGCCGACGATGGCACCGATCAGCAAACCCTGGATCATGTTCAGGTTGAACAGCCAGGCGGCGGCCATGCCGGTCAGCGCGGTGGTGATCAACACCCCGACCGTGGCCAGCGACAACGCCGGCCACAACGCCACGCGAAAGCTGGATACGCGGGTGCGCAAGCCACCATCGAGCAGGATCACCGCGAGGGCGAGGTTGCCGACCAGATAAGCCGTGGGGTAGTTATCAAAGATAATGCCACCGCCGTCGACGCCGGCGGCCATGCCCACGGCGAGGATGATCACCAGAATCGGGATGCCGAGGCGCGAGGAAAGTGAGCTCACCAGAATGCTCGCACCTACCAGCAACGCGCCGATCAAGAACAGGCTGTTGATGGTCGTCGCATTCAAAGGCAGTACTCCAGAAAGCTGAAAGGCGGGCACAAACTGACCATGCAGTCTGCGTGCCAGCGATTCTAACCTGTTGAAATGTGATGCTGTCAAAAAGCTTTTGCAGCAGCGACAACGTCACCCGGATTGAGCTTGATCCCTGTGGCGAGGGAGCTTGCTCCCGTTGGATCGCGCAGCGACCCCGAAGAGGCGGCGCGGTGAATCAGATTCAATGCGCAGGCCGATTGGCGACTGCTTCGCAGCCGAACGGGAGCAAGCTCCCTCGCCACAGAGAAGGTGTCGGCGGTTAGAGGCTAAACCGCCCAACCATGTTGTTCAGGTCCAGCGCCAATCGCGACAACTCATTGCTCGCCGCACTTGTCTGATTCGCCCCGGTCGCCGATTGCACCGACAAATCACGGATATTCACCAGGTTGCGATCCACTTCACGGGCGACCTGCGCCTGTTCTTCGGCCGCGCTGGCAATTACCAGGTTGCGCTCGTTGATCTCGACAATGGCACTGTTGATCGTATCCAGCGAAAGACCTGCACCGCGGGCGATGTTCAAGGTCGATTCAGCACGTTCGGTGCTGTTGCGCATCGAGTTCACCGCATGTTCGGTGCCGCTCTGAATGCTGCCGATCATGCGTTCGATCTCGCTGGTCGACTGCTGAGTGCGATGCGCCAGTGCACGCACCTCATCCGCCACCACTGCGAAGCCACGTCCGGCTTCACCGGCACGCGCGGCTTCAATCGCTGCGTTCAACGCCAGCAGGTTGGTCTGGTCAGCCAGGCCGCGGATCACGTCCAGCACCTTGCCGATGTCACGGGACTCGTTGGCCAGATCACCAATCAAGGTCGCGGTGCTCTGCACATCGGCACTCATGCGTTCGATGGCGCTGACGGTTTCCTGCACCAGGTCGCGGCCGTCACCGGCCGAGGTGGTGGCGTTCTTCGAGGCTTCGGACGTGCTCACGGCGTTGCGCGCGACTTCTTCCACGGCGCTGGTCATTTCATTGACAGCGGTGGCGGCCTGTTCGATTTCGTTGTTCTGCTGGGTCAGGCCACGGGCGCTTTCGTCGGTGACGCTGTTCAGTTCTTCAGCGGCGGACGCCAGTTGCGTGGCCGAGCCGGAAATCCGCTGCAGGGTGTCGCGCAGCTTTTCCTGCATCTTCGACATGGCCAGCAGCAAGCGGCCGGCTTCGTCATCGCCATCGACATGAATCGGGCGAGTCAGGTTGCCTTCGGCGATTTCTTCGGCCGCGCTCAAGGCGTTGGCAATCGGTTTGGTGATGCTGTTGGTCAGGAGCCAGGCGAACAGCAAGGTCAGGCCGCTGGCAATGACCAACAAGGTGATGACCAGGTTGAGCGACGTTGAATACTGTTCGCCGGCCCGGGTGTCGGTGACTTCGATCTGTTGCGTATTGATTTCGAGCAACTTGGCCAGTGCCGCGTTGACGGCCTCGGAGTTGGAGAGCAATTCGCTATTGAGCATTGTGCGCAGTTCATCGACCTGATTGTTGCGCGAGAGGGTCTTCATGCGGTCTTCAAGTTGGCGGTATTGCGCCAGCAACTGCACGTACTGATCGTAGGCGGCACGCTCTTGCGGGCCCTCGATCAGCGGTTCGTAGACTTTCTGCGCGTCACGAATCTGCTGATTACGCAGATCGAACAGCTCGAAGGTTTTCTGCTGCACGTCTGGTTCGCGGTTCACCAGCAAGCGGTAGGACAGCACCCGCAGGCGCAGGGTCAGTTGAGTGAATTCGTCCAGGCTTTTGATGCTCGGCACGCTCATGGAGGCAATGTCTTCGCCGGCGCCGCGAATCTTGCTCATCTGGTTCAAGGCAAACACCCCCAGAACCAGCATCAAACCGCCAATCAGGGCGAAACCGAGGAACGCCCGCGGTGCGATATTCATATTACGAAGGGACATGGTGTTTACCAAAGTGAGCGCACCCGTGCGGCGCTGAAGCTGACGTATGGGTGACTTATCGGTCATACGACTAAAGTCTTGAGGGCCTGCGCGTTTTTGTCGCACAACCGCTCCGGCGACGAAGTGCAGGAACCAGATCCGCCAATCACAGTCTTTAAAGCTCGCGAGGAAGGTCGCCCGCCAGGAAAATCAAGGCCTTGCGTCCCAATAACCCTGGCATCGGTGGTGACTTTTCTTTATCGTACGCGCCCTTTGAAATGCTTGGAAAATCAAAATGTTGGAAGCATCCCTTAGTCAATTGGAACAGCTGGTCAGCGACCTGGTGCAACAGAACCAGACCCTGCTCGCCACCAACCAGACCCTGAGCACAGAACTGGCCCAGGCCAAGGATGAAAACGAAAGTCTGCAACTGAACCTGATGGAACAGGAAGAGAAACAAGGCGCCACCGCTGCACGCATCCAGGCCCTGGTTGAGCGCGTCAGCGCCGGCCCGGTCAGCGCATGAATCACGGCGCCGCAGGGGTAAAAGTCGTCTCGATCCTGGGGGAGGACTATTCGATCAAGGCGCCGGCCGGGGAAGAGCAAACCCTGCTGGACGCCGCGATGATGTTGAAAGCTGCCTTGGCTGACACCAAAAGGAAGTACCCGACGCTGATCGGTGACCGACTGCTGGTATTGGCTGCGATGAATCTGTGTTCCCAGCAGATCGAAATGCAAAAGCAGCACAAGCAGGAACTCGACCGTTACCAAGAGCAAGTCAGCGCCACGGTTGAAGTGATCTCCAAGACGATCAATCAGGCCTGATCGGCTTTGCGCACAACCAAAGAATAGATTGTCGGTTTAGTTGTATACAATCGGCACGGCTGTTGCAGTGTTTCAGCCTCTTATTCTTTGGGGGTGCTCCATGCAGTTCTGGCGACGCAGTATTCAATGGCAGTTGATCCTCAGCATGGGCACCGCCCTGCTGGTCAGCATCCTGATCGTGGTTGGCATTTATACCCTCGTGGTCAACCGTCTCGCCCAGAGCTATCTGGTCGAACAGGCGCTGCCGTCCAGTATCGAAGCGATGCGCAACGACATCGAACGAATCCTCGTTCAACCGCTCACCGCCGCCAAGGACATCGCCAGCAACAGCATGGTGCGCGACTGGTTGGCCGGGGGTGAAAACAGTGCCCAGACCGCCGCGTTCGTCCAGTATCTGGAAGGCATCCGGGCCGAACACAAAGCCTTTACCGCGCTGATCGTCGGCACGGCTTCAAACCATTACTTCACTGAAAAAGGCTTGGACCGGACCCTCAGTCGTACCAACCCCAAGGACGCCTGGTTCTACGCGTTCCTCGACAGTAACCAGCCACGCACCCTCAATATCGACAATGACACCGCGACCGGAGAATTGGCGCTGTTCATCGACCTCAAGGTCGAGCAGGCCGGTAAAGTCGTGGGCGTTGCCGGACTTGGGTTGAGCATGAAAGAGCTGTCGGAGCTGATTCACAATTTCAACTTCGGTGAGCGCGGCAAGGTCTATCTCGTGCGTTCCGACGGTTTGATCCAGGTTCACCCTGAAGCGCAGTTCAGCGGCAAGCGCACGCTGGCCGAGCAAATCGGCGCACCCTCCGCACAATCGGTCATGGGTCAAAAAGTTGCCACCAACAGCAGCTTTGTCCGCGATGGCGAAGATTATCTGGCGTTGAGCCTGCCGTTGCGGGATCTGGGCTGGACCCTGGTGGCCGAAGTGCCACAGTCGCAGATCTACGCCGAAGCCCGTCGCGCCATGTGGATGAGCAGCGGCATTGGTCTGGCGGTGGCGCTGGTGTGTCTGTTGCTGGTGGTATTACTGGCCCGTGGCCTGGTGCGACCGATCCGTCAGGTAACAGCGGCGCTGGTGGCCATTGGTAGCGGTGGTGGAGATTTGACCCACCGGTTAGATTCCAGCCGCGCCGATGAACTGGGTGACCTGGCGCGAGGCTTTAATCGATTCCTCGACAGTCAGCGCGAGATGATCGGTGAAGTGCTGACCACCAGCGAGCGTTTGCGCACGGCGGTCAGCCAAGTGGCGAAGGTCGTGGACAACACCGCCGAGCGCTCCGGTCGTCAGCAGGAAATGACCGATATGGTCGCCACCGCTGTTCATGAGATGGGCCTGACCGTGCAGGAAATCGCCCAGAACGCGGGTAACGCCGCGGTCGCTTCACAGAACGCTCGCGATGAAGCGATGCAGGCGCGGGAAGTGGTCGGTGGGTCGATCCGGCATATAGAAAGCATGTCCGACGAAATCGGCATCGCCGCCAGTGCCGTCGGCGAATTGGCCGATCAGGTCGCATCCATCGATCAGGTGCTGGCAGTGATTCGCGGGATCTCCGAGCAAACCAATTTACTGGCACTGAACGCGGCCATCGAAGCCGCACGGGCCGGAGACATGGGCCGTGGATTTGCGGTCGTGGCGGATGAAGTGCGCACGTTGGCGCGGCGCACGCAGTCGTCGACCGATGAGATCCAGCAGATGATCGGCAGCCTCAAGCAGGGCGCGGAGAATGCCGTTTCATCCATGCACTCCGGGCAGGCAGCAACAGGCACCGGCGTCGAATCGAGCCAGCGCACTGGTGCGTCGTTGACGGCGATTACCGGTCAGGTCGAGCGCATCAGCGACATGAACCATCAAGTGGCGACGGCCACGGAAGAGCAGTCGGCAGTGACGGAGGAGATCAACCGCAATGTGCAGGGCATTTCCGATTTGGCCCGGGCGACGGCGGGGGAAGTCAGGGCTTGTCGCGAAGACTGTCAGACATTGCAGCGCCTGGCGGATGATCTGGCGCGGCAGATGGGTGGGTTCAAGCTGAGCTGATAAATATGTTGTTTGTGCTGACGTCATCGCGAGCAGGCTCGCTCCCACATTGGATCTGTGAACACTTGACCCTGTGGGAGCGAGCCTGCTCGCGATTGGATTTCAGCAGCAGCAAAAAATTCTGATCAGAACCACTCATCCTGCATCGTCAGGCAAACATCATCCCGAGCCTCAAGAATCGCCAGCTCATGGTGGCAACCCGGCACTTCCCAGGTCAGGAAATACCGCGCCGCCTGCAGCTTGCCTTTATAGAAGCTCACATCCGCCGCATTCCCCTTCGCCAACCCTTCCTCGGCGCGAATCGCCTGTTCCAGCCAGCGCCAGCCGATCACCGTGTGCCCGAACACTTTCAGGTACAGCGCCGAGTTCGCCAGACTGCTGTTGACCTTGCCTTGGCCCAGATCCATCAGCAAACCGATGGTCACCGTTTGCAGGCGCGCGACCAGCTTCTCCAGCGGTTCACGCAACGCAGTCAACGACTCATGCGCCTGCGAGCGTTCGGCAGTGTTGGCAATCAAGCGGATCAGCTGCTTGAGCCCCGCACCACCGTTCTGCGCCAGTTTGCGTCCCAGCAAATCCAGCGACTGAATACCGTGGGTGCCTTCGTGGATCGGGTTCAAACGGTTGTCGCGGTAATACTGCTCCACCGGGTATTCGCGGGTGTAGCCGTGGCCGCCGAGAATCTGGATCGCCAGTTCGTTGGCCTTCAGGCAAAACTCCGAGGGCCAGGATTTGACGATGGGTGTCAGCAAATCCAACAGTTCGTGCGCCTGTTTGCGCTGGTCTTCGGTCTCCAGCGTCGTGGTGTCATCGAACAGTCGCGCCGCATACAACCCAAGGTCGAACGAGCCTTCGACATAGGCTTTCTGCGTCAGCAGCATGCGCTTGACGTCGGCGTGCTGAATGATCGCCACTGGCGCGGTATTCGGATCCTTGCTGTCCGGCACGCGACCTTGCGGACGTTCGCGGGCGTATTCCAGGGAATACAGATACCCGGCATAACCGAGCATCACCGCGCCCATGCCGACGCCGATCCGCGCCTCGTTCATCATCTGGAACATGTAGCTCAAACCGTGATGCGGCTTGCCCACCAGGTAGCCGACGCACTCACCGTTATCGCCGAAGTTCAGCGCGGTGGAGGTGGTGCCGCGCCAGCCCATCTTGTGAAACAGGCCTGCCAGCAAGACGTCGTTGCGCTTGCCGAGGCTGCCGTCATCGTTGACCAGGAACTTGGGCACGATAAACAGCGAAATCCCTTTCACCCCGGCCGGTGCATCCGGCAGTTTCGCCAGGACCATGTGCACGATGTTCTCCGAGAGCGGGTGATCGCCACCAGAGATGAAAATCTTGTTGCCCTTGAGTCGATAGGTGCCGTCAGACGCAGGCTCGGCGCGTGTACGAATATCCGACAGCGAAGAACCTGCATGCGGTTCGGTCAGGGCCATGGTGCCGAAGAAGCGACCGTCAATCATCGGTTGCAGGAAACGCTGCTTCTGCTCATCGCTGCCGAAGCTTTCAATCAGGTTCGCCGCGCCCATGGTCAGGAACGGGTACGAGGTCGATGCCGCGTTGGCGGATTGGAAATGCGCGAAGCAGGCCTGGGACAGCAGCGTAGGCAGTTGCATGCCGCCGGCGTCGAAGCTGCGCGCGGCGTTGAGGAAACCGGCTTCAAGAAACGCATCCACTGCCGGTTTCACTTCCGGAATCAGAATCGCCTGCCCGTTCTCGTAGCGCGGCTCGTTCTCGTCGTTCTTGCGGTTGTGTGGCGCGAAGAACTTCTCGGCGATGTTTCGGGCCGTGCCGATGGCGGCATCGAAGGTTTCGCGGTTGTGCTCGGCAAAACGCTCACGCTGGGTCAGGCCCTCGGCATCGAGGACTTCGTACAGCTCGAAAGCCAGATTGCGGGAACTGAGCAGCGTCTCGGACATGGCGGCCTACCTTTTTTTGGAATGGACCGAGTCTAGGCGTGAGAATAAAAGCTGAACAGGATGATTGATGAGCGTGATGGTAGATCAGAGCACCGACTTACCAGACACCCCAAAACAACTGTAGGAGTGAGCCTGCTCGCGATAGCGGTGTGTCATCCAATAAATAGGTCGGATGACAGAGCGCTATCGCGAGCAGGCTCACTCCTACAGGATTTTGCATACCGGGCAGCCATTGCGGTTGCCCGGTTTTGTTGCGGTTTAGCCGATGGTCATCAAGCTGGCGTTACCACCCGCCGCAGCGGTGTTGACGCTCAACGCCCGCTCAATCACCAGACGCTCCAGCGCAATGCTGGTCTCGCCCTGCGACAGACCATGAACCCCGACAATCGCCCCGGCACGCTTGGCCACTTGCTGGCACACCGCACGCAGCTGGTCGGAATGGCCATGATGCAGAACCGCATCAAACACCACTTCGTCCTTGCTCCAGTCGGAAACAAGCTTGATTCGCGCCTGAACTTCCTTCGGCAGACGTGCGAACACCGCTTTGGTCAATTCAGCTTCCGGCCACACCGCCGAACCGCCGACAGCCAATACCGCCGCCAGCTGCGTCAGCAGATCGCCTTCGACTTCCGCCAGGCACAGCACGTGTTCGCGCGGCAGGATGGCGTAGCTGTTGCGCTCGCCAGTCGGGCCAGCGAGGACACGGGTGATGCCGCTTTGCGACTGCGCCGCGAACTGCACACACAGCGTGCTCAGGTCTGCAAACGTGTTGCTGTCGGCCCACGCCTTCAGGGCGGTCAGTGGTTTGCTCATGGCATCACGCAAACGGACATCCGGTGCTGCGATGGCGTCGCCGCGAGCGAAGGATTGTTCGATGGCATCGGTAGGACGCGTCGACAGCAAACGGTACAGGTACAGCGGACCACCGGCCTTCGGGCCGGTGCCCGACAAGCCTTCGCCACCGAACGGCTGTACGCCAACCACAGCACCCACGATGTTGCGGTTTACGTAGACGTTACCGGCGTTGACGTTGTCGATCACCTTGGCGATGGTCTCGTCGATCCGGGTGTGCACACCCAATGTCAGGCCATAACCCGAAGCGTTGATTTGACCGATCAGTTGATCGATGTCTTTGCGCTTGTAGCGAACCACGTGCAGCACCGGGCCGAAGATCTCACGTTGCAGCTCATCGAAGCTTTCCAGTTCGATCAGGGTCGGCATCACGAAGGTGCCGCGTTTTACTTCCTCGCTGTTGGCGATCGCCACCTGATACACGTTGCGACCTTTGTCGCGCATGGCCTGGATGTGCTTCTCGATGCCGGCCTTGGCTTCGGCGTCGATCACCGGGCCGATGTCCACGGACAGGCGCTCAGGGTTGCCGAGACGGCATTCAGCCATGGCGCCCTTGAGCATTTCGATCACACGGTCAGCGGAATCTTCCTGCAGGCACAGCACGCGCAGGGCCGAGCAACGTTGACCGGCGCTGTCGAAAGCCGACGACACCACATCGATCACCACCTGTTCGGTCAGTGCCGAAGAGTCGACGATCATCGCGTTCTGGCCACCGGTTTCGGCGATCAGCGGAATCGGACGACCCTGTGCATCCAGGCGACCGGCGACATTGCGTTGCAGCAAACGAGCGACTTCGGTGGAGCCGGTGAACATCACGCCTTTGACCCGATCGTCGCCGACCAGGCGGGCGCCGACGGTTTCGCCACGGCCCGGCAGCAGTTGCAGCACACCTTCCGGAATCCCGGCTTCGAGCAGCAAGCGCACGGCTTGAGCCGCTACCAGCGGGGTTTGTTCCGCAGGCTTGGCCAATACCGGGTTGCCTGCGGCCAGTGCAGCAGCTACCTGGCCACTGAAGATTGCCAGCGGGAAGTTCCACGGGCTGATGCACACCACCGGACCCAATGGGCGGTGGGCGTCGTTGGTGAAATCGTTACGCGCCTGCACCGCGTAATAACGCAGGAAGTCCACGGCTTCACGCACTTCGGCGATGGCGTTGGCGAAGGTCTTGCCGGCTTCGCGAGCCAGCAGGCCCATCAGCGGCTGGATCTCGCCTTCCATCAAATCGGCGGCACGTTCCAGAATCGCAGCGCGTTCGGCGGGCGGAGTGGCCTGCCAGATCGGTGCAGCCTTCAGGGCGCACTGGATCGCGTTGTCGACGTCTTCGACGGTTGCTTCCTGTACGTGGCCGACGACGTCACGCAGATCCGACGGGTTCAGCACCGGAGCCGGGGTTTCAGTGCTGGACGCGCAACCGAGCATCGGCGCGGCTTTCCAGTGATTGTGAGCGGTGGCCAGCAAAGCACAGGACAGCGAAGCCAGACGATGTTCGTTGGCCATGTCGATGCCGCTGGAGTTGGCGCGCTCGGCACCATAAAGATCACGCGGCAGCGGGATACGCGGGTGCGGCAGGCCGAAGCCGCCTTCCAGCGTCGCCATCTGCTCGATGCTGGCCACTGGATCGGCCACCAGCTCCTGAATCGAAATGGATTGGTCGGCGATGCGGTTGACGAACGAAGTGTTCGCGCCGTTTTCCAGCAGACGACGCACCAGATACGCCAACAGCGTTTCGTGAGTACCGACCGGGGCGTACACGCGGCACGGACGATTCAACTTGCCTTCGGAAACTTTGCCTACAACCTGTTCGTACAGCGGTTCACCCATGCCGTGCAGGCACTGGAACTCGTACTGACCCGGGTAATAGTTCTGACCGGCGATGTGGTAAATGGCCGACAGGGTGTGGGCGTTGTGCGTGGCGAACTGCGGGTAGATGACTTCCGGCACCGACAGCAGCTTGCGTGCGCAAGCGATGTAGGAAACGTCGGTGTACACCTTGCGGGTGTAGACCGGATAGCCTTCCAGGCCTTCGACCTGGGCGCGCTTGATTTCGCTGTCCCAGTACGCGCCTTTTACCAGGCGGATCATCAGGCGATGACGGCTGCGACGAGCCAGGTCGATCACGTAGTCGATCACATACGGGCAACGCTTCTGATAAGCCTGGATCACGAATCCGATGCCGTTCCAGCCGGTCAGTTGTGGCTCGAAGCACAGGCGCTCCAGCAGATCCAGCGACAGTTCGAGGCGGTCGGCTTCTTCGGCGTCGATGTTCAGGCCGATGTCGTATTGCTTGGCCAGCAGGGTCAGCGACAGCAGGCGCGGGTACAGCTCGTCCATCACGCGCTCGTACTGCGCACGGCTGTAACGCGGGTGCAGTGCCGAGAGCTTGATGGAAATGCCAGGACCTTCATAAATCCCACGACCGTGAGAGGCTTTGCCGATCGAGTGGATGGCTTGTTCGTACGAGGCCAGGTATTTCTGGGCATCGTGCTCGGTGAGTGCGGCTTCACCCAGCATGTCGTAGGAATAGCGGAAACCCTTGGCTTCGAACTTGCTCGCATTGGCCAGGGCTTCGGCGATGGTTTCGCCGGTGACGAACTGCTCGCCCATCAGGCGCATGGCCATGTCGACGCCCTTGCGGATCATCGGCTCGCCGCTCTTGCCGATGATGCGGCTCAAGGAGGAAGTCAGGCCCGCTTCATTGTGGGTGGCGACCAGTTTGCCGGTCAGCAACAAGCCCCAGGTCGCGGCGTTGACGAACAGCGACGGGCTGTTGCCCAAGTGCGGGTGCCAGTTGCCGGTGCTGATCTTGTCGCGGATCAGCGCGTCACGGGTGCCTTTGTCCGGGATGCGCAGCAGCGCTTCGGCGAGGCACATCAGCGCGACGCCTTCCTGGGACGACAGGGAAAATTCCTGCAACAGACCCTGAACAATTCCGGCACGGCCGCCGGCGCTCTTTTGATTGCGCAGTTTTTCGGCGATCGAGGAGGCGAGCTTGTTAGTGGCTTCGGCCATCGCCGCCGGCAGACGCGCCTGCTCGATCAGCATCGGCACCACTTCAGGTTCCGGGCGACGGTAAGCGGCAGTGATCGAGGCGCGCAGCACCGATTGCGGCAGGATGCTTTCGGCAAATTCGAGGAAGCACTGGTGGGCGTGATCCAGAGGCGCATCGACGGCTTCGTCGGAATCCTTGGTCAAACCGCTCAGCTCGGTCAGGGTTGCACCACCCTCGAGTTTTTCCAGGTAATTGAAAATTGCCTGCTTGATCAGCCAGTGCGGCGTGCGATCAATCGAGGTCGCGGCCGCCTTGAGGCGCTCGCGGGTCGGGTCGTCAAGTTTGACCCCAAGGGTGGTGGTAGCCATATTTTTATCCTCATGTTTGCCACGACCGCGTGGCATCAGCTGGCCGCAAGATTAGCTGGGCAACCTTTGAGGTGCAACCGGGTGCAACCCTTTTTTTGTCGGAATAATAAGCAGCTCGTCAGGAAATAAATTCCGGAACGAACGTACCGCGCTGACTTGGTGCTTTTCATTCTAGTAAACCGTCAGGACTGCCCTAAAAGGGAGCAAAAACAGGGGTTTTTCAGGTAAATCCGACTAGGTGCAACTTATTCTCGAAAAATGGGTTGCACCTTATTTGCTTTGTTGAATAGCATTCGCGGCCAAGGTGCAACCGGTCATAAAAGACTGGTGTACCGGCTGATGGCTTTCCTGGGGAAACATCAGTCATAAATGCGCGGGACCTGAAATCGTCTGTCAAACGTCGTCGTTTGCGCGCGGTTCACCAGCCGCCGCTACATAAAAACAAAGCCAGGGCGAAACTTAATGAGCGTTAGCAATCCAACTCTGATCACGTTCGTGATCTACATCGCAGCAATGGTGCTGATCGGCTTCATGGCCTATCGCTCCACCAACAACCTTTCTGACTACATTCTGGGCGGTCGTAGCCTGGGCAGCGTCGTGACGGCATTGTCCGCTGGCGCCTCCGACATGAGCGGCTGGTTGTTGATGGGCCTGCCGGGCGCCATCTACATGTCCGGTCTGTCCGAAAGCTGGATCGCCATCGGCCTGATCATCGGTGCTTACCTGAACTGGCTGTTCGTCGCCGGTCGTCTGCGCGTGCAGACTGAGCACAACGGCGATGCACTGACCCTGCCGGATTACTTCTCCAGCCGTTTCGAAGACAAAAGCGGCCTGCTGCGGATCATCTCCGCCGTCGTGATCCTGGTGTTCTTCACCATCTACTGCGCTTCCGGCATTGTGGCCGGCGCCCGTCTGTTCGAAAGCACCTTCGGCATGTCCTACGAGACCGCGCTGTGGGCCGGTGCTGCGGCGACGATTGCCTACACCTTCGTCGGCGGTTTCCTGGCCGTGAGCTGGACGGACACCGTACAAGCCACGCTGATGATCTTCGCCCTGTTGCTGACGCCGATCATCGTGCTGCTGGCCACCGGCGGCGTCGACACCACGTTCCTGGCCATCGAAGCGCAGGATCCAAGCAACTTCGACATGCTGAAAAACACCACCTTCATCGGCATCATCTCGCTGATGGGCTGGGGTCTGGGCTACTTCGGCCAGCCGCACATCCTCGCGCGTTTCATGGCGGCGGATTCGGTCAAGTCGATCGCCAAGGCACGTCGCATTTCCATGGCCTGGATGATCCTGTGCCTGGGCGGCACCGTCGCTGTAGGTTTCTTCGGTATCGCTTACTTCTCGGCACACCCCGAGCTGGCCGGCCCTGTGACCGAAAACCCAGAGCGCGTGTTCATCGAACTGGCCAAAATCCTCTTCAACCCATGGGTTGCCGGTGTCCTGCTGTCGGCCATCCTGGCTGCGGTCATGAGCACCTTGAGCTGCCAACTGTTGGTGTGCTCGAGCGCCCTGACCGAAGACTTCTACAAAACTTTTCTGCGTAAAACCGCTTCCCAGGTTGAACTGGTCTGGGTCGGCCGCGCCATGGTGCTGCTGGTTGCCCTGATCGCCATCGCGTTGGCCGCTAACCCGGAAAACCGCGTATTGGGTCTGGTCAGCTACGCCTGGGCCGGTTTCGGTGCTGCGTTCGGTCCGGTGGTCCTGATCTCCGTGATCTGGAAAGACATGACCCGCAACGGCGCACTGGCCGGCATCCTGGTCGGCGCGATCACCGTGATCGTCTGGAAGCACTTCGAACTGCTGGGCCTGTACGAAATCATCCCGGGCTTCATCTTCGCCAGCCTGGCCATCTACATCGTCAGCAAGCTGGGCGCGCCGACTCAGGGCATGCTTCAGCGTTTCGCCGCTGCCGAGGCTGATTTCCGCCTGAACAAGTGATAGGGATGAGCTAAGGCTCTGAGCTTTCGCCGAACATGAAAACGGCCCGCTTCCTTTTGGAGGCGGGCCGTTTTTTTGTCTGCGGGAAAAGATTGGGTGTTTTTTATGGCCCTTTCGCGGGCAAGCCTCGCTCCTGCAGGGTTGGCGATTCGCCACAAGACTGTAGGAGCGAGGCTTGCCCGCGAAGAGGTCATCAGATGCAACACACTACTTTGCAGAGAATGTCTGTAGCCAAACATTCCAATTATTGAAGGAAAAATCCCTAAAAAAGTAGGGCAAATCTGATTTTCCTGCCCCTTCCTCAACACCCCTTGTCGCTCATGCAGAATCGCCCGCCCTCATTCTGCAGAGACACATCGGATGTTCGCTCCTGCCAATCAACCGCGTTTCACGTTGACGATCGACGGCGTCCAGATTGAGCTCAAGGTGCTTGAGTTCTCGGGCACGGAAGCCATCAGCCAACCCTACCGCTTCGATCTGGAACTGGTCAGCGACCGGCCAGACATCGAGCTCGAAAACCTGCTGCATCGTCAGGCGTTTCTGAGTTTCGATGCACAAGGTTCTGGCGTACACGGTCAGATCTTTCGCGTCGGTCAAAGCGATTCCGGGAAACGTCTGACGGGCTATCAAATCAGTCTCGTACCGCGATTGGCCTACCTCGGTCAGCGCATCAACCAGCGGATCTTCCAGCACCAAAGCGTGCCAGCGATCATCGCGCAGGTCCTCAAGGACCATGGCATCCAGCGCGATGCCTTCGAGTTCCGGCTCGGCAGCGACTACTCACCGCGCGAATACTGCGTGCAATACGCCGAAAGCGACCTCGCGTTTATCCAGCGCCTGTGTGCCGAGATCGGCATTCATTACCACTTCCAGCACAGCCCCGACGGACATCTGCTGGTGTTTGGCGATGATCAGACAGTATTCCCGCGCCTGCCTGAGCCGACGCTGTACTTGCCGGGCAGTGGCATGGCGGCGGACGCGCCGGCCATCAAGCGTTTCAACGTGCGTCTGGAGACCCGCACCACGGCGGTCACCCGTCGCGATTACGACTTCCAGAAACCGCGTCTCTCCCTGGAAAACCGGGTCGACAGCGAACAGCGTCCGGTGCTGGAGGATTACCACTTTCCCGGCCAATTCACTGACCGCGAGCATGGCAAACAGCTGACACAGCGAGCGCTGGAACGGCACAACGCAGACTTCCGTCAGGCCGAAGGTCGTGGCGACGATTCTGCCTTGGTCAGCGGACATTTCCTGCACCTCGCTGAGCACCCGCGTCAGGCGTGGAACGACCTGTGGCTGATCACTGAAATCGAACACCGTGGCCGACAGCCGCAAGTGCTGGAGGAGTCGGCCACCAGTGATGACCCGGATGATTTCCAGGGTTATCGCAATACCTTTCTGGCGACGCCGTGGGATGTTTCGTTTCGTCCATCCCTGGGGCCGGAAAAACCACGGATGCTCGGTTACCAACCTGCCGTGGTCACCGGTCCTGTCGACAGCGAAATCCATTGCGATGAGTTCGGCCGGGTAAAGGTCCAGCTCGCTTGGGACCGCGACGGTCAACTCAATGAGCATTCCAGTTGCTGGTTGCGGGTCGCCACGGGCTGGGCCCACGACCATTACGGCAGCGTGCTGATCCCACGAGTGGGCATGGAAGTGCTGGTGGGTTTCATCGACGCCGATGCCGACAAACCGCTGGTGATGGGGTGCCTGCCCAACGCCGCAACACCGGTGCCGCTGGATTTGCCCGCCGAGAAGACCCGCAGCATTTTCCGCAGCCAAAGTAGTCCGGGCGGCGGCGGTTACAACGAATTGCGCATCGAGGATCGCAAAGGCGCCGAGGAAATCTACCTGCGCGCCCAGCGAAACTGGACCCAGCACGTGTTGAATGATCAGCAGGTGCAGGTCGATAACCAGCGCAGCATCGTCGTCACGGGGACCGCTCGCCATGAGCTTAAGGCTGACGAGCAACGCATCACCCACGGCCAGCGCCAGGCCGAAGTGAAGCTCGACGATCACTTGCTGGTGATGGGCGACCGGCACATCCGCGTGTCCAGTCAGGCGCTCAACGCCAGTCAGCAATTTCACGTCAGCGCCGGTCAGCAAGTGGTGATCGACGGCGGTGCCAGCGCGACGATTCAGGCGGGCGGGCAGTGGATCAACATCGGTCCTGGCGGGATTTTCAGCAGCGTTCCGATTCAGGTCGGGGGCGCGTTGATGCCGTCTATGGCCGCTACTCCCGTGTCGCCAAATACGCCGTTGAAACTCGTCGCCGCCCCGGCCGCCCTGCTGAGCGCCGCACAGATCATGAGCCTGCAAAGCGACGCGCCGTTCTGCGAAGAATGCGAGCGCTGCAAGGACGGTGTCTGTGCCGCCTGATCGCATGTCACCCCACGCCTGGCTGGAACGCCAACCGCTCAAACCCGGACAGCAGTTGTTCGCGATTTTCGGCAACGCCAGTGCGTCGCAGCCGATGAAAGCCTGGCAGCTCTCGACCCCGGCCCAAGCACCGAGCCCGATCTGGGCCGACACCACCTATGCCGAGTGGGAACCGGTGATGCCCTATGTAGGAATCGTTCCCGCAAGCAGTGAGTTTCTGCAGTGGGTCGCCACGACAGAGTCCCGTGATTGGGGTTGGCTGGCGGTTTCTTCTGCGTCTCAGGAAGCGCTGGTCGAACATCTGCGCAGCCTTACACAAGTGCTTTTACCCAACGGCAGGGCGGTGTTTTTTCGGTTCTGGGATGGGCGCTATTTGCTGCCGATTCTTCAGTCTGCCGACGTTAACCCAACGCAGTTAATGCCTGTGCTTGACCGCTGTTTGATCAATGGGCAGCCGCTCGATATCGGCGGTAGCGCATTGAAAGTCTCCAGGGTTTTTCCATGGTGGGAAGTGTCCGAATCGCTGCTCGACGACCTCGCCGCCGAGTCCGCGACAACCCGGATCAACAACTTGATGAAGTGGTTGAGCGAAGACCGTCCTGATCTTTTTGAGGCGTTTTCGGCGCGTGTATTGCGGCACAAGGTCGCGACCTTTCTGAAGACGCCGGACCTGCCTCAAGCACCGAAACAAGCCTTGGCGGATTACCTGATGGCGGAGCGGAACTGATGGACCAGATTGTGCGGATCGAGCAGGAGCTCGACGGTTTTAAAGACACGTTGGTTGTGTATCGAGAGCAGCTCGGCAGTTTCTTGAGTCGGAATGCGGACAAGATCAGCCGGTCGATGGACATGCCTTCGCTGATGGGTATGGAGCGGCTGATAAAGCTTGGCGATTCGACGACAGCGGTGAGCAGTCGCGACGATGATTTTCTCTCGGGTTTGGCACAGTGTCCTGCGAACGGAATTCTGGAGATCGAGAGCAAGTTTGAATCGGTTTATGACATCCCGCTGGGGAATATTCAGGTCGATGTGATCGCCATGGACGGGGGGGAGAGCACCGCGGTCCCGCTCGACAAAAATGGCAAGGGACAGTTCGAAGGCACGCCTGGCAAGTTCTATCGCGTTCATGTCCAGAGTGACGTTTCATCGGATCAAATCGAAGACCTGTTCTCCTCTTACGATGGCCTGACCCAAGAGCTGGACAGTTGGCTGCGCAACGAGTGGGAAGGGTTCAAGCCGCAATGGTCGCAGTCGACATTTGCGGCCGCCGGTAATGGAATACTCGCGGGAAGTTGGGCGGCGATTACCGGTGTCTGGGACAGCATCAGCCTGCTCTCGGACATTCTCCAGGATCCCCGAAAGTTCGTTGGCCGCTTGGGCGATGGGGCCGACAAGCTTGCCGAACTGGCAGAGAAACTCCCGGCAACAATGGAAAAGGTCCAGCTGCTGTTCAGCGATGAAGCGGCCCTTTGTCTGTTGCTGCGCACGGCAAGCCTCTGGCTGGAGATGCTGCCCCCCAGTGAAATCGCCGGCAAAACTGCCGAAGCGCTTTCAACCGTGGTGGTGCAACTGCTCATCGATATTCTGATCGGGGTTGTTCTGACTTTTGCGGGCGCAGGCGTTGCCTATTTGGGGATGCGCCTTGCCAACTACGGCGCCCGAATCGTCGACGCTGTTGTGGGCTTCGTCAAAGCCATCTTCAACATCACCAACAGCTTCATTACCTACGTTGACCGCTACAAAAAAGTGGCCGCACGCGGTGTAGCGGCAGGCCTGAAAAAAGGTCGCATGCAACTGCGCTGGGACGCCAAACGCAACACCACACTCAAACAAAACGAACACCACGACAACGTCCCGGATCAGGCGAAAAACCCCAACGGCGACAGTGCCGATTCCGTCGATAAAACCGCCACCAACAAATGCCCGGTGTCGATGGTTACCGGCGAAGAACTGCTGACCCTCATCGACGGTTCGCTGGACGGCATTCTGCCGTTCGACTTTGTCCGGCTCTATCGCACTAGTGCCGCCGAGATTGATTGCGGCTTGGGCTTCGGCTGGAGCCACTCGCTCTCCCATCGACTGGAGATCGACGGCGACACCGTCATCTGGATCGACCACGAGAACCGTCGCACCACGTTCCCGCTGCCGTCCGCTGAACGCCCGGCGATTCATAACAGCCTGTCGCGCGCCGCGATTTACGTTGGCAATGAACCCGAAGAATTGATCCTCGCCGTCGCCGGCGACGAGTCACGTTTCTACCATTTTCGTAATGGTTTTCTCACAGCGATCAGCGACCGATACGACAACCGCCTGCGCATAACCCGCGATCGTCAGGGCCGCATTCGGCGCCTCGACAACGGTGCCGGCCGCGCCTTGTTATTGCGTTATGAATGCAGTCACTTGGTTGCCGTCGATTATCAGGTTTTCGCCCCGGCCCAAACCCTGGACGAAGCCTGGCAGACCGAGCAGACCCTGGTCGGTTACCGCTACGACGAACGCGGTCGACTCATCGAGGCCACCAACGCCGCCGGCGAAAGCGAGCGATACGACTACGACGATCAGCACGTCATTCTCCAGCGGCAATTGGCCGGTGGGGCGAGTTTCTTCTGGGAGTGGGAAAGGTCCGGCAAGGCCGCCCGATGCATCCGCCACTGGGCGTCGTTTGCGCAGATGGACGCGCAATATACCTGGGATGACCAGGGCAGCGTCACCGTTCACAACATCGACGGCAGCGAAGAGGTTTACGTCCACGACGACCGGGCGCGGCTGGTGCGCAAGGTCGAACTGGATGGCGGTGAACACCTCAAGGCCTACGACGACCAGGGGCGGCTGATTGCCGAGCAGGACCCGCTCGGCGCGGTCACCGAATATCGCTACGACGAAGTCGGACGCTTGGTGGCGCTGATTCCGCCAGAAGATGAGCCTACGGCCTACGAATATCGCAACGGTTTCCTGCACGCACGCTATCGCGGCAAAGCGGTGTGGAAGTATCAGCGCAATGCGCAGGGGGATGTCACCGAAGCGACCGATCCCGATGGCCATGTCACCCACTATCACTACGACGAAAAAGGTCAGTTGCTGTCGATCCGCTACCCGGACACCAGCCGGCATGTGTTCGTCTGGAATGGCTTGGGGCAACTGGTCGAAGAGACGCTGCCGGACGGTGGCGTACGGCGGTTTTCCTACGATGCGCTCGGGCGGCAGATTACCCGTCAGGACGAAAACGGCGCGGTCACGAAGTCGCAATGGGACGCCATTGGCCGACTGATCCAGACGATTCTTCCTACCGGTGTCAGTCGCGCTTACAGCTACAACGCCTACGGAAAAATCACCGCCGAACGCGACGAACTCGGCCGCGTTACCCGCTACGAATACCTCGACGACCTTCACCTGGTCAGCCGCCGGCTCAATGCCGACGGTACCCAGCTGAAGTATCGCTACGACAACGCGCAGCTGTTGCTCACGGAAATCGAAAACGAATCCGGCGAAAAATATCAGTTGGCCTACACCCCCGGCGGATTGATCCGACAGGAAACCGGCTTCGACGGCCGACGCACGGCGTATGCCTACGACCTCAACGGCCATCTGCTGGAGAAAACCGAGTTTGGCGACGATGGTTCGCAGCTCGCCACCGCCTATGAACGAGACTCGGCAGGGCGCTTGCTGGTCAAAACGCTGCCCGACGGCGTCAAGGTCGAATACCGCTACGACAGCCTCGGCCGACTGATTGGCGTCGACGATGGCCACGACCATCCGCTGGAATTCGAGTACGACCAACAGGATCGGCTGATCACCGAGCATCAGGGTTGGGGCACGCTGCGTTATGGCTACGACGCCTGCGGCCAACTCAACCGCCTGCGTCTGCCGGACGGCAGCAAACTCGATTATCACCACGCCAAGGGCGGCGCACTGACCGCCATCGATCTCAACGGCGCAAGGCTTTCCAGCCACCAATTTGCGTTTGGTCGCGAGCAGCAACGTCAGCAAGGCCAACTGCTCAGCGAATATGCCTACGACGATCAAGGCCGCTTGAAGGCCCACGCTGTCAGCCAACAGCAACAACCGCTCTATCGCCGCGACTATGCCTACAGCGCCAACGGCAATCTCGACAGTATCGCCGACACCCGTCACGGCCAGCGCAACTACCAATACGACCCGCTCAACCGCCTGACCCGCGTGCGCCACACCCGCGACGACCCGGCGGAAAGCTTCGCCCACGACCCGGCCGGCAACCTGCTGATGCAGGATCGGCCTGGCTTGGCGACCGTTAAAGGCAATCGCCTGCTGATGCAGGGCGACCGCCATTACGACTACGACGCCTTCGGCAACCTGGTTCGTGAACGTCGCGGCACAGCGCAAAAACTCGTCACCGAATACCGCTACGACTGCCAGCACCGATTGCTCGGCGTCACCACCCCGGACGGTCGCACCGCCAGTTACCGCTACGACGCCTTCGGCCGCCGCATCGCCAAAACCGTCGACGGCAAAACCACCGAGCTCTTCTGGCAAGGCGACAACCTCATCGCCGAAAGCAGCCGCGAACACTACCGCAGCTACGTCTACGAACCCGGCAGCTTCCGCCCGCTGGCGATGCTCGACGGCAAAGGCCCACGCAAAGCCTGCCCGTTCTACTACCAACTCGACCACCTCGGCACACCGCAGGAACTGACCGATTTTGGTGGCGAGATCGTCTGGTCAGCGAAGTACAACGCCTACGGCAAAGTCACTCGCCAGACGTTCGGCGGGGGCGAGCAACTTGAACAGCCGTTGCGGTTTCAGGGGCAGTACTTTGATGCGGAGAGCGGTCTGCACTACAACCGGCATCGGTACTATGATCCGGAGGTTGGACGGTACCTGACGCCGGACCCGGTCAAGTTGGCGGGTGGGCTGAACCAGTATCAGTACACGCCGAATCCGACGGGGTGGGTTGATCCGTTGGGGTTGAGCGGGAATTGCCCGCCGCCGAATAAGCCTGGGTGTGGGGCGCCGGATGATACGGCTGGCGTTAGGGTTGATGAGGGTGAGCCGGCGCTGCCGAAGCTGACAGGTGATCAGCGGAGGGCGCGGATTGATGACCTTGCGGAGGCGAATGCGAAGCGGCGTGTTGAGGAAATGGAAAAAAAATATGACATGCACACGGTTAAAAAACACAGTTCAGAAATACCGGACCAAGCGCTCAAACAACGAGCAGATAATGGGGCCGACCCTCATACCGGTGAAGTTCCGAAAGGCGCTAGAGGGAACTCGAGCTCTCAATTCAGAAACTGGCGTATGCATTTGGGGGCATTGAATAAAGCTATGACAAGGGAAGCGTTAGGTTTGAGCCCGCATACAGGGAAGGACCAACATAAGAATCCGATCGTAAGGATGGAGCTTCCTGGGGCCGGGCGTGGTTATAAACCGAACAAGAAAGACGCTCGTAACCCAACACTAAATGAAGATCTGAATTGGTTTGAAGTTAAGTTCGATAAGGATAATGTGCTACGGCCTTTTACTGGTTTTCCTTCGGAGAGAAAATGATGTTGCGAGATCCATTTTTAAATGAAGAGTTTCAACCCGATTTGATGTGGTTTATTGGCGTCTTTGATGTTTATGATCGTGAGGAAACTCGGGGCGCGGAACTGGAAGTGTTTGATCCTAATGATCGCTTTGACAGAGCGGAGCTGATCAAAAGATACAGCTTGAATCTAGGTTATCTGTCCTATAGACATAAGTTCGTGCTCATGGGTTTTCTAGCGGAAAAGTTAAGCGATGCGTCTTATGATTTTCAGAGTTTGTTTGATATAGATGAAGAAGATGCAGGTAGTTGGCCGCGTGGTGAGTGGTATGCATTGGAGGATCCCCGTGGATTTCTTCAAGATGTCTATATGTTGGCTCAGGAGGCATGGAAGGAAGATCTTCTTTTGGCGAGTCTTGAAGATCGGGACAGTTGGTGATGGATAAGGTGGTGCCTGTCAGTCTGGGCTCCCACGCGTCGGGATTCTCAAGAGTAATAAATAAATTCGTCCCCTTTATGCTTAGGTTATGAATGAGGTGGAAACGAGGTTTGATAAAAATAATACTAGGCGCGTATTTACGGCTTTTCCGAGATAAAAGCGAGTAACAGATTTTGAAATCTCCATTTGAAAATGTAAGCCTACCTTGGGAACCTCGACTTTCTTATGTTTTAGGGGGGCTTGAGATTTATGATCGGGAGGAGGGATTAGGAGAGGTCCTTGGGAAATATAATCCTAATCTTCGTCGGGAACGATGTGAATTAATTAGAACGTTCGTGCTGCGTGGTTTGGGCTACCTAAGTTACAGACACCGGTTTGCTCTATTTAAAGTTCTTGAGGGGGCGTTGGCCGATAGGGAGTTTGATTTTTCTACACAGTTTGAAAGCGACTACGATGAATGCATTACTATCGCGTGGGATGAGACGGAGATAGTAGATTCTCGCGGTTTTTTTGAGGATATATACGCGTTGGCAAGCTTGGAGTGGAAAGATGATCTTTATAAAGCAAGTCTTGAAGATCAGTCCAGCTGGTGATGGAGAAGGTAGCGCCTATCAGTCTCGAATCCCACGCGTCGGCATTCTCAATACCGATTGCCAGCACTACGGAATGTTTACGTCTTGTTTAAAGATCTCGTAATTCTTACGAATTTTCCGGGCAAGCTCATCGGAAGTTTCCTTCAAGTTGTGACGGCTTCCATGAACTGGTGGGCGATGGGTTGCAGGGATAGTCTTTGGCTGTCACCGCGCAAGTGGTGGCAGGGTGTAGGAGCCCTCTCTCATGATGCAACAGCTCTGTCGTCTGATTGCGGCACTTAACTCGTGTCCATATGATCGTTCGCGGCGGCTGTGTGCGGGACACGCTTCGGCGTGACCGAGGTTCATGAGTGCTCGGTACTCCTACTCCTGCGCATGGCTGCCACCCAAACCTGTAGGAGGGTGCGTTTGGCAGCTAATTTTCATACTCATGGAATTTACAAATGACAACGCTAACGCCAGATCCACCCTACGAAAAACCAATCCCCCACCCCAAAAACCGCTTCATGGCCCTCACCAGCAACTGCACCGACATGCCCACGCTATTCGTTGATACCCACGCGCCGCTCGATGTTCTATACGACGCCGCCAACTACCGAATTCGCGCCGTCACGCAGGTGCTGGAGAACATGTCGATGCGCGGTTCGGTTGAGTGTGAGTCGTTCATTCTCAGTGATTTTGCGCTGCTGTGTGCCATTCCGTTGCGGGATGGGTGTGATGTCCTGGATGTGATTGGGCGGCGGTTGCGGGCTCTGCCGTAGCATCTGAATAAAGAGTGATCCTTCCTGTTTGATTGCAGGAAGGATCGTCCTTACTCATTTTGATGATCTACTTTGGCAGGTATTGATCCTGAGACTGAATGAATGCATCGAACTCCTTGGAGTTGTAAACATCTAGGCAACCATAAAAAACCATTTTTTTATCAGAATGCTTGCTGAGGGACGAGGTCTTTGCATAGGCATTACGCATGTACTTCTCGGTTTCTGCGTAAGGGTCGTGTGTGACCTCGAGGGTGTCCTCGTTTTGAATGATTAGATGCTGACCTTTGCCCATCGACGAGTAGGCGCCAATCGCAAGTCCAATGTCAGATTTGATGTCTGACTCGTTCTTGAACTGGCTGGAAATACAGTTGGCCAATCCATAATCTTTAAGCGTTTCTCGCGCCTTATCGATATTGATTTCTGCAGATAAGGCTTGCCCTGAAACGAGTAGCAGTGCCAGCACAACTAGCCGCGAGCTTGTCATCCTTTCAACTCCCAGAAGTTTATTTTTTCCAGCTTTACCCTTGGATTGTCATAGGTATGGCTGTCTTGCCTGTGGTAGTCACTGTCGTCACCGGTAACGCTCCCGTTCCAAAGGGTTGCGTGGCCTGACGCGTCGCTCCATCCGTTGATTTCCATGACAATGACGCCCTTTTTTCCATTTATAAAATTTGAATTGGTTTGCGTCAGCGTGTGGTCGGGCTCGCCCCAGTTATGCCTAAGAAAAGCGAGGAAATCGACCACCTTCATTATGTAGGGAAGCTGGTCCGCTCCACTCAGTCGATAGATGGGCTGGTTTTGTATGATCGTGCCTTTGGGGATTTTATATCCGCCGTAATTAAAAGCTCTGCTTATCCTCAGTGCGCAGGCATTCGCATAAGCATCAGGTTTTTCCGCTCTTGCCGCTTCGACTCCGCCTCCGACAAGTCCGTAAACCTCGACTGAGCCTTTATTACCTACTTCTGCATATGCGTTCCATAGCGTGCTGAAACGAGGCCTTTTAACTGAGATGCTGGAAGACACTCCGCCGGCGTTGATAACCACTTGAGCCATTATGCTTCCCCTTCCATGTCAATGATTTCGCTTGCGAATGCATTTGGGATGATGGCTACGCCCTTGACCCCGACTATCCCTGTCAGCGCTTTTTCGGTGGGGCCGCTAATGTTGACGGTAACCGTCTCGCCGGGCAAATAACCCGAGGTTGTCACATGAATATTCAAGTCGGTGTAAAACCGGGAAACTGACTTAACAGGAATCTGCTCATCGCCATAGGACAAAGAAATATCGGTGATGGACTTGGGACGATTGAGCACGGCAGTGATACCTGAAAAATCTGCTTTGTTGTGCTCTGCTCCACCATATACAGATGACTGAGCGGACATCACCTTGTTGGATTGTGGAGGGCAGCCGCAGGCAACGTAGTCACCTTCCAGGGCAACCAATCCGGCCGGTAACGTGATGGTTCTGGGCCCGACCGCGATGATGGGGCCTTTTCCTTTGCTGCAGGCTGGGCAACTTGCCAAGTGTCCAATGGAAGAGGTACTTACAGCGCTATCGATGTTGATACCGACATTCCCTTCCAGTACCGAGCCGCCGGTTGAGGTAGGCGCACCGATACCAATCATTTTCCGTCCCATGTAAATCTCCATTTTTACGGGCGCTAGGTCGGTCCGATCTTCGCACTCATGTGTAAGCTCCACGATGGCAGGTCTTTGGCAAAGTGTGACTTGATGTTGCCCGCCACATGAGCAAGATCAGAACATCGCAACCTTTGGGGCTTCGACGCGCAGGGATGATTGCGATTGCAGGACCAAACGCCCGCTCAGCCGCGAACCCCTGACGTTCGCCTCGGTACAAGGTAAACTTCCCGGCCTTCGCAGGAGCAATCATGAATTATCGTCACGCCTTCCATGCCGGCAATCACGCCGATGTGTTCAAACACCTGACTCTGACCCGCATCATCGCCCTGATGTCGCGCAAGGAGCAGCCGTTTGCCTATCTCGACACTCACGCCGGCATTGGTCTGTATGACCTGCAGGGTGATCAGGCGAGCCGTACCGGTGAGTACCTGGAAGGTATTGCGCGTCTGTGGGATCAGCCGGATCTGCCAGCGCTGACCGCCGACTACATGAAAGTGCTGCACGACATGAACCCGGATGGCCAGTTGCGCTATTACCCGGGGTCGCCGGAGCTGGCGCGGCGTCTGACGCGGCCGCAGGATCGGGTGATGCTCAACGAGAAGCACCCCGAAGACGGTTTGCTGCTCAAGGACAACATGGCCGGTGATCGTCGGGTGAAGGTACATCTGGGCGAAGGCTGGCATGTGCCGCGTGCGATGTTGCCGGTGCAGGAGAAGCGGGCGGTGATGTTGATTGATCCGCCGTTCGAGCAGCTCGATGAGATGCAGCGTTGCGCGGCGTCGCTGAAAGAGGCGATTGGCCGGATGCGGCAGACGGTGGCAGCGATCTGGTACCCGGTGAAGGATCAGCGCATGTTGCGACGTTTTTATCAGGATCTGGCGGGCACGGGCGCACCAAAGTTGTTGCGTGTGGAGTTGCTGGTGCATCCGCTGGATACGCCGAACAGTTTGAATGGCTCTGGATTGGCAATTGCGAATCCGCCGTGGGGCCTGGAAGAGGAATTGCGTGAGTTGCTGCCGTGGTTGTCCAAGAAGCTTGGGCAGACCCAGGGCGGGTGGCAGATGGATTGGTTGATTGCTGAGAGTTGATGGCTGATCAGATGGATTGATGGCGTCTGATCGGACGCCTTCGCGGGCAAGCCTCGCTCCTACAGGGATCGATATCAGCACAATTTTGTGATCGACATAAATCCCTGTAGGAGCGAGGCTTGCCCGCGAAGCTTTTCAGGGCCCGAGAGTTAGATCGGGCAGGTAACGCCCGTACCACCAATCCCGCAATACCCTTCAGGGTTCTTCGCCAGGTACTGCTGGTGATACGCCTCGGCGAAGTAGAACGTCGGCGCTTCATCGATTTCAGTGGTGATTTCGCCTTTCCCGGCCTTGGTCAACTCAGCCTGGAACACGTCCTTGCTGTGCTTGGCGGCGGCCAGTTGCGTCGGGTTGGTCGCATAGATCACCGAGCGGTACTGAGTGCCGATGTCGTTGCCCTGACGCATGCCTTGCGTCGGGTTGTGCAATTCCCAGAACATTTTCAGCAGTTCTTCGTAGCTGACTTTGGCCGGTTCGTAGACCACCAGCACCACTTCGCTGTGGCCGGTCAGGCCCGAACAAACTTCTTCATAGGTCGGGTTCGGGGTAAAACCGCCGGCATAACCCACCGCCGTGCTGACCACGCCTTCACGTTGCCAGAACTTGCGTTCCGCGCCCCAGAAGCAGCCCAGGCCGAAGATCGCGAAATCCACGTCCATCGCGAACGGGCCCAGCAGTGGGGCGTCGTGGACGAAGTGTTTTTCCGGCACGGTCATCGGGGTTTCACGGCCGGGCAGAGCTTGTTCTTTGGTAGGGAGCACGTTTTTGTTCACCAGGATTTCCGAGCGCAAGACCATCATCAGTCCCCTCAGTCAGGTTGAATTTAAATTGTCAGACACGCAGTTTGCCCAATGCCGGCCGGTTACGCACTACCCCTGTGCGAGCGTGCCTGCTTGCGATAGCGGCGGGACATTAAACATTGATGACGACTGACACACCGCTATCGCGAGCAGGCTCGCTCCCACCGGGGATTACGGTGTTCCACAGGGATTTTGCGGTGTGCTGTCAGACGAGCGGCCCGCGTGGGTAGCGCTTGAGCTTTTCGATCAGCTCGGCGCCGGGGATGGGGCGGTCGAACAGGTAGCCCTGGCCGACATCGCAGCGGTGGCGACGCAAGAACGCAAGCTGCTCGGCCGTCTCGATCCCTTCCGCCACGACCTTGAGTTTCAGGTTGTGGGCCATGGCGATCACCGCGGAGGTGATTTCCATGTCGTCCTGGTTGTCAGGGATTTCGTGGATGAAGCTTCGGTCGATCTTAATGATGTCGATCGGGAATTTTTTCAGGTAGCTGAGCGACGAGTAACCGGTGCCGAAATCGTCCATGGCCAGGGTCAGGCCCAGGCGCTTGAGTTGATCGAGCTGCAAGTGGGTGTCTTCGGTGGCTTCCAGCAGCAGGCCTTCGGTCAGTTCCAGCTCCAGCAGGTTCCCCGGCAGCGCTTCTTCCTTGAGGATGTTGGCGATGGACGCCACCAGGTCCGGGTCGGAGAACTGCTTGGGCGACAAGTTGATCGCCACTTGAAGATTGCCCAGGCCGGCGGCGGTCAGGTCTTTGCTCATGCGGCAGGCCTGGCGGGCGATCCATTTGCCGATCGGGATGATCAGGCCGGTTTCTTCGGCAACGCTGATGAACTGGTCCGGGCGGATCATGCCTTTTTCTGGATGGTTCCAGCGCAGCAGCGCTTCCATGCCCAGCAGGCGACCACTGCGCAGGCACAGTTTGGGCTGATAGAACACGTCCAGCTCATTCTGGGTCAGGGCGCGGCGCAGGTTGTTTTCCACGAACAGCTTGTAGCTGGCCTCGGCGTTCAGTGCTTCGGTGAACACCTGGACCTGGTGTTTGCCGTTAGCCTTGGCCTTGTGCAGCGCCAGGCCGGCGTTGCGCATCAATGTCTGTGGATCGCGACCGTGCAGCGGCGCGCAGGCCAGGCCCACGGAGCCGGTGACGCTGATCAACTGGTTGTCGACGAACATCGGCTTGTCGAGGGTCGCCAGCAATTGGTTGGCGACGTGCTGGCCCATTGCGAGGTCTGTGTTGTCCAGCAGCACGGCGAATTCGTTACTGGCGAATCGCGCCAGGCTGCCGCTCGGGCTCAGGCTGTTGCGCAGGCGCCGGGCCAGGCTGATCAGCAGTTTGTCGCCGGTCTGGTGGCCGAGGCTGTCGTTGATGCGCTTGAAGTTGTCGATGTCCACCAGCAGCAGGCTGATCGGCGTATCGCTGTCCCGGGCGAAGCGTTCGTCGAGGTTGCGGATGAACGCCGGGCGGTTGCCAAGGTTGGTCAGGTTGTCGGTGTAGGCCAGGCGCTCGATGCGCTGCTGGGCGAGCTTGGTCTGGGTGATGTCTTCGTAGATGCCGATGTAATGCGTCAGCTCGCGGTTGTCGCCATAGACCTTGGAAATCGACAACTGGCCCCAGTAGGGTTCGAGGTTTTTACGGCGGCTTTTGAACTCGCCCTGCCAGCTGTTGCTCTTGGCCAGCGCCGAGGGCGCGTCGAACAGCAGCTCGCTGAGGTTTTCCAGGGCCGGCAGTTCCGACAGCCGCTGGCCGTGGACTTCTTCGGTGCTGTACTGGGTGATCGCCGTGAAGCTCGGGTTGACGTATTCCACCACGCCATCGCAATTGACCAGCAAAAAGGCGTTGGCGCTTTGCTCGACCGCCCGCTGGAACAAGTGCAAGGCACTCGTGGCGGTGCGGCGGTTGTGGTTGTTGATGACTTGGGCGAACTGATCGGCCAGCTCGCCGGCGAAGGCGATTTCATCCGACTGCCAGGCACGGGTCGCGCCAGTCTGTTCCAGGCACAGCACGCCGACCACTTGGCCGTCGACGCGAATGCTGGCGTCGAGCATGGCGTTCACATCGCGCGGGCGCAGGTGTTCGGCCATTTCCCGGGTACGCGGATCGCGAATGGCGTTGTGCGCATCGATGGCGCGGCTGCCGTGCAAGGCGTCGAGGTAATCCGGGAAGCCGCTGACGTCGATCGGTTCCGGCAGCTGATATTCCCCGGAGGTGCGGTGATAGGCCGAGATCGGCACCAGCAGCGAGCCTTCGAGGTTCCACAGGCTGGCGCAGTCGATTTCATAGATGTCGCAAGCGCTGCGGGTAATCAGTTCGGCGGCTTCTTGCAGGGAATTGTTGGTGCTGTAGCGCTGGCGGGTCAGCAGCAGGATCAAGTCTTGCTGGGCGCGGACCCGATCCAGATGCTGCAGTTGTTCCAACTGGGCGCGTTGATTGAGTTCCAGGGCGATTTGCAGGCGCGAGTTCTGGGTTTCCAGGTCCAGCGACGGCAGCAGCGGTTCCCCTTCGAACAAGCCGTCCACGACCATCAGGTAACCGCGCAGCAGGTGTCGATTGTGTTGTCGGTAGGCTTCGCCCAGTTCGAGCAGGCTCAAGGAGCCTTTGGCGGTGTGCAGGTTGTAGCGGATCAGGTAATGCGGGCTCTCTCTGAGTTGCTGCTGAATCGCGTCGTGCAGTTGATAGCGCGCTTCAGGCTCCATCAGGCTGGCATAAGGCGAGTCGACCAAGGCACAAAGCTCCACGGCCGGCAGACCAAATTGTCGTTCGCAATTGGGATCGAGAAACAGGAGTGCCCAGCTAGCTTCATTCAGCCGTTCGAAACGCAGCATGCCGAGCCGCGAGGGCACAGGCAATTGCGTCACTACCTCGGCCACCATACGGCTGGCGGCATCAGGTTGGCTTTTCATTGAGGGAAACTCGCTTCGAATGTGCTGATCGCGCCGGGCTCTCGCCCTCTTTACTGTTGCCTGCGGCAAGGTTGCATCATTGCGACACTGACTGACAAGAGACATGAAGGCCAAGTGCTATAAGAATATGTCGGCAGGGGCGAGGATTTCTCCAGCCAGGGCCGAAAACTAATGCATTTGGCCTTCATTTTCCTTAGTGCAGCGGGATGTTGATCGATTGCAGGCGCCGGCCGTTCCGGTCGTGGTAACTGACCTGAATCTGCTCCCGATCCACCACCAGATGAGCAAAGTTGTCTTCGCTGACCACCTTGCTGGTCAGTTCATGTCGATAATCTCCCGCTGCGGTACGTGCCAGCGCCTGGTTCAGAATGAAGGTGGACTCGGAGGCATAGGGCAGCAATTTGCTGTTGCACAGCGGGGACGAGACGATGGTGTGCACGTCGAAGTCCGGATCCTCGCTGTGGGTCAGGCGGCTGGTCAGTGAGCCGTGGACATCGCCGGAAACGAAGATGACGTTCTTGATGCGATGCGTGCGAATCGTCTCCAGCAACCGCAGGCGTTGTTCCGGGAAGGCTTTCCAGGCGTCATCGCCGTTGAGTTTGCGGTCGGGGTAGAACATCACGCTGGTGACCACGAACTTGACCCGGGCCGGGCTGTGGATCAGCCATTTGCACAGCGCCTGTTCCTGCTCATCGTCGAGGATGCGTCGATCATTGGGCGACAAGTTACGACGGGTTCGGCTGTCGGTGACAAACCATTCAATATCGCCTTCGGCGAACTGATACCAATACTGTTCCAACTTTCGGCTTACTTGACCGTTGGGTAATAAGTCATGCGCCGGACTGTGGCTGGCTTGGTATATCTCATAGGCTGCCATGGCGTTCTTATATAAATAGGCATCGGCCTTGCTTTCGTTGGCGGGCCAGTTGTCTTCTATTTCATGATCGTCGAGGATCATATAAGTCGAGGTGTTGGACATTAATCGGGCGATGTTCGGTTGGGAAAACGCCGCGCGATATTTGCTGAGTATTTCCTTGTATTCCCGGTCGGGAGCAATAACGTTCAGATCATCGACGTAAATTTGATCACCCGTCATTAACATCGCGCTGATGGGCGGCTCGGCCTGCTGCGCAAGTTCGGTGATCGAGGCAAAAATACGGTCGCCCAGATGAGGTGCCGAAGGGATGCCTGCGGTCATGCGCAGGTAGCGGCATGAGCCGACGATGTACGCCCTCGGTGTGTTGGCCTTGCTGGACAGGGTGCGAAATCGATAAATCTCCCGTGGCCATTGCAGCGGCAGTTCCTGAACGGTCTCCACGGTGTGCACCGGGCTCATGGGGCTGAACCATCCGGACTGGTATTCATAGTCGGTATCGGTGGCGAGGTTGTTGAGTGCAATCACATCGGACATATCGCGCAAGATCGACAGTTTGGCAAAGACACCTTGCGACCAACGCTCTTCCCCCGCGCGCCGATAACGAATGCCGGCAAATACCAGCGAGTTGTCTTGACGTTCTCCGCGCAAAAAAATACGTACGTGGTTAGTTGTAGTGTGGCCAATAATAGGGCCGACAGTTGGTTTAAACATGTTCGAATCCGTTCGAAATAACGTTAACTAAGCAAATGAGGTTTTCAGTATTTAAAAGAAAATGCTGTCGAACTAAGCCTAGTTATTAAACGGCAAAAAATATCGAGCGAAAGCCGCCATGAGTTGTGGGCGGTGTAAGCCACGGCTGTAGGAAATTACTTTGTTCAAGGCAAAAAAAGCCCCGCCAAATTGGCGGGGTTGAGGTACGAGCGTGGCGCTCGGAAAACATGGAACGCGACGGGCCCTCCGATGAAGGAGGGCCGGCCGGTGTTACAGCAGGATGGTACGGATGTCCGCCAGCAGGCTGCTCAGACGCTGGGTGAAGCGTGCAGCAGCAGCGCCGTTGATCACACGGTGATCGTAGGACAGCGACAGTGGCAGCATCAGTTTCGGCTGGAAGGCTTTGCCGTCCCAGACTGGCTGGATGGTTGCCTTGGAAACACCGAGGATCGCCACTTCCGGCGCGTTGACGATCGGCGTGAAGCCGGTGCCGCCAATGTGGCCGAGGCTGGAAATGGTGAAGCAGGCGCCTTGCATGTCGTCAGCGGTGAGCTTTTTGTCGCGGGCTTTGGCGGCCAGCGCAGCGGCTTCGGCTGCCAGTTGCAACAGGCTCTTCTGGTCGACGTTCTTGATGACCGGTACCAGCAGGCCTTCAGGGGTGTCGACGGCGAAGCCGATGTTCACATACTTCTTGCGGATGATCGCCTTGCCGCTTGGCGCCAGCGAACTGTTGAAGTCCGGCAGCTCCTTGAGCAGGTGCGCGCACGACTTGAGCAGCAGCGGCAGGATGGTCAGCTTGACGCCGGCCTTCTCTGCGACGGCTTTCTGAGCGATGCGGAACGCTTCCAGGTCGGTGATATCAGCCGAATCGAACTGAGTCACGTGCGGAATGTTCAGCCAGCTGCGATGCAGGCTCGACGCGCCGATTTGCATCAGGCGAGTCATCGGCACTTCTTCGGTTTCACCGAAGCGGCTGAAGTCCACGACCGGAATCGGCGGGATGCCCGCGCCGCCAGTTGCGCCGGCAGCAGCGGCCGGCGCTTCCTTGGCCTTCTGCATCATCGCTTTGACGTAAACCTGCACGTCTTCTTTGAGGATGCGACCGTGCGGGCCACTGGCGCCGACGGCGTTCAGCTCGACGCCGAATTCACGGGCCAGTTGGCGTACAGCCGGGCCAGCGTGAACCTTGGCGCCCGGCTTGGCCGGTGCAGCCGCGGGTGCGGCAGGTGCCGGAGCAGCAGGTGCTGCGGCGGCCGGAGCAGGAGCGCTCGGTGCAGCAGCGGCTGGAGCCGGAGCAGCGGCCGGCGCAGCGCCTTTGACTTTCAGCTTCAGAATCAGGTCGCCAGTACCGACTTCGTCATCCAGCTTGATGGAAACGCTTTCCACCACGCCAGCGGCAGGCGATGGAATTTCCATGCTCGCCTTGTCGGATTCCAGTGTGATCAGCGACTGGTCGGCGGTGACGGTGTCGCCGGCCTTGACCAGTACTTCGATGATCTTGGCCTTGCCCGACGAACCGATGTCCGGGACATGAATGTCCTGGACGCTATCGGCAACCGGTGCGGCCGGGGCTGCAGCGGCTGGCGCCGGAGCAGCGGCAGCAGGCGCAGCAGCCTGGGCTGGCGCGGCAGCAGCAGGGGCCGCAGCACCCGCCACTTCCAGATCCAGAATCAGGTCACCCGTACCGACTTCGTCGTTGAGCTTGACGCTGATGGCCTTGACCACGCCAGCGGCAGGCGATGGGATTTCCATGCTGGCCTTGTCGGATTCCAGGGTGATCAGCGACTGATCAGCCTCGACGGTGTCGCCGACCTTGACCTGGATCTCGATGATCTGGGCCTTGCCCGCCGAACCGATATCCGGCACGTGCACTTGCTGAACCGAAGCGGCAGCAGGCGCGGCTGCTGGCGCTGGAGCAGCGGCGGCGGCAGGCGCAGCAGCCGGTTTCTCTTCAGCTTTTGCAGCCGGCGCAGCGGCAGCCGCAGGGGCCGCAGCAGCGGCACCTTCGACTTCCAGCTCCAGCAGTTCGTCGCCTTCTTTCAGGCGATCGCCCAGCTTCACTTTCAAACTTTTGACGATGCCGGCCTTGGGAGCAGGGACTTCCATGCTCGCCTTGTCCGATTCCAGCGTCAGGATGCTCTGTTCGGCTTCGATACGGTCGCCGACCTTCACAAACAGTTCAATTACTTCACCTTCACCGCTGCCGATGTCAGGTACGCGAATGAGTTCGCTCACAGAGTGTCTCCTCAGCAGTCCAGTGGGTTGCGTTTTTCCGGGTTGATCCCGAACTTGGCGATGGCCTCGGCCACCACTTTAGGTTCGATGTCACCACGGTCAGCCAAGGCTTCCAGGGCTGCCAACACCACGAAATGACGGTCGACTTCGAAGAAGTGACGCAGCTTCTTGCGGCTGTCACTGCGGCCGAAACCGTCGGTGCCCAGGACTTTGAATTCCTTGGACGGGACCCACTGACGAATTTGCTCAGCGAACAGCTTCATGTAGTCGGTAGACGCGATGACCGGACCTTTACGGCCGTTCAGGCACTCTTCGACATAGCTCAGTTTAGGCTTCTGGCCCGGGTGCAGACGGTTGGTGCGCTCGACGGCCAGGCCATCGCGACGCAGTTCGTTGAAGCTGGTAACGCTCCAGACGTCGGCGGCAACGTTGAACTCTTCACGCAGAATCTTCGCCGCTTCACGGACTTCACGCAGGATGGTGCCGGAGCCCATCAGCTGAACGTGGTGCGCCGCTTCGCGGGTGTCTTCTTCGAGCAGGTACATGCCCTTGATGATGCCTTCCTCGACACCGGCCGGCATGGCTGGCTGCTGATAGGACTCGTTCATCACGGTGATGTAGTAGAAAACGTCCTGCTGCTCTTCGGTCATCTTCTTCATGCCGTCCTGGATGATCACCGCCAGCTCGTAGCCGTAGGTTGGATCAAAGGTGCGGCAGTTCGGGATGGTGGCAGCCAGGATGTGGCTGTGACCGTCTTCGTGTTGCAGGCCTTCGCCGTTCAGCGTGGTCCGGCCGGCGGTGCCGCCGATCAGGAAGCCACGGGTACGGCTGTCGCCTGCAGCCCAAGCCAGGTCGCCGATGCGCTGGAAGCCGAACATCGAATAGAAGATGTAGAACGGCAGCATTGGCTGGTTGTGGCTGGAGTACGAAGTACCGGCTGCAATGAAGGAGCTCATGGCGCCCGCTTCGTTGATGCCTTCTTCGAGGATCTGGCCCTTCTTGTCTTCCTTGTAGAACATCACCTGGTCTTTATCGACTGGCTCGTAGAGCTGGCCGACGGACGAGTAGATGCCCAACTGACGGAACATGCCTTCCATACCGAAGGTACGGGCTTCGTCCGGGATGATCGGGACGATGCGCGGGCCGATTTCCTTGTCCTTGACCAGCTGCGCGAGGATCCGCACGAAGGCCATGGTGGTGGAGATTTCACGGTCGCCCGAACCATCAAGAATCGCCTTGAGGGTATCGAGTGACGGCGTCGGCACGCTGAAGCTTTGCGCGCGGCGCTGTGGCACGAAACCGCCCAGTGCAGTGCGGCGCTCGCTCAGGTAGCGGGCTTCGGCGCTGTTTGGCTCTGGCTTGAAGAACGGCAGGTTTTCCAGCTCTTCGTCGCGAACCGGAATGTCGAAACGATCGCGGAACAGCTTCAGGCTTTCAACATCAACCTTCTTGGTGTTGTGCGCGGTGTTTTTCGCTTCGCCAGCACCGGTGCCATAACCCTTGATGGTCTTGGCGAGGATGACGGTCGGTTGTTCTTTGTGGTTGACCGCTTCGTGGTACGCCGCGTAGACCTTGTACGGGTCGTGGCCGCCACGGTTGAGTTTCCAGATCTCGTCGTCGGACAGATCAGCAACCATCGCCTTGAGTTCTGGCGAGTTGAAGAAGTGTTCACGCACGAACGCGCCGTCTTTGGCTTTGTAGTTCTGGTACTCGCCGTCGATGACTTCGTCCATGCGACGTTGCAGGATACCGTCGACGTCTTTGGCCAGCAGTGGGTCCCAGAAACGGCCCCAGATGACCTTGGTCACGTTCCACTGAGCACCGCGGAACACGCCTTCGAGTTCCTGGATGATCTTGCCGTTGCCGCGAACCGGGCCGTCGAGGCGCTGCAGGTTGCAGTTGATGACGAAGATCAGGTTGTCGAGCTTCTCGCGGCCAGCCAGCGAGATCGCGCCCAGGGATTCTGGCTCGTCGCACTCGCCGTCGCCCAGGAAGCACCAGACTTTCTGCTTGCCTTCAGGGATGAAACCACGGGCTTCCAGGTACTTCATGAAACGTGCCTGGTAGATCGCCTGGATCGGGCCCAGACCCATGGATACGGTCGGGAACTGCCAGAAATCAGGCATCAGCCAAGGGTGCGGGTAGGAAGACAGGCCTTGACCATCGACTTCCTGGCGGAAGTTGTTCATCTGGTCTTCGGTGATGCGGCCTTCCATGAACGCACGGGCGTAAACGCCTGGCGAGGTGTGGCCCTGGAAGTAGATCAGGTCGCCGCCGTGTTCATCGGTCGGGGCCTGGAAGAAATAGTTGAAGCCGATGTCATACAGGGTGGCGCTGGAGGCGAAGCTGGAGATGTGACCGCCCAGGTCCGAATCTTTCAGGTTCGTGCGCATCACCATGGCCATCGCGTTCCAGCGTACCAGCGAGCGAATGCGGCGTTCCATGAACAGGTCGCCAGGCATGCGTGCTTCGTGGGTAACGGGAATGGTGTTGCGGTATGGCGTGGTGATGGCGTAAGGCAACTGCGAACCGCTGCGGGTTGCGAGTTCGCCCATACGGGTCATCAGATAGTGAGCGCGGTCTTCGCCTTCTTTGTCGAGAACCGATTCCAGGGCGTCCAGCCATTCCTGGGTTTCGACGGGATCGAGGTCTTGCATGGCTTGCTCCAGGGCGGAAAGGCTTCCAGAATCGGTTGCCTGAGTTTGCGACTGGCCTTGTGGGCAGACGATATAAATTCTTGGATTGCCGAGTGGTAGGTTCCGGCGGCGTGTAGTTTTACTACAAATCATCGGGCATTTCAGCTATCTGGATGTATATACGAGTAGTAAAACTACAGATGAGCGGCTTGTGGCCTCCGGCTGCGTTGTGAGAATAATCGTTAAGGTTGGTCTTTTGCCAACCGAAAAAGGTGAAAGCTTGATGCTGCCTGCCAAAAATAAAGAAATTTCAGCTATTTCTAACCTTTGTTCGACAGTCGATCACGTAGTGCGTTTTGAAAAATCACTACATGCCGCCCTCTACACGCCGATCAAGGATAGACCATGAGCCTCCCACCGCTTGCCGAACTGCCCGGCATTCTCCTGCCGTTTGTCACCCGCGCCGAGCAGTCGTTCCGTACCGCCGTTGCCGAGTTGGAAGATGACCATGGCCTGTCTGCCTGGACAGCTGAGCGCTGGGCGCAATTCGCCCGCGTCACCGCCGCCAGCGATTTCGTGACCGAACAGAGTGTGCGTGACCCCTTGATGTTGCTGGCGCTGGTGCAGTCCGGCGAACTGGACCGCAGCTTCGCACCGGGCGAGTTGTGCGGGCAGATAGCGGCAGCGGTGAATGCGGCCGAAACCGATGACGAGCTCGGTCGCGCCTTGCGCCGTCAGCGCACCCGTCAGCAAGTGCGGATCATCTGGCGCGACCTGACTCGTCAGGCTGATCTGGTCCAGACCTGCCGCGACCTCTCGGACATGGCCGATGCGAGCATCGATCAGGCCTATCAGTGGTTGTACTCGCGGCATTGCCAGCAGTTCGGCGTGCCCACCGGCCGGCGCAGCGGCGAGCCGCAGCAGATGGTCATCCTCGGTATGGGCAAGCTCGGCGCAGTGGAGCTCAACCTGTCATCGGACATCGACCTGATCTTCGCCTACCCCGAGGGCGGCGAAACCGTCGGCGTGAAACGCTCGCTGGATAACCAGGAATTCTTCATTCGTCTCGGCCAGCGCCTGATCAAGGCGCTGGACCCGATGACCGTCGACGGTTTTGTATTCCGGGTCGACATGCGTCTGCGGCCTTACGGCTCGGCCGGTGCCCTGGTGTTGAGCTTCAACGCGCTGGAGCAGTATTACCAGGACCAGGGCCGCGACTGGGAACGCTACGCGATGATCAAGTCGCGGGTGGTGGCTGGCGATCAAGTGGCCGGCGCGCAACTGCAAGAGATGCTGCGCCCGTTCGTTTACCGGCGTTACCTCGACTTCTCGGCGATCGAAGCGCTGCGCACCATGAAGCAGCTGATCCAGCAGGAAGTGCGGCGCAAAGGCATGGCCGACAACATCAAGCTTGGCTCGGGCGGCATCCGCGAAGTGGAGTTTATCGCCCAGGCGTTCCAGCTGATCCACGGCGGTCGCGACCTGAGCCTGCAGCAACGCCCTCTATTAAAAGTACTGAGCACCCTGGAAGGTCAGGGTTACCTGCCGCCGGCGGTGATCAGCGAGCTGCGCGAAGGCTATGAATTCCTGCGGTACACCGAGCACGCGATCCAGGCGATTGCCGACCGCCAGACCCAGATGCTGCCGGACGGTGCGCAGGATCAGGCGCGCATTGCCTTTATGTTGGGCTTCGCTGACTGGGAGGCTTTCCATGCGCAGCTTATGTATTGGCGAGGCCGCGTGGCCTGGCACTTTGGACAAGTGATCGCCGATCCCGATGAAGAGGAAGGCACCGAAAGCGAAGTGGTGGTCGGCGGTGAATGGCTGCCGCTGTGGGAAGAGGCCCAGGATGAAGAAGCCGCCTGCCGTCAGTTGGAAGAGGGCGGTTTTGCCGATGCCACCAAGGCACTGAAAGCGTTGGCCGGTTTGCGCAGCAGCCCGCAGTTGCGCGCGATGCAGCGTCTGGGGCGCGAACGCCTCGATGCATTTATTCCGCGTTTGCTGGCTCAGGCGGTCGAGCATGCCAATCCGGATCTGGTACTTGAGCGCGTGCTGCCGCTGGTTGAAGCGGTGGCCCGTCGCTCGGCGTATCTGGTGCTGCTGACCGAGAACCCCGGCGCCCTGCGACGTTTGCTGACCTTGTGCGCGGCAAGCCCATGGATCGCCGAGCAGATCACCCGCTTCCCGCTGCTGCTCGACGAATTGCTCAATGAAGGTCGATTGTTCAAGCCCCCCCTGGCGCCGGAACTGGCCGCCGAGTTGCGCGAGCGCCTGACGCGGATTCCCGAAGACGACCTCGAACAGCAAATGGAAGCCCTGCGCCATTTCAAACTGGCGCACCGCTTGCGGGTCGCCGCTTCGGAAATCGCCGGCAGCCTGCCGTTGATGAAAGTCAGCGATTACCTGACCTGGCTGGCTGAAGCGATCCTCGCACAAGTACTAGCCCTGGCCTGGCGCCAGACCGTGGCCAAATATGGCACGCCACTGCGCACCGACGGCACGTTGTGCGATCCGGGCTTCATTATTGTCGGTTATGGGAAAGTCGGCGGACTGGAATTGGGGCATGGTTCGGACCTTGACCTGGTGTTCATCCATGACGGTGATCCGCAGGCGGAAACCGACGGAGCGAAACCTATCGACGGCGCGCAGTTTTTCACCCGGTTGGGGCAGCGGATCATTCATTTGATTACCACCCAGACCAACTCCGGCCAGCTGTATGAAGTCGATATGCGCCTGCGACCTTCCGGCGCCTCGGGGTTGCTGGTGAGTTCGGTCGGGGCGTTTGCCCGCTACCAGGAAAACGAAGCCTGGACCTGGGAACATCAGGCACTGGTGCGGGCCCGGGTGCTGGTGGGCAGCCAGGATGTCGGCCAGGCATTCGAGAAGGTGCGCGCGACGATATTGGGCAAACACCGGGACCTGGCGACCTTGCGTCAGGAGGTGAGCGAGATGCGCGCCAAGATGCGCGATAACCTCGGTAGCAAGAGCACCGCAGCCGGCACGGCGGCAAATGCCTTCGAGGCCACGGCGCCATTCGATCTCAAGCAGGACGCCGGAGGTATCGTCGATATTGAATTTATGGTGCAATACGCGGCCCTGGCGTGGTCCGAAACACACCCGCCATTGCTGCGCTGGACGGATAACATCCGCATTCTGGAAGAGCTGGAACACGAAGGGCTGATGCCTGCCGAAGACGCCAGCCTGCTACGCGAGGCCTACAAGGCCTACCGTTCCGCCGCCCACCGGCAGGCCTTGCAGAAGGACCCCGGGGTGATACCGGGTGACCAGTTTGTCGATGAGCGTCGGCAGGTATTGCGGATCTGGCGTGAACTAGGGTTAAGCTGAAACGCGCGAGTTGAAGCAACAAGATTCAAATGTGGGAGCGAGCCTGCTCGCGAAGGCGGGGTGTCAGTCGCCATCGATGCTGGATGTGACGGCCCCTTCGCGAGCAGGCTCGCTCCCACAGTAGATCTGCTTTGTATCGCAGAACGATGCACACCAAATCCCAATGTGGGAGCGAGCCTGCTCGCGATAGCGGAGTGACAGTCGACAGCAATGTTGAAGGTGATGACCCATCGCAAGCCGACAGGCTCCCGCAGTGATTCTCGAGGCGGGGAGGCGTATGCCTCCCCGGTTCGTTTATGGAAACCACATGAAAATTCTGATCGTTGGGCCCAGTTGGGTCGGTGACATGGTGATGGCGCAGACACTGTTTCAGTGTCTCAAGCAACGCCACCCGCAATGCGAAATCGACGTCCTGGCCCCCGAATGGAGCCGGCCGATCCTGGAGCGCATGCCCGAAGTCCGTCAGGCCTTGAGCTTTCCGCTCGGCCATGGCGCCTTGGAGCTGGCGACGCGTCGGCGCATCGGCAAATCCCTGGCCGGCCAGTACGATCAGGCGATCCTGCTGCCAAACTCCTTGAAGTCGGCGCTGGTGCCGTTCTTCGCCGGCATCCCGAAACGCACCGGCTGGCGCGGCGAGTTCCGCTACGGCCTGCTTAATGACGTACGCACGCTGGATAAAGAACGTTATCCGCTGATGATCGAGCGCTTCATGGCGCTGGCATTTGAGCGCGGTGCCGAACTGCCGACACCGTATCCACGGCCAAGCTTGCAGATCGACCCGGTCACCCGCGAGGCGGCGCTGGCCAAGTTCGGCCTGACCCTCGACCGCCCGGTGTTGGCCCTGTGCCCAGGTGCAGAGTTCGGCGAATCCAAGCGCTGGCCGTCCGAGCATTACGCCAAGGTCGCCGAAGCGAAGATCCGCGAAGGCTGGCAAGTCTGGCTGTTCGGTTCGAAAAACGATCACGCGGTCGGCGAAGACATCCGCGCACGGCTGATTCCCGGCCTGCGCGAAGAGTCGGTCAACCTCAGCGGCGGCACCTCCCTGGCCGAAGCCATCGACCTGATGTCCTGCGCCGATTCGGTGGTGTCCAACGACTCCGGCCTGATGCACGTCGCCGCTGCGCTCAACCGCCCGCTGGTGGCCGTCTACGGTTCGACATCGCCGGGCTTCACGCCACCCTTGGCCGAGCACGTCGAGATTGTGCGCCTGGGCCTCGAATGCAGCCCGTGCTTCGATCGCACCTGCCGCTTCGGTCATTACAACTGCCTGCGCCAGCTCATGCCGCAAGCGGTGAACGAAGCCTTGCAGCGGTTGCAGGGCACTGTGGTCGAGGTCAAATAGCTTGCGCGTTCTGTTGATCAAGACATCTTCGCTGGGCGACGTGATTCACGCGTTGCCCGCGTTGACCGACGCGGCGCGGGCGATCCCCGGCATCACGTTCGACTGGGTGGTGGAAGAAGGCTTCGCCGAGATCCCGACCTGGCACCCGGCCGTGGGCAAGGTGATCCCGGTGGCGATCCGTCGCTGGCGCAAGAACCTCTGGCAAACCCTCAAGAGTGGCGAGTGGAAGCGCTTCAAACAAAGCGTTCGCGCCACCCGATACGATCTGGTGATTGATGCCCAGGGCCTGCTCAAAAGCGCCTGGTTGACGCGCTATGTCAAAGCGCCGGTCGCCGGGCTCGACAAGGACTCGGCGCGCGAGCCCATCGCCGCACGTTTCTATTCCCGTCGTCTGGCCGTGGGCCGTGGACAACACGCGGTAGAGCGGGTACGTCAATTGTTCGCTCTGGCCTTGGGCTACGACCTGCCCAAAGGCCTGGGCGATTACGGCTTGAACGTCGAGCGCCTGGTGGAACTGCCGCGCAAGAACCCCTATGTGCTGTTCCTGCACGGCACCACGTGGGACACCAAGCACTGGCCGGAAGCCTATTGGCGCGAACTGGCCGAGCGCGTTGGCTATCTCGGTGTTGCCGTGAAGCTGCCGTGGGGCAATCCGGTCGAGAAGGCCCGGGCCGAACGCATCGCCGCCGGGTTCCGGCATGTCGAAGTGCTGCCCAAACTGAACCTGGCCGGTGTCGGCAAAGTGTTGGCTGGTGCTCAAGCCTGCGTGGCCGTGGACACCGGCCTCGGTCATCTGGCCGCCGCGCTCGACGTACCGACCCTGTCGCTGTTCGGTCCGACCAACCCGGGCCTGACCGGCGCCTACGGCAAGGCGCAGATTCACATCGCCAGCGATTTCCCCTGCGCGCCGTGCCTGCAAAAGAAATGTACGTATCAACCGACGGCCGAAGATGCCCGTCAGTTCGACCTGAAACGCGAGTGGCCCCTGTGCTTCACGCGTCTGAATCCCGAGCGTGTCGCGACCCGACTGAGCACGTTGTTACTGGCTGAGGAGCTGCGCTGATGCAATTGGCATTCGTCTTGTACAAGTACTTTCCGTTCGGGGGGTTGCAGCGCGATTTCATGCGCATCGCCCTCGAGTGCCAACAGCGCGGCCATCAGATTCGCGTCTACACGCTGATCTGGGAAGGCGATGTCCCGCCGGGTTTCGAAGTGCTGGTGGCGCCGGTCAAGGCGTTCTTCAATCATCGCCGTAATGAAAAGCTCAGCGAGTGGATGGAGGCGGACCTGGCCAAGCGTCCTGTGGACCGTCTGATCGGCTTCAACAAGATGCCGGGCCTGGACGTTTACTACGCCGCCGATGGTTGCTTTGAAGACAAGGCGCAGAACCTGCGCAACTCGCTGTACCGTCGTTGGGGCCGCTACCGGCACTTCGCCGAGTACGAGCGCGCGGTGTTCGCCAAGGACGCCAAGACGGAAGTGCTGATGATTTCCGAAGTCCAGCAGCCGCTGTTCATCAAGCATTACGACACACCTCTGGAACGCTTCCATTTGCTGCCGCCGGGGATCTCCCAGGACCGTCGCGCACCCGCCAATGCCGCCGAAATCCGAGCCGATTTCCGTCGCGAATTCAACCTCAAGGACGATGAGCTGCTGCTGGTGCAGATCGGCTCCGGGTTCAAGACCAAGGGTGTGGATCGCAGCCTCAAGGCGCTGGCCGCGTTGCCCGCTGATCTGAAGAAACGCACCCGGCTGTTTGTAATTGGCCAGGATGACCCCAAATTATTCCAGATGCAGAGCGCCACTTTGGGGCTCGGCGACAACGTGACGTTCCTCAAGGGGCGCAGCGATATCCCACGTTTCCTGCTGGGTGCCGACCTGCTGATTCATCCGGCGTATAACGAAAACACCGGGACCGTGTTGCTCGAAGCCCTGGTGGCCGGGTTGCCGGTATTGGTGAGCGCGGTCTGTGGTTACGCCCATTACATCGCCGAGGCCGACGCCGGCCTGGTGTTGGACGAACCGTTCGATCAGGCGCAGCTGACCCAGTACCTGACCGGCATGTTGAACGACGCTCAAGCACGGGCGGCCTGGAGCCGCAACGGTCTGGCGTTCGCTGAGACGGCCGACCTCTACAGCATGCCGCAGCACGCGGCCGATGTGATTCTGGCGGAGCACGCTTAATGAAGTTGATGCTGGCTGAACCGTTCAAGAGCCTTTGGGCCGGACGCGATGCGTTCACCGAAGTGGAAGGCTTGCAGGGCGAGGTTTACCGTGAACTGGAAGCGCGCCGGACCTTGCGCACTGAAGTAAACGGCAATGGCTTTTTCGTGAAGATCCACCGTGGCATCGGCTGGGGCGAGATCTTCAAGAACCTGCTGACGGCCAAGCTGCCGGTGCTCGGCGCGGGTCAGGAGTGGAAGGCCATTCAGCGCCTCAAAGAAGTCGGCGTACCGACTATGACCGCCGTCGCTTATGGCGAAAAGGGCAGCAACCCGGCGGATCAACACTCGTTTATCGTCACCGAAGAACTGGCGCCCACCGTCAGCCTCGAAGACTTCAGCATCGACTGGATAAAGAACCCGCCCGAGCCCAGACTCAAGCGCGCGCTGATCGCCGAAGTCGCGCGCATGACCGGCATGATGCACCGCGCCGGGGTCAACCACCGCGACTGCTACATCTGCCACTTCCTGCTGCACACCGATAAACCGGTGACGGCTGAAGATTTCAAGCTCTCGGTGATCGACCTGCACCGCGCCCAGACCCGCCCGGCCATTACTCAGCGCTGGCGCAACAAGGATCTGGCGGCGTTGTACTTTTCGGCCCTGGACATCGGTCTGACCCAACGCGACAAACTGCGATTCCTCAAAGGCTACTTCCAGCAGCCATTGCGCCAGATTCTGGCTGAAGAAGCGCCGCTGCTCGCCTGGCTTGAAGGCAAAGCCAACAAACTTTACGACCGTAAACAGCGATACGGGGATGCGCTCTGATGCCCGGTTGGAAGCTGGAACCTGCTTACAGCGATCTGACGGAAGATTTTGGCAGCCTGGAAGCAGTGTTTGCGCTTCAGGGTGAACGCCTGACCCGCGACCCGTTGTCCGAGGTCATCCGCGTCAATCGCAACGGCGTCAATTATTACGTCAAGCGCTACGTGGGTGCCGGCAAAGGCCTGCGCCGCTACCTGGGCAAACCCCGGGTCAAGGCCGAATGGCAGAACCTCAAGCGCTTCGCCAAGTGGGGCATTCCGACCGCTGAAGTGGTTGCCTGGGGGCTGGAACGGCGAGGCGCGGCGTATGCTCGTGGCGCGATGATCACCCGCGAACTGCCCAACACCGAAGACTTGTCGGCCCTCGCCGACCGCCACGATCCCAAGCTGGCGGACCGCGCCTGGGTCGATTCCGTCAGCCGTCAGTTGGCCGGTTACACCCGGACCATGCACGACAACCGTTTCACCCATAACGATTTGAAGTGGCGCAATCTGCTGATCGACGATGAGGCCAAGCTGTTCCTGATCGATTGCCCCAACGGCGATTTCTGGCGCGGCTTCTGGCTCAAATACCGGATCACCAAAGACCTGGCCTGCCTCGACAAGGTGGCGAAATATCACCTGTCGGCCACCCAGCGCCTGCGCTTTTACCTGCAATACCGCCAGCGTGACCGGCTGAATGCCGACGACAAAAAACGCATCCGGCACGTGGTGAGATTTTTCGAGGGGCGCGAATGACTGATTTCCTGGCCGCTGAAGACCGTGCGCTGCTTGAGCGCCATGGCCTCGGCACTTTTGACGCACTGTGGGCCAAGCAGCTCGAGGCGGTGGATGAGCCCAACACCGTCGGTGGCGGCTGGAGCAGCGTGTTTCGGCTGGATCTGGAAGGTCATGGCTACTACCTCAAGCGCCAGAGCAACTACCTGACGCGCACCTTCCATGCGCCGTTCGGCGAACCGAGTTTTGCCCGCGAGTTTCGTAACATCAGTCGTTATCAGAAGCTGGGTATTCCGGCGCTGAAAGCGGCGTTTTTTGGTGAGCGCAAAGTCGATGGGGAAGTGCGGGCGGTTCTTCTGACCCGGGCGCTGGACGGTTGGGATGACCTGGATTCGCTGTTGCAGCGCTGGTCGGACCTGAGCGAAGCGCAACACACGGCCATCATGAAAGCCTGTGGCGAGCTGGCGCGGCGCCTGCACGGCGTGCGCCAGCTTCACGGCTGTTTCTACCCCAAGCACATTTTCCTCCAGGCCACGGGTGAGGGTTATCAGGCGCAGTTGATCGACCTGGAAAAAACCCGGCCGTTGCTGTTCGGCCAGCGTGACCGGGTCAAGGACCTGGAACCGTTGCTGCGCCGCGCGCCGGAGTGGACCGAAGCGCAGTTGCGCGAATTGCTGGCGGTTTATGTGGATCAGCCACGGGACAGTTCGCTGGTGGACAGTTGGGTTTCGCGCCTCACCGCGCGACGCAGTCACAAGGAGGCGCGCTGATGCGTTTGTCCGAATTGAAAGGCGCGGGCCGCAGCCCGAGCCTGCCGATGAGCATTTCACTGGCCGATGCTGCCGGTCCCGCCGAGTTGCAGTTGCTGAGCTTGTTGCGCGTATTGCCGGGGCAGCGTTATGTCGGCGCCGGCGTGTGGCGCGGCCGGCCGGTGCTGGCCAAGTTGTTGGTCGGCGGCAAGGCGGCGCGGCATTTTCAGCGTGAACTGGACGGCGTGCGTTTGCTCGCCGATCAAGGGCTGACCACTCCGCAGTTGCTGGTGGACGGCCTGAAAGAGGGCGAGGGCGGCTGGCTACTGTTCGATTTCCTCGAAGGCGCCGAGAGCCTGGGGGATACCTGGAAAAAAGTCGAACACTTGCCGGTGCTGGCTGATATGCAAGGGGCCGTGTTGGCCGAGGCGTTAGGCGCTATCGGCCAAATGCATCGCAAGGGGCTCTGGCAGGAAGACCTTCATCTGGACAACCTCCTGCGTCAGCGCGGTCGGCTGTACCTGATCGATGGCGGCGGAGTCTGTGCTGAGACCCCGGGCCAGCCGCTGTCACGGCAGAAAGTCCTGGAAAACCTCGGCGTGTTCTTCGCCCAGTTGCCCAAGTCTTTGGAACCGTTCACCGAAGAATTGCTGGTGTATTACCTGCTGAGTAACGGCGAACACGCCTTGCCGATGGAAGCGTTGCAGAAGCAGATCGACAAGGTTCGCAGCTGGCGCTTGAAGGACTACCTGATCAAGGTGGGGCGCGAATGTTCGTTGTTCAGCGTCCAGCGCGGGCCTTTTGGCTTGCGGGCTATTCGTCGTGAAGAAGAGGCGGCGATGCTGCCGGTGCTGGAACAGGCCGATGCCTTGCTCGATCAGGGCCATCTGTACAAGACTGGCGGTGCAGCGAGTGTAGGAAAAGTCGAGGTTGGTGGTCGGACGCTGGTGATCAAGCGCTACAACATCAAAGGCTTTGCCCACTGGCTCAAACGCTTCTGGCGTCCGAGCCGTGCCTGGCACTCGTGGCGCGAAGGCAATCGCCTCGCGTTCCTCGGCATCGCCACGCCCAAACCGCTGGCGTTGCTGGAGAAGCGTTTTCTCTGGCTGCGCAGCCGGGCGTACTTGATCACTGAGTATCTGCCGGGGCCGGACATCATCGAGCGCTTTGCGCCGTACGTTGAAAAGGGTGATGCGCCCGAGGCTGAATTGGTGGCGCTGGATCATTTGTTTGCCGAGCTGATCCGCGAGCGCATCAGCCATGGTGATTTCAAGGGGCACAACCTGTTCTGGCAGCAGGATCGCTGGGCGCTGATCGATCTGGATTCGATGTGTCAGCATGGCTCGACAAGCAGCTTTGCCCCGGCGTATGCGCGGGACCGGGCGCGGTTCATGCGTAACTGGCCCGAGAGCAGTGCGCTGTATCAGGTCATTGACCAGCGTCTGCCCAAAGACATCTCTGGCGCGGCCTGAATCGGGTCTTCGACGCTATCGTCGGAACGCCGCCCGGAGCCGGCTCGCTCCCACAGGGGCTCTGTGTTCACCGCAGATCAAATGTAGGAGCGAGCCTGCTCGCGATGGGGCCAGAACAGACACCCGGGATTAAGAGGACAAGTTCTTGTGAACCGTCCTACATGATCCCCAGACCCCGTGAACTGTGCGCTGAAGAGCCGCGATGCTAGTTTCGCCTGACGTTCACGGAGGGCAAACCTTGACCATAAAAACGGCTGTTGCAATCGCTACATTCTCACTGGCTTTATCGGGATGCGGGACCGCGCTGACGGTGCTGCAAGATGACGAAGACGCCGCTCGCGGCCTGCGAAAACAAAAAACCTACTGCCAGTCCATTCCCCGCATCTACAGCGGCCTGGCCTACGACTTCTGCATCCTGAATGCCCCGCCAGATCCCACCGGCTTCCTCGTCCCCTTTGTGTTGCTGGACCTGACCCTGTCAGGGGTCATGGACACCGTTTCCTTGCCCTATGCGATTTACCGCCAGGCTATCGACGGCAATCTGAGTATTTACTGGCGAGCAGGCCGCGGGTAGCGCTTTTGTAATCCGGCGGGTGATGTGTCTAGTCCTGAAACAGGTTTTCCCTGTTTCAGAAAGCGAAAAGCCCCGATGAACTCACCGAGGCTATAGCGCCGACCGGGATCTCCCAGTCCATTTGAGCAGGAGCCTATGTCGACGTCTTTCTGCTGTCAACGCGTGAGCTTGCTGCTTGCCACTTCCCGCTAGAGGCTTGCCGTCGCTTTTAAGCTATAATCCCGCCCTTTAGCTGTCTCTCGCCCCTTGCGAGGGGCACATCAATTTTTGAGGCGCTTGTCGCCTGCATGCAGACTAAAGAGGCTAGACCCCTGTGGCATTGACGATTCTTGGCCTGTCCGGCGCCCTTAGCCATGATCCTTCAGCAGCCTTGTACATCGACGGCAAGCTGGTCGCGGCGGCTGAGGAAGAGCGCTTCGTACGCGATAAACATGCAAAGAACCGCATGCCTTACGAATCGGCGAAGTTCTGCCTGGAGCAGGCAGGCATCAAGCCGTCCGACGTTGACGTGGTCGCGATTCCGTTCGCCCCGATCAGCATTTTCGGCAAGGCTCGCTGGCAGTACGCCAAGCGTTACTGGTACGCCCCGGACCGCGCACTCGACGCGATCCTGATGGGCAACCGTCGCTACAAGCGCTATCGCAACAAGATCGTCTGGTGCCTGGAGCAACTGGGCTTCGATCCGAAGAAAATCAAGATCGAGCCGGTTGAACACCACCTGGCCCACGCTTCCAGCGCTTATCACTGCTCGGGTTTCAAAGAGAAAACCGCGATCCTCGGCATCGACGGCAAGGGCGAGTACGCCACGACCTTCTTCGGTTATGGCGAAAACGGCAAGATCCACAAGATCAAGGAATTCTTTGATCCGGACTCCCTCGGCGGCCTGTACGGCGCGATCACCGAGTTCCTCGGTTTCGACATGCTGGACGGTGAGTTCAAGGTCATGGGCATGGCGCCGTACGGCGATGCCAGCAAATACGATTTCTCGCGTCTGGCCTCGTTCGAGAACGGCGAACTGGTGATCAACACCGACTACGCCAACGTGATCGGCCTGCGCCGTTATAAAGAGAAGGGCAAGGGTTACTACTTCTCGCCGAAGCTGATCGAGTGGCTGGGGCCGAAGCGCGAAGGCGACATCGCCGACGAGCCGTACATCCACTACGCCGCCAGCATTCAGGCGCTGTTCGAAAAAATTGCGCTGCAGATGATCGACTACTACCTGGGCGACGTGCTCAAGGAAACCGGCAAACTGGCCTACGCCGGTGGCTGTGCGTTGAACGTCAAGCTCAACCAGAAAATCATCGCCCGTGACGACGTCAAGGAGCTGTTCGTACAGCCTGCTTCCGGCGATGCCGGCACCGCAGTCGGCGCAGCAGCCTACGTGTCCAATGCCCGTGGCGTGCCGGTCGAGAAGATGGAACACGTCTACCTCGGCCCGTCGTACAGCAACGAAGACGTGGTCGCCGCGTGCGCCCGTCATCCGAGCACGCCGGTCTGGCGCAAACTCGAAAACATGCCGGAAAACATCGCCAAAATCATGGTCGACGGTAACCCGGTAGCCTGGTTCCAGGGCCGCATGGAGTTCGGTCCGCGGGCCTTGGGCGGTCGTTCGATCATCGGTTGCCCGAGCGCTGTCGGCGTGGCTGACCGCATCAACCACCAGATCAAGTTCCGCGAGCGCTGGAGGCCTTTCTGCCCGTCGATGCTCGACACCGTGGCCCCGCAGATGATCAAGATCGATCACCCGGCGCCGTTCATGACCTTCACTTTCGAAGTGGCTGAAGAATGGAAGACCCGCGTGCCGGAAGTCGTCCACGAAGACGGCACTTCCCGGGCCCAGGTGCTCAAGCGCGAATACAACCCGCGTTATTACGACATGATGAAGGCGCTGGAAGTGCTGACCGGCAACGGCGTGTCGCTGAACACCTCGCTCAACCGTCGTGGCGAGCCGATGATCTGCTCGCCGACCGACGCGCTGAACATGTTCTTCGGTTCCGATCTACAGTATCTGATCATGGAAGACATCCTGGTGGTCAAAGAGGGCGCCAACGCTTATGACACGCTCGGCTGAACGCCATGTGTTGCAGTTCTGCCACGGCTATGACGGGCCGTTCCTGGACTGCGCCCGGCAGTACGCCAGCCTGTTCGCGGGGACCGGTTATCGGGTGACCACGGTCTTTTTGACCGGGGCCGCCGATAGCGAAGTCGCCGCGAACTGCGCTTCCGATGAAGTGCTGTTCATGGAATACAGCTCCAAGGCCATTCGTGGCCTGAAGCTGGGCGCCATCAGCGATCTGCGCAAGATCGCCGCCTCGCGCAATTTCAGTTTCTGCATTGCTCACCGCTTCAAGCCGATCTACATCGCCTTGCTCGGCACCTCGCTGCCGGTGATTGGTGTGCATCACGCGTTTGGCGATTACAAACGCGGCACCCGCAAACTGTTCGCGCATATTTTCCGCAAGCGCCTGAGCCTGCTCGGGGTCTCCGATGCGGTGCGTGACGACATGCGCCGTTGTCTGCCGAAATGGCCGGCCGGGCGGATTCAGACGCTGTATAACCGTGTCGATGTGCCGGCGTTGCAAACCAGCCAGGTGTCGGTGCGCGAGGCCCGGGAAACCCTCGGCCTGTCGGCGGATGCCTGGATTGTCGGCAACGTCGGACGGCTGCACCCAGACAAAGACCAGACCACGCTGCTGCACGGATTTGCCGAGGCATTGCCGGGCTTGCCGGGCAACAGTCAACTGGTGATCCTCGGCAGTGGTCGCCTGGAGGAGGACCTCAAGGCCCTGGCCCGGGAGCTGGGTATCGGCGACCGCGTGCTGTTCCTCGGCCAGGTGCCGGATGCCCGTCGTTACTTCCGTGCCTTCGATGTGTTTGCCCTGAGTTCTGATCACGAACCGTTCGGCATGGTGCTGCTCGAAGCCATGGCCGCCGGTGTACCGTTGCTCGCCACCGCGTGCGGTGGGGCCAAGGAAGTCGTCGAAGGCGTCGGCATTCTGTTCCCGTTGGGCGATGCCGAACACCTGGCCCAAGGGCTGCAACACCTGGCCGCGATGGACGACCAGCAACGTCACCAGTGTGCCGAGCTGATGCTCGATCGCCTGCGTGAGCGTTTCTCCGACCGCGCGGTACGCGATGCTTTCTGGCATTTGCCGCACGTCACTGAACTGGCACCGAGGGGCTGATGCTTAACCGATTTCAAGGCTGGCGCGAACGGGGCTGGGCGGTGGTCGACGCCTCGACTTATGCACAGGCCTGGCAACGTTTTGGCGGCAGCGTCGCGACCCATCCTCTGGTAGTTGAACGTCTGGCACAGTTGGCCGGGATCCCGGTGCGTTACCTGGCCTGGGAAAAAAACGGTGAAGTTAAAGCCGCTATCCCGACCTGGGGCCGTGACCTGGCGCTGTCCAAAGACGTACTCAAGCGCCGTGGTAAAAAAGGCCTGTTCGACCTCGGCAATGCCGAGTTGATCCTGCCGGCCGCCGCTGATGCGCAGGCGCCGCTGCGCCATCGCGGACGTTATTTGTCGGCGCTCAACGAAGGCCGTTTCACCGGCATCAAGCTGCAGACTGAGCAACTGGCGATGGCCCGCACGCCCGAGGAGTTGTCGAAGAAGTTTCGCTACAACCAGCGCCGTGAATTGCGTCTGCTGGAAGAGGCGGGCGGGGTGGTGCGGCCGGTCGCCGAGTTTTCCAGCGCTGAGCTGGGCGCGATCTATTGCGACCTGTTCCAGCGTCGCTGGGGCTTCCCGGCCACCGGCGCCGAGCGCATGGGCGAGGTGATCGAGCTGCTGCGGGACTTGCTGATCGGCTCGGTGATTTTCCTCAACGATGCGCCGATTGCGATTCAACTGGTGTACCGCGTCGAGGCGCCGGAGTGGATCAGCGTCGAGTACATCAATGGCGGTGTCGATCCCGAAACGCGCGAGTTCAGCCCCGGCAGCGTGCTGAGTTTTCTCAATACCCAAAGTGCCTGGGAACACGCCCGCGCCCTGGGTAAACCCTTGCGGTTCTCCTTCGGCCGCGCCGACCGGGAATACAAGGACCGCTGGTGCAATCCCGTGCCGGTCTTCACCGTGTGAGTGAACCCATGAGCCGCAAACAGCAACTGCTCAAGCGCCATCGGCGCAACAAACGCATCGGCCTGTTGATCGCGCTGGTGCTGTTGATTGCCATCGGCGTGCTGGTGGCGTGGTGGTTGCCGCTGGTACTCGCGGTGCTGGGCTGGATTGCCCACGAGGCATGGTTCGCCGACCATTTGTTCTATTCGCCCAAAGACGATTACCAATACAGCTTCCCGCCCTACACCCCGCAGCCCAAGGTGCATCTGGACGGTGAGCGGTTACGCCTGGACGAAGGCGTGATGCTGGTCGACTACGCAACGCTGGTGTTGGCGCTGCGGGTAAAAAGCACGTGGCTGGGGCGCTTTATCGACCCGGTGGTCGAGTTGTTGGGTGGCGACAATCCGGACCGGCAAACCTTTGAGCGCGGTGTGAATGGCCTGCGTTACCTGAACCTCAGTGGTCAGGCGCAAGTATTGTCGCGGGGCGAGTTGCGCCTGCACGGACGCTTCTGCCGCTTGCTCGGTGAGCCTGTGCTGTGGGCGCTGGAACAACCGGATTACCGCCGCCAGCGCGTAATGGTGATCGCCCCTCATGCCGATGACGCCGAACTGGCCGCCTATGGTTTATACAGCCAGGCCGATGAAGCCTGGATCGTGACCCTCACCGCCGGTGAAATCGAAGCCGAGCATTATCAGCAGATCGGCCTGAACAAGGTCGAGGCGGCGCGGCTCAAGGGCCGTTTGCGCGCCTGGGACAGCATCGCTGTGCCGCGTTGGGCTGGCGTGCCTGAAGCGCATTGCGTGCAGCTGGGTTATTTCTGCCTGCAACTGGCTGCGATGCAGGCCGCACCGGCGAAGCCGATGGGTTCCCGTGAAGCCGAATTGAGCGACACCCGCGTGTATCGCCAGTTGAATCCATTTGCCCTGCCGGGCGACGTCGACGGTGCTCCGACCTGGAACAACCTGCTGGCCGATCTGCGTGAACTGATACTGCGCGCGCGCCCTGAAGTGATCGTGCTGCCGCACCCGGCGCTCGACCCGCATCCCGATCATCTCTGTGCCCAGCAAGCGGTCCTTGAAGCCTTGCGAGGCCTGGAATGGCAGCCGACCACCTTGCTCGGCTACGCCAATCATCTGCACGATAACGATCGCTGGCCGATGGGCGATGCGGGGCATGGCATCGCGCTGCCGCCGGCCTTCGACTCGACCACACCGATGCAGCCTTGCTGCCTGCCGCTGTCGCTGGACCTTCAGCGTGATAAAGCCATGGCACTGGGCATGATGCATGACCTGCAACCGCCCATGCCGTTCAAGCGACGTTTGCGTCGGTTGATACAGCGTCTGCTGGCCCTTAGAGTGCCGCCCCTTTATGGCGAAAACGAATTTTTTCGCAAGGCGGTCAGACGTCATGAATTGTTATGGCTTTTGAATCATGATGAAACATCTCGACAGCAGAAATGAAGCACTTCGCTGTCTAGCATGGCCGCGTCTTAAACCACTGCAGTGATTCTTCTGTGATCAACCCACGCCCGCGCATTGTTTTTCTGATTCCGTATTTCGGCCAATGGCCGTTCTGGATGCCGTTTTTCCTGGAAAGTTGTCGTCGCAATGCCGATATCGACTGGTTGCTGTTCAGCGATTGCGGCACGCCCGATAACCTGCCACCCAACGTCACCGTCGAGTTCATGACGTTCAGCGAATACTGCGGGTTGGTGTCAAAACGGCTGGGCATCGATTTTGCACCGGATACAGCTTACAAGCTTTGCGACATCAAGCCGGCGCTGGGGCATATTCATGCCGACCGCTTGCAAGGCTATGATTTCTGGGGGTTCGGCGATATTGATCTGGTGTATGGTGACCTGCGAAGTTACTTCACCCCTGATCGTCTGGCCGGTTATGACCTGTTCTCGACTCACGAGCGGCGGGTAGCAGGGCATCTCTGCCTGATGCGCAACAACGCCCGCAAACGTGAGTTGTTCATGCAGATGAAGGACTGGCGAAAGCGCTTCACCGATCAGGAGCATCATGCGCTGGACGAGGGCGCATTCAGTCGGATCTTTCTCTGGCGCAAGAATTTCCCCGAGCCTTTGTTCACTTTGGTGGGCAAGTTCAATCCGTGGCGTCGGCGCAGCGAATTCACCGAGGCGTTCAGCACGCCGGGTGGCTGTATCAAGTGGCACGACGGCACGGATGATTTTCCGCAACGCTGGTATTGGCGTAATGGCTGTTTGAGTAATGATCGCGATGGCGATCGCCGGTTTCCGTACTTCCATTTTGTTTGCTGGAAACGCAACGAGTGGTCACGGTTACCTCCACCCGATCCAGCCGAGGTCAGGCGTATTGCCGCCGAACCGGCCTGGGTCATCGATGCGACAGGTTTTCACCGGGGAGAGTTATGAGTCAACGGTCAAAGGTTCTGCAATTGCAGCCTGACTACAACGTCAAAGCCCATGATTTTGCCGACCTCGCGGAGCAGATCGTCAAGGCGCTGCCGAGTGATCGCTATGAAGTCACGGCGGCATTCCTGCGTGGCAAACCCGGGCCGGGCGAGGCTGTGAGCCGGGCCGACCGTTCGGTGTACTTCGAGTTTTCCGACAAGTCCCTCAAGGGCATGCGCCTGCGGGCGATGTGGCAGCTGTACAAGTTTTGCCGCGCAGAAAAATTCGACGTGGTGATTTGTAACCGCTTCAAGCCGGTAAACATGATGCTGACGCTCAACCGCTGGTTGAAGGTCCCGCTGTGCATCGGCATTTCCCACGGATTTGGCGAGTACGACCGGTTTTACCGGCGTCGCCAGACCCAGCGCCTGATCGATCGTCACTGGCGTTTCGTCGGTGTGTCGCCGGCGGTCAAGCAGTACCTGTTGGACTGTGACTGCGGTTTCACCGACCAGAATACCTACGCCATTACCAACGCCATCGACATCGAGCAGGCCGAAGGCTTGCAGCACACCCGCGAGCGTGCCCGTGAACTGCTGGGCATCGATCCGTCGGTGCGCTTGATCGGGGCGCTGGGTCGTCTGGTGCCGGTCAAGGGTCACACCTATCTGTTGCAGGCGTTTGCTGCGCTCAAAGACAAATACCCCAATACCCAGTTGGCGATCATCGGTGCCGGCCGCGAAGAGTCGCGCCTGAAATCCGAAATCGAAAGCCTGGGCCTGACCGGTCGCGCGCACCTGCTGGGCTTCAAGGAAATCGCCTTGCAGTACATTCGCGCGTTCGACATTTGGACCATGCCGTCCCTGGCTGAAGGCTTGGGACTGGCGCTGCTCGAAGGCATGAGCGGGCATCTGCCGGTGATCGCCTCCAACGTGCCGGCCATGCTGCCGTTGATCGAAGGTGCCGGCGGGTTGGCGATTACGCCAAAAGACGTGCCGAGCCTGATCACGGCACTGGATAACTACCTCGGGCTGTCGGATGACGAGCTCAAGGTCAAGGGCGAGCAGTCCTTCCGTTATCTCCAGGAACAACATGACATCGAGGTGTTCCGCCAGGAATACCTGAACCTGATCGACTCCGGCCTGGAACAGGCCCGCAAGGAACAACCATGAGCGACGCGCAACCTCTCGTAACCGTCATCATCGCGTCGTACAACCACGCTCGCTACATCGAGGAAAGCATTCTCAGCGTCCTCAACCAGACCTATAAGAACATCGAGCTGCTGGTGGTCGACGACGGCTCCAAGGATGACAGCGTCGAGCGGATCAAGGTGTTGCAGGCGCAGTACGGTTTCGATTTCCAGGTTCAGCAGAACCAGGGGCTGACCAACACGCTCAATGGCGCCATTGCCCGTTCAAAGGGCAGCCTGATCGTGCCATTCGGTTCCGACGACATCATGCTGCCGGAGCGCATCGCGACTCAGGTGGCGTACATGGATGGCAAGCCCGAGGTCGGTATCTGCGCCGGCAACATCGAGCTGATCGACGCCGACGGCAATCTGTATCCCGAGAAGCGTCAGCGCCGTGATGTGCCGTTCCGTCGTCTGGATTTCGATGACATGTTCCTGGAGCGCAAACCCTATCCGCCCGCGCCAACCCTGATGATCCGCCGGGAAGCGCTGGACAAGGTGGGTGGGTTCGATCCGAACATCCGACTGGAAGACTTGCTGATCGAGCTGAAGGTGACCCGTGCCGGTTACTTTATCGATGGCCTGAATGTGCTGATGGCGCGCTATCGCAAGCACGCCACCAACTCCTACAAGAACCACCGCTTCATGGTCGACAACATCCTGCGCTCCTACGCGCTGTTCAGCGATCATCCGCTGTACGACGAGGTGCGTTACAAGTTCCTCAGTTCTATGTTCCTCAAGACCGCCAACCGTGACCGCAAGCTCGCCCGCGAGCTGCTGGCGCAGATCCCGTTCAGGGCCTGGAACAAGAAGACCTGGCGCGGTCTGGGGCGGTTGTATTTCTCGCCGTTGGAAAAAGACTAAGGTCGTATCGCGATCTGTGCAGCAGCTGGCGAAACCTGCGTTCGGTTGTGCCAGCTGCTACAGAGGATGCGTTATCAGCTTTGGAAAGGGGGCTGATCGCTTCAGCGAGCGACCTTCTCCGTTAGGCTCTTTTCGGCCTTTTTGCCTTGGCGCAGCCACTGCAAGAGTTTGCGGCCGGCCGACATGCCTGGCTTTTCTATGTACAAGAACGTCAGGCTACTGATGACAATCAGCAGGCACGTGCATACGGCCAGCAGCGACAGATAGGTCCAGGTGTCACGAGCGTCCAGATCCATCACCAGCGGCAGGCGTTGCACCATCACCCAAAGCACGAACCCGTGCAGCAAATAGGTGCTGTAGCTGATTTCCCCGAGCCAGCGGATGCTGCGCGGCTTGAGAGCGCCGAACAGTGTGTTTCCAGAGGCCACGATGACAAAAAACAGGGAAAGCAGCAGCAGTGGCAGCAGGTTGAACGCGCGGTTGAATGCCGTAAAGGCAATCGCCAGCGCCAGCAACGCGATAATCCCCGCCTGTCGCGTCTGACCCCAGGCCATCAAGTGTGGGCGGCGTATCCAGTACGCCGCACCAATGCCGCCCAGGAAACTCGCCAGAAAGTGCTTCTTCAGTGAGTGCTCCCACCCGACCAATTGGTACAGAGCGTAAATGCCGATCAGGCACAGCACCACTTGCAGCCAGCTGCCGCGATAAATGAAGACCATGCCGGCCAATGGCAGCGCCAGATAGAAAAACACCTCGTAGCCCAGGGTCCAGGTGACGTTGGAGATCAGCATGCCGGTTTGGTGGTACTGGTTGACGTCCGGCCGGTCGAACGTCAGCCAGGCCAGTATCTGCCCGGCCAGTCGGATGCCGGGGTCCTTGAGTTCCCAGTTCTGCAGATAGAACACCGTGACAAATACAATCAGCATCAACGGCAGGTACAACGGGTAGAGGCGAAACACCCGAGAGACTGCGAAGGCCAGCCAGTCGTGTTGACGTCCCTGAGTGAGCAATCGGTTCCAGAACAGAAAACCGGTGATCATGAAAAACAGCGCGACGCTTCCCTGGCCCAGCTGCGAGTAGAAGTTGCTTGGCGGAAATTCGATAACGCCGGTGCGCAGGAAGATCCAGGTGATGACCGAATGGTGCACGAACACACCAAACGCCAGATAGCCGCGTAGTCCGTCAATGCTGGCATAGCGGCTTTCGCCGGAATGCTCCAGGTGACGGGTGATTTTCGGAACGGCGCGCAACAACAGGGCGGCGGTCACGATGGCCAGCAGGTAGGCTGCCAGCGCAATGAACGGATTGGTTTCAGTCATCAATGAGTCCGAGCCGGGGAACTCCCGGCCAGCACTTGCCTGTGCAGGTTGTCGACAGCGGATTTCGACGCCATCATGGCGTATCCCTGGAGCAGTGCTTCGAAATGGTCTTCGAACAACCAGCGCTTATCCACCGTGTAGCGCTGCATATGGCGCAGATTACGCTGACGCAGGGACAGGCTCAGCGACGAAGGATAGATGCGCATGTCGGCGACATCGATCAGGCCGAACTCGCCATCTTCCAACACCAGCACGTTACCCAGATGCAGCGAGCGGAAATAGACGCCCTGTTCATGCAGTTGCGCCATGAACTTGCCGAACCGCTCCACCAGCGCCTGGCGTACCGCCGGTGCGGTAATGCCTTGCAGCACCTGACGCAACGTATTGCCCGGCAGTGGCGAGTAGTGCACGGCGCTGCTGCCATCGTCGAGCCGATACAGGTCAAGGATTTGCGGGGTGGGAATGCCGAGGTTGCGCAATTGCTCACTGTTGACCGCAAAGCGTTCGGAATAGGGGTTGAAGCTACCCGAGGTGTACCAGCGGCGGCGGCGGAACAGCTTGAGGAAGCTGCCATCGACCAGACGCAGCACTTTGGGGCCCAGACCATCTTCTTCAATCACCTGCGCATTGGCAGTCATCGTATGCATGACGGTCGATTTCAGTGACTTGACCGGCATCGCCAATAAACGTTTGGCGCGCTGGTTAATGCTCAGCGCAGCGATCAGCGCCAGCGGAATCCACAGCAGGAACCAGTGTTCCTTCGGTCGGGAAATGATCCCGCCACCTTCGGTCAAACCCGCGCCGATGCCGAATACCAGCCAGGTGGACGCAATGATGAACAGCGGTTGCACGCGATGGCGCCAGCTGTTCAGCAAACCCCAGGCTTGAAAGAACAACCACGGCAGAAGGCCGAGAATGCCGACGTAATAGAGCACGCCCAATACAAAGCTGTGAGGCTCCTGAAAATTCGTACCAACCCCAGGGTCGATGGCCAGGTCCGCGTTATAGCCATGACCGATCCACGGGTGATCAGCAATTTTGTTCAGGGCCAACTGCCAGATTTCAAAGCGATAGGAGTCGCCGCGTTCGATGATCATCTGCGAGAACAGTACGGTCACCGTTGCCCCACTGATGAGCAGCGCGCCGAGCAAGACCACGGACCTGCGACCCCAACAAATGAAACTCAGCCACAGTGACGCCAACGTCAGTGCAACCAGAGGCGTTCTTGACCCCGTTTCAAGCACCGCAGCGAACATGATGGCCATCGCCGGGATGCTCAGCCAGAGCACTTTCTGGCGCTTGCAGGTCATGCTCAAACTCAGCCAGTACGCGCAAAAAAAGCCGAAGATGTGAGAACTGAGCAAAGGATTGTCGAACGCGCCGCCACCTATCAGCCGCAGCCCGGGCTCGTAGACTCGAGCAAAGAGGCATAAGTAGTAAGCCGTGCCGATCAGGGCGACCATCGAGGCGCTGAACAACAGCGGCTGAACGATTTCACTGCGATAACGCACCAGCAAGTAACAGCCTGCAAACAACAACAATGTATGCAGTGGCGGCTTGAACTGACCGATGCTTTTGTTTTCAGGACCCCAGCACAAACTCACCAGCGCCCAGGCTGCGAACACCAGCACTGCGACGAAGATCGGTTCGCGCAGCAATTCCTTGAATTCACGGGGCCGCAAGCAAAGGGCAATCAGCGCTGGAATGCTGAACAGGCCATAAAAAAGCTTGTGATGCAGACTTCGTCCCGGCAGGAAAAACAGCGCGCACAAAAGCAAAAAGTAGCCGACCGGAAGAATCCAGAGGCAAATGAAATCGAAGACTCGATTGGATACGCTATTGAAACCGCTGAGTTGCATGCTGAGAGATTCAATCCTGAAGTTGATCGGCCATTTTGGAGCGATGGCTATTTGATGCTTAATCTGACGCGTAACAATAACAGCCTTTATGCGATTGCCAGAACCCTGAGGAAGCTGTGCTAAAGTCAGCGTCCTTTTTATCGACATTCGCGTGATATGACCGACTCCAGTCTCTCCGCAAGCCCTTCGAGCTTGAAAATCTACTTCCGCCTGCTCGGCTATGTCCGGCCGTATATCAGCCTGTTTCTGATCAGCATCGTCGGTTTTCTGATTTTCGCTTCGACGCAGCCAATGCTCGGCTACATCCTCAAGTACTTCGTCGACGGCCTGTCCAACCCCGAGGCAGTGCTGTTTCCAACCGTGCCTTACCTGCGAGACCTGCAACTGCTGCAGGCGGTGCCGTTGCTGATCATCCTGATCGCCGCATGGCAGGGGCTGGGATCTTATCTGGGCAACTACTTTCTGGCCAAGGTTTCCCTCGGGCTGGTCCATGATTTACGTGTGCAGTTGTTTAATAACCTGCTGGTTTTGCCCAATCGGTATTTCGACAAGCATAACTCGGGTCATCTGATTTCACGTATCACCTTCAACGTGACGATGGTCACCGGGGCGGCCACAGATGCGATCAAGGTCGTAATCCGAGAAGGCATGACGGTCATCTTCCTGTTCGCCTCGCTGCTGTTCATGAACTGGAAGCTGACGCTGGTGATGGTTGCGATCCTGCCGTTGATCGCCCTGATGGTACGCACCGCGAGCAAGAAATTCCGCAAGCAAAGCAAGAAAATCCAGTTGGCCATGGGCGACGTGACGCACGTGGCTTCGGAAACCATCCAGGGCTATCGCGTGGTGCGCAGCTTCGGCGGCGAAGTCTACGAAGAAAAGCGCTTTTACGAGGCCAGCCAGGGCAATACTGACAAACAACTGCGCATGACCCGTACCGGCGCCATCTATACGCCGTTGCTGCAACTGGTGATCTACAGCGCCATGGCGGTGCTGATGTTCCTGGTGCTGTACCTGCGCGGCGATGCGTCGGCCGGTGACATGGTCGCCTACATCACCCTGGCCGGCCTGCTTCCCAAGCCGATCCGTCAATTGTCCGAAGTCAGCTCGACCATCCAGAAAGGTGTGGCTGGTGCCGAGAGCATCTTCGAGCAGCTGGACGTCGCGCCGGAAATCGATACCGGCACGGTCGAGCGTGATGCCGTCAGCGGTCGTCTGGACGTGCGCCACTTGAGCTTCACTTACCCGGACACCGATCGTCAGGTACTCGACGACATCAGTTTCTCGGTCGAGCCGGGGCAAATGGTGGCACTGGTCGGGCGTTCGGGCAGCGGCAAGTCGACCCTGGCCAACCTGATTCCGCGTTTCTATCACCACGACAAAGGCGAGATCCTGATCGATGGCGTTGAAGTGGAGCAGTACAAATTGCTGAACCTGCGCAAGCACATCGCCCAGGTGACCCAGCACGTGACCCTGTTCAGCGACACCGTGGCCAACAACATTGCCTATGGCGATCTGGCGGGGGCGCCCCGTGAAGACATCGAAAAAGCGGCAAGAGACGCCTATGCGATGGACTTTATCGCGCAGTTGCCCGAAGGCCTGGACACTCAGGTCGGCGAGAACGGCGTGTTGCTGTCCGGCGGTCAGCGCCAGCGCCTGGCGATTGCCCGTGCGTTGTTGAAGAACGCTCCGTTGCTGATTCTCGACGAAGCCACTTCGGCCCTCGATACCGAGTCCGAACGGCATATTCAGGCGGCGCTGGACCAGGTCATGAAAGGCCGGACCACTCTGGTGATCGCTCACCGGTTGTCGACCATCGAGAAGGCGGACCTGATTCTGGTCATGGACCAAGGCCGGATCGTCGAGCGCGGCACCCATGCCGAACTCCTGGCGCACAATGGCTACTACGCCCGACTGAATGCCATGGGCCTCGACGCCCCGGCGGAAGACATCGCCTGACCCTTGTTCACCGGGCGTGCAATGCGCCCGGTGATTTGTATCAGTTATCAGTATTTCTGCTCAATAATTGATCAGATTTACCTGTCGAATCATCCCGTTGCAGCCGTCGCGCAAGCCAGTGCCAACCCTGTGGTAATATCGCGCCCCTGTTCATTTTGTATGTGGGTTGCTCCATGAAGTTGTCCATGCCGCGATTCGATCAAGCCCCTGTCTTGGTGGTCGGCGATGTCATGCTCGACCGTTACTGGCATGGTGGTACCTCACGGATTTCCCCTGAGGCGCCGGTGCCGGTAGTCAAGGTCGAGCAAATCGAGGACCGCCCGGGCGGTGCCGCCAACGTTGCGTTGAACATTGCCGCCCTCGGCGCACCGGCCTCTCTGGTCGGCGTGACCGGCGACGATGAAGCTGCCGACAGCCTGGCCAATAGCCTCAAGGGCGCTGGCGTGCGGGCGTTATTCCAGCGCATTGCGCACCAGCCGACCATCGTCAAGCTGCGGGTCATGAGCCGTCACCAGCAATTGCTGCGTATCGACTTCGAAGAACCCTTCGCCACCGACGCCCTGGCGCTGGGCGAGCAGGTCGACGAACTGCTCGAAGGCATCAAGGTGCTGGTGCTGTCCGACTACGGCAAAGGCGCACTGAAAAACCATCAGGTGCTGATCCAGGCCGCCCGGGCCCGTGGCATTCCGGTGTTGGCCGATCCCAAGGGCAAGGACTTCTCGATCTACCGTGGCGCGAGTTTGATCACGCCGAACCTCAGCGAATTCGAAACCATCGTCGGCGGTTGCGCCGATGAGCACGAGCTGGTCAGCAAGGGCGCGCAGTTGATGCACGACCTGGACCTCGGCGCGTTGCTGGTGACCCGTGGCGAGCACGGCATGACCTTGTTGCGCCCGGACCATCCGGCGCTGCACCTGCCGGCTCGTGCGCGTGAAGTGTTCGACGTGACCGGTGCCGGCGACACGGTGATTTCCACGCTGGCGGCCGCGATTGCTGCAGGCGAAGAGCTGCCACATGCGGTGGCCCTGGCCAATCTGGCGGCGGGCATCGTCGTCGGCAAGCTCGGTACGGCGGCGATCAGTGCCCCGGAACTGCGTCGTGCCATCCAGCGCGAAGAAGGTTCCGAGCGCGGTGTGCTGGGCCTTGAGCAGTTGCTGCTGGCGGTCGACGATGCGCGAGCACATAAAGAGAAGATTGTTTTCACCAACGGCTGCTTCGACATCCTGCACGCCGGCCACGTGACCTACCTCGAGCAGGCACGCGCCCAAGGCGATCGTCTGATCGTTGCGGTCAACGACGATGCCTCGGTCAGCCGCCTGAAAGGGCCGGGTCGTCCGATCAATAGCGTCGACCGTCGCATGGCCGTACTGGCCGGTCTGGGCGCCGTGGATTGGGTGATCAGCTTCCCTGAAGGCACCCCTGAAAACCTGCTGTGCGAGGTCAAGCCGGACGTGTTGGTCAAGGGCGGGGATTACGGGATCGACCAGGTGGTCGGCGCGGACATCGTGACCGCTTACGGCGGAACCGTGAAAGTGCTGGGGCTGGTGGCAAACAGTTCGACTACCGCAATAGTCGAAAAAATCCGCAATAACTGAAGACGACGCGGTCACTGTGGTGAGGGAGCTTGCTCCCGCTGGGCTGCGAAGCGGCCCCAAAACCATACACCGCGTGATTTCAGGGAATACTCGTTAGCCGGTGCGGCTACTGCGTAGCCGAGCGGGAGCAAGCTCCCTCGCCACACAAGCACTCTTGTTCCTATCGCACTGCCTTACGCGGCACAATCTTCTTCAGCAATTGCTTCGCCTTCCCGCGTAACCGGGCCAGACCCGAATCCTTCCCCGGCGGGCTCAATCCCTGCTGCCGTACCCAATCCTTCCAGCGAATCCGCTCATCGCGCACCAGCCAGCCTTCCTGCTGGGCAAAACTCTCTGCCAGGTACAGCCCGCGCGTACTCGCCGGGTACAGCTGATCCTTTTTCAAGGTATACAGCTCGGCCATCGGCTGGCCGTCCTGCAGCGGCATCAAATACAAATCGGGGCGCTTGCGATCGAGCCGGGCCACCAGCTGATCGCCCTCCAGTCGCTCATCGACATGAAACAGGCTCAGGGACTTGGCTTCCTTGGGTACGTCCAGGCGCAAGTCATAAATCAATTGCAGCGAAGCCGTCGGCAAATGCACGTAAGCCCGCGGACGTTCGATCAACTGCATCTTGGCGCAACGCACAGGCCGTGCGGAGCCGGACAACGGCGTCAGGCGAAAGGGTAATGCCTCGCGATAATGCAGCGCCGAGGAGTAGGGCGCCGGCAGCCAGGTGTCATTGAAGCGTCCGCCAAGCCAGCCTTCCGGGGTTTCCAGCAGGCACTCTTCGGCGATCTCCTGGATCGCCGTATGCAGTGGCAGGTTCAGCTCGTGGGCTGGCACGTAACCGGAGATTAACTTGAGCACCACATCGCCGCGGTCTTGCCGGCGTTGACGCACCAAGACCCAGTAATCGCGATTCTGCCAATGCAGGGTCAGGCGCACCGAGACCCCAAGGTTGGCCAGTTCCAGCGAGAAGCGCTCAGTGTCGGGCACCGTCACAGGGCGGCGACGTTGCAGGGTCTGGGAGAAATTGAGCGGCATCCCGACGCTCTGATAGCTCAAGCCTTCGGGAGTCGCTTCGACGTACAACGGCAGGGTCTTGAAGTTGCTCGGGTTCTTTCTTATGAGCGTGCGCGGCATGTCGGCTCCTGCTTAAGGCCGCGTGGGCGGCATCAGTTTCTACGTAGGACCTGGGCAACGGTCGCGACGTTGTGGGCGAGGTGCAGCGGATTGATGGTCCCGACAATAGCACTGGCAACACCCGGATGTTCAAACAACAACTCGAAGCTGGCGCGCACCGGGTCCACGCCCGGACTCAGGCAGACGTGACCGCTGGCGAGGGCTTTTTTGACCAGAATGGCTTTGCCGTGAGCAGCAGCATAGTCAATGACCGGCTTCTCGCTCTGTTCGTTCAGATTGTAGGTGACCATGGCGCAATCACCCTGTTCCAGAGCCTTCAAACCCCCTTCGACGGTTTTGCCGGAAAAACCGAAGCCGCGAATCTTGCCTTCGGCCTTGAGCGCGGCGAGGGTCGCGTAGACCTCGCTGTCATTGAGAATTGCCAGGTCGTTGCCGTCGGAGTGCACCAGCACCAGATCGATAACATCTGTTTCCAGGCGTTGCAGGCTGCGCTCCACTGAACGTCGAGTATGGGCGGCGCTGAAGTCGTGACTCGACTGGCCGTCGGCAAATTCTTCGCCGACCTTGCTGACGATTACCCAGTCCTCACGCTGACCACGCAACAGCGGGCCGAGGCGCTCTTCACTGCAGCCATAAGCCGGGGCGGTGTCGATCAGGTTGATGCCCATATCGCGCGCGAGTTTGAGCAGCATGCGCGCTTCGTCATCGCCGGGAATCTGGAAACCGTTGGGGTATTTCACGCCTTGGTCGCGGCCCAGTTTTACCGTGCCCAGGCCCAGGGGCGAAACCATCAGGCCAGTGCTGCCCAGGGGGCGGTGCAGGTCGTGCAGGGTCTTTATGCTCATGGCAGCAGTTGCTCCCAGGCTGGAACGCAAATCGGTGGTTTTGGCAAGTCGGGCAGCGGCGCTGTATGGCTTGGCTGGATGCCGTCACGCTGCAAGGACGCGATGACCCGGTCGGCGAAGTCCGGCGCCAGTGCCAGTTTGGTCGGCCAACCGACCAGCAGCCGGCCTTCTTCGGCAAGGAAGGCATTGTCCGGGCGCGTCAGTCCCGATTGCAGCGGTTCGGCGCGATCCACACGCAAGGTGGCCCATTGCGCGGTGCTCAGGTCGATCCATGGCAGCAACTGGCCGAGTTCTTTCTGCGCTGTGGCGATTTGCTCGGCGGGTTCACGGGCAACCCCTTCGGCTTCAGCGATATCGCCGCCCATGTACCAGACCCATTGGCCATCGGCGGCAGGATGGGTGGTCACGGTCAGGCGCGGTTTGGTGCCGCCGCCCAGGCAGTGGGCATACAGCGGTTTGAGGCTCGGGCCTTTGGCGATGATCATGTGCAACGGCCGGCGCTGCATGGCGGGCTGGCTCAGCCCCAGGGCGTCGAGCAGCGTCGCGGTGCCGGCACCGGCGCTGAGCACGATGCGCTGGGCGCGGATCTCACGTCCGTCGACCTTCAGGCCCACCAGAACCCCGGCCTCCAGCAACGGTTCGATCCTCTGACCGGCGAGCAGGCCATCACCGGCCAAGTCGGCCAGGCGCTGAATCAGGCTTGGCACGTCGATGACCAGTTCCGCCAATCGGTAAACCTTGCCCTTGAAGCGCTTGTCTTGCAGGGCCGGCGGCAGTTGGTCGCCCTTGACCTGATCGACACGGCCACGCACGGCTTTGCTGGCGAAGAAACTGGTGAGGTTGCCAGCGAGGGTGCCAGGGGACCAGAGGTAATGGGCTTCGGACAGCAGGCGCACGCCGGTCAGATCCAGCTCGCCGTCGCCGGCAAGGGCTTCACGCCAGCGGCGTGGCATGTCGGCGATGGCTTCCGAGGCACCGGTCAGGGCGCCATGCAGCGCGTACTTGGCGCCGCCGTGGATGATGCCCTGGGACTTCACACTCTGCCCGCCGCCGAGGCTGGCGCTTTCCACCAGCACGGTCGAAAAACCCTGGCGGCGCAGACGCGCATTCAGCCAGAGGCCGGCGACACCAGCGCCGACAATCAGAACGTCGGTGGAAATAACGGATGGCATGCAGCGACCTCAGTGTTCAAGACGAGGGCGCAGTATACAGACTCGAAGATTGGAGGTTTTATTGCTGATCAACAGAGGCTATACGCAGGACCTGTGGCGAGGGAGCTTGCTCCGGTTGGGTCGTGAAGCGGCCCCAAAATCTAACGATGCGGTTATTCAGATAAACCGCATCAGGCTATTTACGACTGCTTCGCAGCCGAGCGGGAGCAAGCTCCCTCGCCACAGGGGATTGGGGTGACAGTCAGTGGCCAGCGGTTTTGGAGAAGAGCTGGATGACGACGACGCCCAATACGATCAACGCCATCCCCAGCATCGCCGGTACATCCAGTTTCTGCCCGTAGATAAAAAGCGCCGCGATGCTGACCATCACGATGCCCAAACCGGCCCACACCGCATAAGCGACGCCCACCGGAACGCTGCGCACCACCAGGGTCAGCATCCAGAAGGCAATGCCGTAACCGACAATCACCAGAATCAGCGGCAGCGGGGTGCTGAAGCCTTTGACGGCTTTCATTGAAACGGTCGCGATCACTTCGGCGCAGATGGCAATGGCCAGGTAGTAGTAAGCGGTCATAGGTGCATCCTCGTGTGAAGTGTTGCTGTCTGAGTTCGGCATTCTAGAGATTCTCCAGATGCGGTAAAGTCATTACCTATCTGTTCTGAAGATGGGTTGACTCATGAGCATGCAATGGAATCTGGAGCAGCTGCGCCTGTTTGTCAGCGTAGCGGAGCAGCGTTCGTTTTCTGCCGTAGCACGGGTTCAGCGCAAGGCGCAGTCGGCGGTCAGCAGTTCGATTGCGCTGCTGGAGGAAGACCTCGGCGTCAGCCTGTTCGACCGCAGCAGCGGCCGGCAGCCGAAACTCACCGAGGCCGGCAATGCCTTGCTGGAGGAGGCGCGGGAAGTCTTGCGTCAGTGCGAGCGCCTGAACGGTCGGGCGCTGGCGATGATGCGCGGACAGGAAGCGCGTTTGCGCGTGGCTCAGGATGAGGCGATGCCCTATCAGCCGATCATCGAAAGCTTTGCAGCCCTGGCCGACAAATTTCCCAGCCTTGAAGTGCAGCTGACCAGTGCCGCTCAAGGTGATGTGGCGCGCAAACTGGTCGAGCGTCGGGCCGATCTGGGACTGTTGTTTTATCACGACCAGATCCCCGAAGCGCTTGAGCGTCGGGTGCTCGGCAGCGTCGAAATGCTCACCGTATGCGGCGTCGGTCATCCATTGGCGAAACAGGCGCAGGTTGATTGTCAGCAACTGGCGCAGCACCGCCAGCTGCTGATGTCCACCCAGTCCAGCGTCTATCCCGGCAGTGAGCCGGCCAGCCCGCAGGTCTGGCGGGCCGACAGCTTCTACGTGATGGCCGAATGGCTGGTGCGCGGCCTCGGCTGGGCCTGGCTGCCACGGCACGTGGTGCAGTACCCGGCGTATCAGGACCTGATGGTCGAACTGGACAGCGAATGGACCCCGCCGGCGCTGGTTGTTGAGCTGGTCTGGCGCCGCGATGAACCCCTCGGCCCGGCGGCTCGTTGGCTGGCAGAACGTTTTGCCGTGCATTTGCGGGCGATCGGCGAAAAAACCGATAAACTCCGCCGCCATGAATAGAACTCTCTACACCGCGCTGTTTTACTTGGGGCTGCCATTGGTAGCGATTCGGCTGTGGCTGCGTTCGCGCAAGGCGCCGGCGTATGCCAAACGCATTGGCGAACGCTTCTCCCTCGGCCTGCCGACGATGAAGCCGGGCGGCATCTGGGTGCACGCGGTGTCCGTGGGCGAGAGCATTGCCGCAGCGCCGATGATTCGCGCCCTGCTGCAACGTTATCCACAGCTGCCGATTACCGTGACCTGCATGACCCCGACCGGTTCGGAGCGCATCCATGCCCTGTTTGCCAACGAGCCGCGCATCCAGCACTGCTATTTGCCTTACGACTTGCCGTGCGCGGCAGCACGGTTTCTCGATCGGGTCCAGCCGAAACTGGCGGTAATCATGGAGACCGAACTCTGGCCGAACCACATCCATCAGTGCGCCAAGCGCGGGATTGCGGTGGCGTTGGCCAATGCGCGATTGTCCGAACGTTCGGCCAAGGGTTATGGCCGCTTCCGGAAACTCACCCAGCCGATGCTCGCCGAGATGAGCCTGTTCGCGGTGCAGACCGAAGCCGAAGCTCAGCGCTTCCTTAACCTGGGTGCGCGTGCGGACACTGTCGAAGTGACCGGCTCGATCAAGTTTGACCTGACCATCGATCCGCAATTGCTTCTGCGCGCCACCGAATTGCGCGCGCAATGGCAGGCGCAGGAACGCCCGGTGTGGATCGCCGCGAGTACTCACGAAGGTGAAGACGAAGTGGTGCTGGCGGCCCATCGTCAGTTGCTGGCCAATCATCCCGATGCGTTGCTGATTCTGGTGCCGCGTCATCCAGAGCGTTTCAACTCAGTGTTCGCCTTGTGCCAGCAGCAGGGATTCGCCACGGTGCGTCGCTCCTCCGGCGAGCCGGTCACGGCTAATACGTCGGTGTTGCTGGGCGACACCATGGGTGAGTTGCTGTTTCTTTATGCCTTGGCGGACAGCGCGTTTGTCGGCGGCAGCCTGGTGCCGAACGGCGGGCATAACCTGCTGGAACCGGCGGCGCTGGCCAAACCGGTGCTGTGCGGCCCGCACCTGTTCAACTTCCTCGAAATCGCCGCACAATTGCGTAGCGCCGGGGCGTTGCAGGAAGTGGAGGATGCCGAAGGCCTGGCGCTGGCGGTGCAGCGGCTGTTCGAATTGCCGCGCGATGCGCAGCGAATGGCGGAGGCTGGGTTGAAAGTGATGCGCACCAATCAAGGCGCGTTGCAGCGGCTACTGGATGGGTTGGGGCGGTTGATCGACTTGACGTGATACCTGTGGCGAGGGAGCTTGCTCCCGTTCGGCTGCGAAGCAGTCGTCAGTCCGGCTTTCTCGGTGTGTCAGGAAACTGCGAGTTGCAGGAGTTGGGGCCGCTTCGCAGCCCAGCGGGAGCAAGCTCCCTCGCCACAGAACCGGTTTTCACTGCGTTGGATTTGCCTTCAACTGCGCCGCCGCAGCCTTCGCCAGATCCGGTGGCAGGAAGTCCTTATCCGGGTTGTAGTCGGCCTTGAGATAACGCGCCAGGTCCTGCAAATCCCCCGGGTTCAACGTGCCGGCAGCCTGCTTCAAACGCAGGTTGTCGAGGATGTAGTCGTAGCGGGTGTTGTTGTAGTTGCGAACCGAGGTGTACAGCTGACGCTGGGCATCCAGCACGTCAACGATATTTCGCGTGCCGACCTGATAACCGATTTCAGTCGCTTCCACCGCACTCTGGTTGGAGATGATCGACTGTTTGCGTGCCTGCACCTGCTCGACGTCGGTGTTCACCGCCCGGTGCAGGTTGCGGGTGCTTTCCACGATTTGCCGGCGCAGGGATTCACGTTGCTGCTCGGACTGGTCCAGTTGCGCATACGATTGGCGCACCTGGGAGTTGATCAGGCCGCCACTGTAGATCGGGATGTTCACTTGCAGGCCCACCGTCGTTTGTTCGACGTTGCCGCCATACGGCTGGCCAAAGGCGTTCGGGTTGCCGAAGCCCAAGGCGTCGTTATCACCTTTTTCGTACTTCGCCACGGCATCGAGGGTCGGTGCATGACCCGCCTTGCGCTGCTTGAGTGTTTCTTCGGCAGCACTGACGGCGTAATTGCTGGCCAGCAAATTAAGGTTCTGCTTCGCCGCGGTATCGACCCAGGCCTTGGCATCATTCGGTGATGGCGGCAGGATCGGCAGTGTGTGGACAATGCCCTGGATCGAGTTGTATTGGCGGTTGGTCAGGGTGATCAACGCTTCGAACGCATCATCCACCTGGCGCTGGGCGAGGATCCGGTTGGCCCGTGCCGTGTCGTAGCTGGCTTGCGACTGCAGCACGTCGGTCTTGTCCGACAGGCCGACATCGAAGCGCTCGTTGGACTGGTCGAGCTGGCGTTTGAATGCGGCTTCCTCGGCCTTGGTCGAGGCCAGGTTGTCCTGGGTGCGCAGCACGTTGAAGTAGCTTTCGGCTGTCTGCAGGATCAGGTTCTGTTCAGTTGCCGAGAGTTGCAGCGCGGCCTGTTCGTTGACGTCCTTGGCGGCCTGGAACTGGAACCAGCGATCGGCACGGAACAGCGGTTGTGCCAACGTCGCTTGATAGGAATGAGCGTTACGGTTGGCGGTGGCCGAAGGCTGATCGATCGCGGTGCGCACGTTGGCGAGCTCGGCGCCGCCCGAGAGATTGGGCAGCAGCCCGGCGCGGGCCTGGGGCACCACTTCTTTCTGGGCACCGTATTGGGCACGGGCGGCAGCCAGGTCGGCGTTGTTGTCCACCGCTTCCTGGTAGACGCTGACCAGATCGGTTTTGGTCGATAAGGGCGCTTCTGCTGCCCAGGCCATTCCATTGGACGCACAAGACACGGCAAGGGCCAGTGATAGGTTGCGCAGCATGAGGCCATCCCTAAAATTACGCTGATAATTTGAGCGCCAAGGCTACGGCGCGGCCCATACAGCGTCAAGGCGCAGCATGGCTTGGCGAGTGTAATTGTCGCCAAGAACGGCAACAATCCGGTAATTGCGCCATTCATCATGGTGTTTACCGCGGTGTTGGCGTTCTTTGCCAGTTATGTCTAGACTGGCCGGGTTCTTGTCGGGGTGCCTTGCTATGAGGCTGAGATCGAATAATTTCGGATCCCGTTGAACCTGATCAGGTTAGCGCCTGCGTAGGGAACAAGATTTCTCGTCACCCGGCGAGTCCTCTTGTGCTTCGTCCGGGATGTTGTTCGACAATCGAACACCCCTCGAGCACTGAGCACAGCACCAACGGCTTCGTTATGGCTGATTGGTCGCGTCCATTCGTTACAGGTTCGCTCCGACAAAATTCCACTGCCTGGATGCTGTCTGGAGAGCCCGTGATGACGATAAAACTAAAAAACACTACGAACCTGAGTGACTCGGCCCAAGTCGATCAACAATCGGTTCAGCCGTTTACCCGCTCGCAAAAAATCTATGTCCAGGGTTCCCGCCCGGACATCCTCGTGCCGATGCGCGAAATCAGCCTCGACGTGACCCCGACCGACTTCGGCGGCGAGATCAACGCGCCTGTCGTTGTGTACGACACCTCGGGCCCGTACACCGACCCCAACGTCATCATCGACGTGCGCAAAGGCCTGGCCGATGTGCGCTCGCCTTGGATTGAATCCCGTGGCGACACCGAGCGCCTGCCCGGCCTGAGCTCGAACTTCGGCCAGGAACGCCTCGCCGACGCCGAACTCACCAAGCTGCGTTTTGCCCACGTGAACAACCCGCGCCGCGCCAAGGCCGGGGCCAACGTCAGCCAGATGCACTACGCCCGCAAAGGCATCATTACCGCCGAGATGGAATACGTCGCCATCCGCGAAAACATGAAGCTCGAAGTGGCTCGCGCCGCCGGGCTGCTGGACCAGCAACACGCCGGTCACAGCTTCGGTGCCAGCGTGCCGAAAATCATCACCCCTGAATTTGTCCGTGACGAGATCGCCCGCGGTCGCGCGATCATTCCGGCCAACATCAACCACACCGAACTGGAACCGATGATCATCGGCCGTAACTTCCTGGTGAAGATCAACGGCAACATCGGCAACAGCGCCTTGGGTTCGTCCATCGAAGAAGAAGTGGCGAAACTGACCTGGGGCATTCGCTGGGGGTCGGACACGGTCATGGACCTGTCCACCGGCAAGCACATTCACGAAACCCGCGAGTGGATCATCCGCAACTCGCCGGTGCCTATCGGTACCGTGCCGATCTATCAAGCGTTGGAAAAAGTCGGCGGCGCCGCCGAAGACCTGACCTGGGAGCTGTTCCGCGACACGCTGATCGAACAGGCCGAGCAGGGCGTCGACTACTTCACCATCCACGCCGGCGTGTTGCTGCGCTACGTGCCGCTGACCGCCAAGCGCGTCACCGGGATCGTTTCCCGTGGCGGCTCGATCATGGCCAAGTGGTGCCTGGCACACCACAAAGAGAACTTCCTCTACACCCATTTCGAAGACATCTGCGAAATCATGAAGGCCTATGACGTCAGCTTCTCGCTGGGTGATGGCCTGCGTCCGGGCTCGATTGCCGACGCCAACGACGCCGCGCAATTCGGTGAGCTGGAAACCCTCGGCGAGCTGACCAAGATCGCCTGGAAGCACGATGTGCAATGCATGATCGAAGGCCCTGGCCACGTGCCAATGCAGTTGATCAAGGAAAACATGGACAAGCAGCTCGAGTGCTGTGACGAGGCGCCGTTCTACACCCTTGGTCCGCTGACCACGGACATCGCACCGGGATACGACCACATCACCTCGGGTATCGGTGCGGCGATGATCGGCTGGTTCGGTTGCGCCATGCTTTGCTACGTGACGCCGAAGGAGCACTTGGGCCTGCCGAACAAGGATGACGTGAAGACCGGGATTATCACCTACAAGATCGCCGCGCATGCCGCCGATCTGGCCAAAGGGCATCCGGGCGCACAGATCCGCGACAATGCCTTGAGCAAGGCGCGTTTTGAATTCCGTTGGGAAGACCAGTTCAACCTGGGCCTTGATCCCGACACCGCTCGTTCGTATCACGATGAGACCTTGCCGAAGGATTCGGCCAAGGTCGCGCATTTCTGCTCCATGTGCGGGCCGAAATTCTGTTCGATGAAGATCACCCAGGAAGTCCGCGAATACGCGGCTAACCAACGGATCGAAACCGTCGACGCCGAAGTCGCCCAGGGATTGGCGGACCAGGCTGAGCGGTTCAAGCAGGAAGGCAGTCAGCTGTACAAGAAAATCTAGCCACGAGCGACAAGCGACAAGCTGCAAGAAGAAGCGGTTTGCTTCTAACTTGTAGCTTGCAGCTTGAAACTTGTCTCTGCTCTTATTGAGATAACACCCTTGAGCATTCAACCCAGCACTTATTCCCCCGACATCGCGGTGCCCATGGACAAACGTGTCTTTGGCGGTCGCGATCTGTTTTCCCTGTGGTTCTCCCTCGGCATCGGCCTGATGGTGCTGCAGACCGGCGCCTTGCTCGCGCCAGGTCTGGGCCTGTCCGGCTCGTTGCTGGCGATCTTCCTCGGCACGCTGGTCGGCGTTCTGCTGCTGGCCGCCGTCGGCGTGATCGGCAGCGACACTGGCCTGTCGTCGATGGCCGCGCTCAAGCTCAGCCTCGGCAAACGTGGCGCGAGCCTGCCGGCCGTGCTGAACCTGCTGCAACTGATCGGTTGGGGTTCGTTCGAAATCATCGTGATGCGCGACGCTGCCAGTTTGCTGGGTGCGCGGGCGTTCAGCGAAGGCAGCCTGCTGTCGAATCCACTGCTCTGGACCGTATTTTTTGGTGGTTTGGCGACCTTGCTGGCCGTCAGCGGTCCGTTGACGTTCGTGCGACAAATCCTGCGCAAGTGGGGTATCTGGCTGTTGCTGGCCGCGTGCATCTGGCTGACCTGGAACCTGTTTGCCAAGGCCGATCTGACCGCGTTGTGGGCACAGGCCGGTGACGGTTCGATGCCCTTCGCCGTGGGCTTCGACATTGCCATTGCGATGCCGCTGTCGTGGCTGCCGCTGATTGCCGACTACTCACGCTTCGGCAAGCGTGCGAAAAATGTGTTCGGCGGTACAGCGATTGGCTTCTTTATCGGCAACTTCTGGCTGATGAGCCTCGGCGTGGCCTACACCCTGGCGTTCGCGCCGAGCGGTGAAGTGAATGCCTTGTTGCTGGCGCTGGCGGGTGCCGGCCTGGGAATTCCGTTGCTGCTGATTCTGCTGGATGAGTCGGAAAACGCCTTCGCCGACATTCACTCGGCGGCTGTCTCCAGCGGGATTCTGTTGCGCTTGAAAGTCGAGCATCTGGCGTTGGCCATCGGCGTGATTTGCACACTGATCGCGTGCCTGGCGCCACTGGCGCAGTACCAGAACTTCCTGCTGTTGATCGGTTCGGTGTTTGCGCCGCTGTTCGGCGTGGTGCTGGTGGATCACTTCATTCTGCGCAAACGCAGTGCTCAGGTGGCGTCAGCCGCGTTGCGCTGGCCGGCGCTGCTCGCCTGGTTGGGCGGGGTGAGCACCTATCATTTGTTGGCCAATCTGTATCCGGACATCGGCGCAACCCTGCCGTCGTTGATTCTGGCAGGGTTGCTCCAGCTAGTGCTGGGCCGGGCCTTCAGTTACGGCCGGGAAACAGCTCGGGCTTGAGAATGCCGTTCAGGCGCGGGTAGGGGATCTTCAGTTCGACGTGGCCCAGCGCGTAAGGCGCGATGGTGCTCACTTCGTACTTGAGGATCACCCCGCCGTAGGTCAGCGCCACATTCTGGGTTTTCTGGAACGGCCACTGCTTCACGAACTCCGGTTCCTGATCGAGCTTGGTGCTGATCAGCCAGCTGTTGTGCGCCACTTGCGCGGCTTTCCAGAACGCCTCTTCCTGACCCGGCACCAACATGTCGGACAAGGTCAGCACTTTATGCTGCTGGCGCGAATAGTTGATGAAGCCGCGGCCTGGTGTGCCATGTGCGCCGCCGGTGTCCAGGTAGCTGGAAAATTCGACGATCACCAAGCCGTCATGCTGCTCACGTACCTTGGCTTGCAGGTAGCTGCTGTTACGCGGGCCAGCGGTGCGCAAAAACTCATCGCGATAGGCCGCCAGCGTCGGTGCCGCAGGGGCTTCGGGCGAGGTGCGGGTCATTTGCAGCAGGCGCTTTTCGACAATACCGTCAAGCTGAGGCTCGGCCGGGAAGCGCAGCGTATCGATGTTCACTAGCGGGCAGTCAGGCGTCGTGCAACCCGGTTTCAGTGTTTCGGTGGCGTCGCGGGTAGTTTCCAGCGGAGCTCGGTAGTTGGGTTGGAACAAACTCTGGCAGGCACCCAGGGTCAGGGCGATTGCGGCCACGGAGGCGATTTTAAAAAGCGACATGGGCGTCCTTCGTAAAACAGGGAAAGGCAAAAAGTTATCCGCTTCGACTCTCAACGAAGCAGTCAGTTCGCCACTAAGCTAATTAGAGTTGGTTTCGCCCTCACCGTCTATCTCGCTGACGGGAAAGGGGCTGCATCAAACGGCGCGGGCGCGTTAGGATGGCGCGAAGTCGAGGTTGGAGCCTCTTCATGGATTTGCAGTAAACGAGGATTGTCATGACTGATTTTGCCAACGCCATTCCGACCGCCGTTGATATCGTTCGGCGCGAAAAGTGCTACGAGGGCTTCTACAAGCTCGATCGTGTGCACTTGCGCCATGAGTTGTTTGCCGGTGGCATGAGTCGCGAGATCAATCGTGAAGTGTTTGTTCGCCATGATGCCGTGTGCGTGTTGCCATACGATCCGCAGCGCGATGAAGTGGTGCTGATCGAGCAGTTTCGCGTGGGCGCCATGGGCAAGACCGACAACCCGTGGCTGATCGAGCTGGTCGCCGGTCTGATCGACAAGGATGAAGTGCCGGAAGAAGTTGCTCACCGCGAGGCGCAGGAGGAAGCTGGGCTTGTGTTCGGGGCGCTCTGGCCGATGACCAAATACTTTCCATCGCCGGGCGGCAGCAACGAATTTGTGCACTTGTACCTGGGGCGTTGCGACAGCACCGGAGTCGGCGGCCTGCATGGGCTGGAGGAAGAAGCAGAAGATATCCGCGTTACGGTCTGGGCGTTCGAAGATGCCTTGCAGGCCGTCCGCGACGGACGTATTGCCAACGCGCCAAGCATCATTGCCTTGCAATGGTTGGCCTTGAACCGCGCTGAAGTGAGGGGGCTATGGTCGTAAACAAGCTGCGCGATCGTTACAGGGTGGACCTCGTGGGGCTGCAAGCCTCCTGCGAGGCCAACTACGCGCGCCTCATGCGACTGCTGCCGGACATGCGCAACGAACCCGAGGCGCGGCGCATTGCCGTGACTCACGGCGACCAGATGCTCGGCGTACTGGCTCTCGAAGTGCTGCAGGTCTGTCCGTACACCACGACCCTGCAAGTGCGCCAGGAACACAGCCTGCCGTGGCTGCCGGTGCCGCAACTGGAAGTGCAGGTCTACCACGATGCGTGCATGGCCGAAGTGGTCAGCGCCGAACATGCACGACGCTTTCGCGGCATCTATCCTTACCCGAATGCCTCAATGCATCAGCCGGATGAAAAGGCCCAGTTGAATATGTTCCTGGGTGAATGGCTGAGCCATTGTCTGGCGTGTGGGCATGAGTACGCCGTTGTGCGCTGAGTGTGAACTGCGTCAGATTCACAGGTTTCCTCTTTTGATCGTCCCCCAGCATAATTGCGGCACTCATCCAATCCCGTGATTCAGCCTGGGAGAACGCCTTGCCGAGCGTATCCACATTGACCACCGCCGATTCGGCGTTGCTGGTGCAACTGTCCGACAGTCATCTGTTTGCCGAAGCGGACGGGAAGTTGCTGGGCATGAATACCCGGGACAGCCTGCAAAAGGTCATTGAGCTGGTGCGCCTGCAGCAGCCGCAGATTGACCTGATCGTTGCCAGCGGTGATCTGTCTCAGGACGGGACGCTGGAGTCTTATCAGCTGTTTCGCGACCTGACCCGGCAGCTCGATGCACCGACGCGCTGGATTCCTGGCAATCATGATGAACCGCGGATCATGGCCGAGGCGGCGGTGCAAAGTGCGTTGCTGGAGCCGGTGGTGGATGTCGGTAACTGGCGGGTGACTCTGCTGGATTCGGCGGTGCCGGGGTCGGTGCCGGGCTATTTGCAGGATGAGCAGTTGCAGTTGCTGGCGCGTTCGTTGAGTGAGGCGCCGGAGCGGCATCATCTGGTCTGCTTTCACCATCATCCGGTGTTGATCGGCTGTTTGTGGATGGAGCCTATCGGCTTGCGTAATCCTGAGGCCTTGTTTGCGGTGCTGGATCGCTTTCCGCAGGTGCGTGCTGTTTTGTGGGGGCATGTGCATCAGGAGGTTGATCAGGTGCGCAAAGGGGTGCGGTTGATTGCTTCGCCTTCGACTTGCATTCAGTTTGAGCCTGGGAGTGATGATTTCAAGGTTGGGGAGCAGGCACCGGGGTATCGCTGGTTGCGGTTGTTGCCGGATGGGCAGATTGAAACGGGTGTTGAGCGGGTCACCGGGTTTGATTTTCAGGTTGATTTCGGGTCGAACGGGTACTGACTTTTCATCTTGGACTTGGCGGCCTGATAGCCGACCATGTTGCTGTTGACCGGGTGTATATCCATTCCTGTGGTAACGGCGGCTGGCGGTTTCGCCCTTACGGCGAGTCCCTTTTGTCAAACGCCACAAAAGGAACCAAAAAGTCTCGCCCCAAGCGTCCGGCCCCTCGCTAAGGCTCGGCGTTCCTTCGCTCCGGTATCCATCCGGGGACACTGCCCTCCGGTCTGCTTCGCGACGACCTACATGCAGCGTGTTCGACTGCGTCGAACGGCGCTGCGCGCCACTCCCCGGATGAACACCTCCACTCAGCCTCCCGAAAGGGGCGGGTGGATCAAGATCAAGAGCTGCAGGCGAGCTAACGCTCGGCCTGATGAGTGGTGAAGAGCGAAGCGTGTACAGCGAACCCCTTGTAGGAGCGAGGCTTGCCCGCGAAGGCGGCCTGACAGCCGACCAATCTCTTGCAGGTACCCACACTCCACTGTAGGAGCGAGGCTTGCCCGCGAAGACGGCCTGACAGCCGACCAATCTCTTTGCAGGTACCCACATTCCACTGTAGGAGCGAGGCTTGCCCGCGAAGGCAGCCTGACAGCCAACCAATCTCTTCCTGATGCCTCCCGATTGATCGTTCCCATGCTCCGCGTGGGAATGTCGCCCGGGACGCTCCGCGTTCCATTTTTGTGTGTTGAACGATGTGTAAAAAACTCAGCGTTTTCCCACGCATTTTTCAGGTTGCCGGGTAGGAAGCGTGTTCTCTAACCTCTGGCTGTCGCTGAAAACTCAGCGACCGGGTGTGAGAGCCCGGCAACTTATGGTCATCCAGTGTCTGTACACGCATAATCGCCGCCAGCTTATCCGCTGCCAGTATTTGCGTTATGGCGGCTGTGTGCGGGCGGACTTCGGTCCGGCCGGGTGTCCATAACCGGTCTTCTCACCTCGCACATAGCTGCCACCTCTTCGCCGTGTGAGAAGCGGCAAGTGGAGGCTCCAACGCTGGAGAAATTCAATGGACAAATTAATCCCCGACCCACCCGTCAACATCGCTCCCACCACCGAAGCCGAAACGCTCCTCAAAGACCACGAAGCCATAAAACGCGCCCTCGACTACTACCTCGACCCGCCAAACCAATACCTCGAAAAACCCCGTCGCCCCAGCACGATGTTCATGATCGCCCCCGACATGGACACTGAAAGCCTCCTGGCCCAAGCCTGCGAGTCCTTGGCTTCGGCCAGCGTCATGGCCAGCGATTTCGCCTCGAACCTGATCGGCCCGCAGCGCAACACCGTGCTGGCAATCCAGCAGATCATCATGCTGGCAGAACTGGCCGTGAACCGGGCGCTTGATAACGTCGATCCGGCATAGCATTCCAGAGACCGCGTCATCGTTCTTCGCGAGCAGGCTCGCTCCCACAGGAGATCGAGCGGGTTTTATAAAGGGTGTGTTCACTGTGGAGCGAGCCTGCTCGCGAAGGCGGCCGGGTAGTTGATTCGATGTTTAGAGCGACACACGGCAGTGAATACTTCCAAAGCCCATAAAAAAACCCGGCATAAAAGCCGGGTTTCTTGTCTGGCGTCGAGCTTAAGCCTTGAAGGTTTTGCCTTCAAATTGCTCAGCCACGAATTTCCAGTTGACCAGGTTCCAGAACGCTTCGACGTATTTCGGACGAACGTTGCGGTAGTCGATGTAGTAAGCGTGTTCCCAGACGTCGCAGGTCAGCAGCGGGGTGTCGCCGCTGGTCAGCGGGTTGCCGGCGCCGATGGTGCTGGCCAGGGCCAGGGAACCGTCAGCTTTTTTCACCAGCCAGCCCCAACCGGAACCGAAGGTGCCGATGGAGGTTTTGCTGAATTCTTCTTTGAACTTGTCGAACGAACCGAAAGAAGCGTTGATGGCTTCAGCCAGTGCGCCGGTTGGTTGACCGCCGGCGTTTGGCGCCAGGCAGTTCCAGTAGAAAGTGTGGTTCCAGACTTGAGCGGCGTTGTTGAAGATGCCGCCCGAGGAAGACTTGACGATTTCTTCCAGGGTCTTGCCTTCGAACTCGGTGCCTGGCACCAGGTTGTTCAGGTTCACGACGTAGGTGTTGTGGTGCTTGTCGTGGTGGTATTCCAGAGTTTCCTTGGAAATGTGCGGCTGCAGGGCATCGTGTGCGTAAGGCAGCGGCGGCAATTCGAAAGCCATGATGATTCTCCTAATCAGGTCAGTTGCGGTGAGCGCAAGGCCGATCACGGGCGGCCAGACAAGCGCCGGGGAGTTTGTACTCTTTGCGGCGCATCGGATCGGATCATAGCACCGGGGGTGCGGCATAACCACGCAACAACTGTGTGGGATAGAGGTTCCAGAGCCTTTTGGAATAATCAGCTGGCGACGATTAATTGAAACGCCACGGCAAACATCATCACCGCCACCAACAGATCAAGAATCCGCCAGGTGCTGGGCCGTGCCAGCCAGGGTGCCAACCATGCCGCGCCGAGTGCCAGAGTGAAAAACCACAACAACGACGCACTGGCCGCCCCCACGACATAAGCGCCGGGCTCGGTTTGCTGCGCGCCGAGGGAGCCGATCAACAACACGGTATCCAGATAAACGTGCGGGTTGAGCAAGGTGACGGCCAACGCGCTGAGCATCACCGCACGTAGCGAGCGCACCGTCTGGTTTTCACCTTGTTGCAGGCTTTGTTTCGAGCACGCCCGACGCAGCGCCTGACTGCCATACCAAATCAGAAATACCGCGCCACCCCAGCGGGCGACCGCCAACAAGGTCGGGTTTTGCGCCAGCACCGTCGCCAGCCCGAATACCCCGGCGGCCACCAGCAAGGCGTCGCAGGTGACGCACAGCGCCGCCACCGGCAGGTGATGTTCACGTCGAAGGCTCTGCGCCAGCACAAACGCGTTCTGAGTGCCGATCGCCATGATCAGCCCGGCGGCCACCAGCAGGCCATTCACATAGCTTTGCCACATAAGGGTTTACTCCGCGTTGGCTGCCAGGTTGCGCAACACGTGCATTGCGCGTTGAGCATCGGCCTGACCGACGAATAAATGGTCGTGGTAGTAACCGGCAATCACGTTGCAACTGATGCCAGCCTTACCCAATGCCGTGGCGAAGGCGGCGGTGAGGCCGACGGCTTCGAGGGCTGAGTGCACGTTCAAGGTGATCCAGGCTGCGACGTAGTCGAAGCTGAAACCGGCCTGCTCGGCGAGGGAGCGTTCGAGAATGACGGTCAGCCCCTCCTGCTCGCGAAAGCTGCCGACGATCGCGAGGCCGGCGGGCAATTGGCCGTCGCGCAGGGTGCAAAATACATATTCACCCTCGTTGAGGTGCGGGCTCATGCTGCGCAGCAGGGTTGCCAATGAAGTTTCGCCAGCCATGTCGGTGATCCTGTTCAAGAGTGCTTGCTGGCTATTCTCCGGTGCAACACGGTATAAGAAAAACCAATCATGCTGATCGCTCATTAGGAAAACTGATGTTCGACTATAAATTGCTGTCCGCCCTGGCCGCCGTGGTCGAGCAGGCCGGGTTTGAACGTGCGGCGCAGGTGCTGGGCTTGTCGCAATCGGCGATCTCCCAGCGCATCAAGCTCCTGGAAGCGCGGGTCGGCCAGCCGGTGTTGGTGCGGGTCACGCCGCCGGCGCCTACCGAGATTGGTCGGCGGCTGCTCAACCATGTCCAGCAGGTGCGTTTGCTGGAACGGGATCTACAGACGCTGGTACCGGCGCTGGACGAAGAAGGTCTGCCGGAACGTCTGCGCATCGCCCTGAACGCCGACAGCCTGGCGACTTGGTGGGCCGCAGCCGTCAGTGATTTCTGCGCCGAGCAACACCTGCTGCTGGACCTGGTCGTCGAAGACCAGACCGTCGGCCTCAAACGCATGCGCGCTGGCGAAGTGGCCGCGTGCATCTGCGCCAGCGAGCGCCCGGTGGCTGGCGCACGAAGCGTGTTATTGGGCGCCATGCGTTATCGCGCGTTGGCCAGCCCGGCGTTTATCGCCCGGCATTTTCCTGAAGGCGTGCGTGCTGACCTGCTGGCAAAAACCCCGGCGCTGGTCTTCGGCCCGGACGATTTCCTGCAGCATCGCTACCTCGCGTCCCTCGGGGTCGATGGCGGTTTCGAACACCATTTATGCCCATCGTCTGAAGGCTTTATCCGCCTGACCGAAGCCGGGCTTGGCTGGGGCCTGGTGCCCGAATTGCAGGTGCGCGAGCAACTGGAACGCGGTGTATTGGTGGAGCTTTTGCCAGATAAGCCCATCGATGTGCCGCTGTACTGGCATCATTGGCGCAATGGCGGTCAGCTGCTGGGGTTGCTGACCGATCAATTGGTGCGTTCGTCGAAGCAATGGCTGGTGCCCTGGAAGCAGCCATAAGCGTCAAGCTGCAAGCCGCAAGTGAAGCGCTTGCGGACCGTTTTTAACTTGCTGCGTGTAGCTTGATGCTCACCGCTGCATTTGTTGGAGCTCTACATGAAAATTCTGGTTACCGGCGCAAGCGGCTTCATTGGCGGACGCTTTGCGCGTTTCGCCCTGGAGCAGGGCCTGGACGTGCGGGTCAATGGTCGCCGGGCCGAAAGCGTCGAACACCTGGTGCGCCGTGGCGCCGAGTTTATCCCGGGCGACTTGAGCGACCCGGAACTGGCGCGCGAGCTGTGTTCCGATGTCGAAGCGGTGGTGCATTGCGCCGGCGCGGTCGGTTTGTGGGGACGTTATCAGGACTTTCATCAAGGCAACGTGCAGGTCACTGAAAACGTGGTCGAGGCCTGCCTGAAACAGCGGGTCCGACGCCTGGTGCATTTGTCGTCACCGTCGATCTACTTCGATGGCCGTGATCATCTGGGGCTGACCGAAGAACAGGTGCCTAAACGTTTCAAGCATCCCTACGCCGCCACCAAATTCCTCGCCGAGCAAAAGGTCTTTGGCGCACAGGAGTTCGGTCTCGAAACCCTGGCCCTGCGCCCGCGTTTCGTCACCGGGGCGGGTGATATGAGTATCTTCCCGCGGCTCCTGAACATGCAGCGCAAGGGACGCCTGGCGATCATCGGCAACGGCCTGAACAAGGTCGACTTCACCAGTGTGCAAAACCTCAATGAAGCATTGCTCAGCAGCTTGCTGGCCAGCGACTCGGCCTTGGGCAAGGCCTACAACATCAGCAACGGCACGCCTGTGCCGTTGTGGGACGTGGTCAATTACGTCATGCGCAAGATGGAAGTCCCACAAGTGACGCGTTACCGTTCCTACGGCTTGGCCTACAGCGTTGCCGCGCTCAACGAAGGGGTGTGCAAATTGTGGCCGGGCCGTCCCGAGCCGACGTTGTCACGGCTGGGCATGCAGGTGATGAACAAAAATTTCACCCTGGACATCAGCCGCGCCCGGCATTATCTGGACTACGATCCGAAAGTCAGTCTCTGGACGGCCCTCGATGAATTCTGCGGCTGGTGGAAAGCCCAGGACATTCGCTGACTTTTGCAGTGACAAACCTGCCAGCACTGAACCGAGTTTGGCGTTGAGGGTCAATCGCTGCGGCCGTGGGGTTTATACTCGCCCCCTATAGCCATCACCGCGTTCCAAAAAGGTTGACTCAATGTCCATGCGTAACGATGCCAACGACGACTTCGATGATGTTCCAAGCCTGCGCGCCGACGTCCCCGATGACGATGATTTTCCGACCTCGAAACGCACCTCCGTGCATTCGCGCACGGCGCCGGTGGTCAAAGTCAAAAGCGCCAGCACCGGGCCTCTGTGGGCATTGGTCGGCGCTTTGTTCTTCGCATTCGCCGGCCTTGCCTGGTGGAGCTTTCAGCAGATTTCGCTGATGGAACAGCAATTGGTCGCAACCCAGGAAAGTTTCGCGCGGATCAGTGAGGATGCGGCGGGACGCTTGCAGGACATTTCCGGCAAGGTGGTCGCCAGCCAGACCAACGTCACCAGCGACAGCGAAGCCCTGAAGTTGCAAATCAAGCAGCTGGAAAACCAGTTGCAGGACCAAAGCAAGCAGCAGCAAGGTGTGGTCGGTCAGACCAGCGACCTGGACAAGCGTCTTGCACAAATGACCGCACAAACCGCCGATCTGGACAAGCGCCTGGCGCAGATGACCGCCCAGAGCACCGAACACCAGGCCGCCAACACGCAATTGCAGGCGCAGGTCAAAGCCTTGAGTACCGAGTTGGCGGCGTTGAAAAGCGCCCCGGACGACACCAGCAAGTTCGACGCCCAGCTCAAAAGCCTCGGCGCCGACATCGTCGCGCTGAAAAAACAGGGCAACCCGAGCGCCGCCATCGAGCGACTGGAACAAGACATGATCGTGCTCAAAAGCCAGCAGGACAACCGCCCGGCAGCAGCGCAAGGCGTCACCAATACCGCCGAGTTCGATGCCTTCCGCGGCCAGACCACCCGCAACATCAACACCCTTCAGGCGCAGATCCAGAATCTGCAGCAGCAACTCCGCGCAAGGCAGTAAACCTTCGGCAGCTGCTACAGGGGCCTGAAAATTCGTACATATCCCATAGCCGTCTACGCTCTTGAAACACCGACAAGAACGAGGGGATGCGCTATGGGGGTTCTGCACAAGTGGGCCGTGCTGGGGTGGATGCTGTTGTTGTGTCTGGGGCAGGTTCAGGCGGCTACGGCGGAAAAGGATGACAGCCAGGCGGCCAAAGCCTTGCTGGAAAAAGCCCTGGCCTACTACCACGACAACGGCGACAAGGCGTTCGCGGCGTTCAGCCGTCAGGGCGAGTTTGTCGACAAGGATCGTTACGTCTTCGTGGTCGATACCAAGGGCGTGATGCTTGCCAGTGGCGGGCCGTCTTCGGCCTTGATCGGGCGTGATGTGACCGAAACCCTGGGACCGGATTTGCAGAAGGCCTTCAAGGACGCCTTGAAAGTGCCGGAGGGCAATGGGATTCAGCAGGCCGAATATCGCTGGCAGAACTGGTCCGACGGCAAGGTCGAGCGCAAGCATGTGTTCTATCAGCGCGTTGGCCAGCGGATTCTGGCCGTGGGTTACTACCTGCCACGGGCGTCGGCGGAACAGGCGATGGCCTTGCTGAACAAAGCGGCGACGGATCTGGCCAAAGACGAGAAGGGCACGCTGACTGCGATCAACTCCCTCAAGGGCGGCTACTTGCAGGATGACCTGTACGTGTTCGTCGTTGACCTCAACACCCAGCGTTACGTGGCCCACGGCACCAACCTGCGGTTGATCAATACCGACTTCGGCAAGATCAAGGACCCGGAAGGCAAACCGGTGGGCGAGCCGATCCTGGCGTTGATTGCCAAGCAGGATTACGGCGAATACGAATACCGCTGGAAAAACCCGGTCACCAGCAAGGTTGAAGACAAGCATGCTTACCTGAAAAAGGTTGGGCATTTTCTGGTGGCGGTCGGGTATTACAGCCCTTGATTCATCGGTGTCTGTGAGGACGCCTTCGCGAGCAAGCCTCGCTCCTGCAGGGATTGCGCTTCACCTGTAGGAGCGAGGCTTGCCCGCGAAGGCCGCGACTCGGTCTATCACCGAACCTTATCTTCCCGCCCCCGCAACACCCTGTTCGGCATCGCAACCGCCGCCGCCAACCCCAGCAACGACACCGCCGCACTGACCATCAGCAAATGCCTGAACGTCAGCAGCAACTCGGCGCGCAAGGCGTTCTGCGCCTCCCCCGGTGCAGCGTTCAAACCGTCCAGCAACACATTCCCTGAACGGCCCTCGGCAATCATCGACGAACCGGCCAGGTGGGCGAAGCTCGAATCCTGCAGCAGCGCCAGCAACAGCGCCGACATCAATGCCACCCCCACCGCGCCGCCCAGCGAGCGGAACAGGTTGGTGGTGCTGGTGGCGACGCCGATGTCCCGCTGTTCCACCGAATTCTGCGTGCCGACCAATGACGTCGGGAATTGCATGCCGCTGGCAATGCCGCTGAGCAACATAAACAGACTGCTGAGCAAGAACGCCTGGGGCGGACTGAAAGCCATGCCGAGAATCGAGATCGGCATCAGCACCGCCCCTGCCAGGATCATCGGTTTGTAGCGCCCTGTTACCGAGGTGCGGCGTCCGGCGAAATAAGCCCCGATCGGCAAGCCCATGGCCAGCGGCAACAGGTGCAGCGCGGCGCTGTCGGCCCCGGCGCCGGTGACGCTCTGGAAGCGCAGCGGCATCAGCACGATCAGCGAGATGGCCTGGAAACTGGTGAAGAAAATCGTGCACCAGCACAGGATCGCGTTGCGGTTGGCAAACAGGTGCATCGGCAGCAACGGCTCCCGCGCCCGGCGCTCATGCCAGACGAACAGCGCCAGCACCAGCACCGCGCCCCCTAGCAGGCCCAGCACTTCGGCGCTACGCCATGAGTGGCCCTGACCGACTTGCGTGATGCCCAGCAGCAAGGCGGTCAAACCGATAATCATCAGCAACGTGCCGAGGTAATCGATGATCGGTTGGCGTTGTGGCACGGGCAAACCCACCAGTGTGCGATTGGCCACCAGCCAGGCCCCGATGCCCAGCGGCAGGTTGATCAGAAATACCCAGCGCCACGACAGGTATTCGGTCATGTAACCGCCGAGCACCGGGCCGGCAACACTCGCCACGGCGTACATGCTGCTGAAATAACCCTGATAACGACCGCGCTCCCGGGGCGGGACGATATCCCCGATGATCGCCTGGCTGACCGAAATCATCCCGCCCGCACCGATGCCCTGGATGATTCGCGCCAGCACCAGTTGTTCCATGCTTTGGGCCATGCCGCAGAACAGCGAGGCGAGGGTGAACAGCCCCATTCCGAACAGCATTAACTTGCGTCGGCCGTACAGGTCGCCGAGCTTGCCGTAGATCGGCACCGCCACGGTCATCGCCACCATGTAGCCGGAAATCACCCAGGCCAGCAGGCTGACGTCCTTGAATTGCGCGGAGATGGCCGGCATGGAAACGGCGACGATGGTCTGGTCCAGTGCGCCGAGAAAGATCGCCAGCATCAGGGCGATCAACACGCTGCGAATAGCCGGTTTAGGCGTTTCAGGCTGGTTGAGATTGGTCACGGTGGAACCTGCGGGCAGTGAGTGTCCCGCACGAGGCAATGGCGAGCGGGGATGCTCGCCAGTGTAAGTCGGTAGGAGGCTATTCGATAGCCTCATAAGGAAGCCCGACGTAATTTTCTGCAATGGTTTTTCGACCGGCCTCGGAGTGTACGAAGTAATCCAATTCCGACTCGCAGATGCGCTGGCTGAAGGCGTCGTGATCATCGAAGCGGTGCAGCATCGACGTCATCCACCAGGAAAACCGTTCGGCTTTCCAGACCCGGCGCAGGCAGATCTCAGAGTATTTCTCCAGCAGATCGAGGCGTCCCTCGGTGTACACCTTTTGCAAAATGGTGAACAAGGTGCTGACGTCGCTGGCTGCCAGGTTCAGGCCTTTGGCGCCAGTGGGCGGGACGATGTGCGCCGCGTCGCCGACCAGGAACATCCGCCCGTACTGCATAGGTTCGACCACAAAACTGCGCAGCGGCGCGATGCTCTTTTCGATGGACGGCCCGGTCACAAGAGTATCGGCCAGCGCCGCAGGCAGGCGCGATTTGAGCTCCTCCCAAAAACGCTCATCCGACCAGGCCTCGACCTTCTCGTCGGCCGGCACCTGAAGGTAGTAACGCGTGCGGGTTGCCGAACGCATGCTGCACAAGGCAAAACCGCGTTCGTGGCGGGCGTAGACCAGTTCGTCATGGACCGGCGGCGTATCAGCGAGAATCCCGAGCCAGCCGAATGGATAGACCCGCTCGAAGACCTTCAGGCACTCGGCAGGAATCGACTGTCGCGCCACGCCATGGAAACCGTCGCACCCGGCGATGTAGTCGCAATCTAGGCGCCAGGTCTCGCCATCCTTCTCAAACGTCACGAACGGTTCTGCGGTTTTCATTGCGTGCGGTACGACGTTGCCGGCCTGGTAAATCGTCTGCGCGCCAGCCTCCCGACGAGCGGCCATCAGGTCCCGGGTGACTTCGGTCTGACCGTAGATCATCACGGTTTTGCCACCGGTCAGGGCTTGCAGATCGATGTGTACCCGGCGTCCGTCGAGGGCCAACTCGAAACCGCCATGGACCAGCCCTTCGGCATCCATGCGCTGACCCACCCCGGCCTGACGCAAAAGCTCTACCATGCCTTGTTCGAGGACACCGGCGCGGATTCGGCCGAGCACATAGTCGGGGGTCTGTCGTTCAAGGATCAGGGTGTCGATTCCGGCGTTATGCAGCAATTGGCCGAGCAGCAAACCGGAGGGGCCGGCGCCAATGATGGCGATTTGGGTTTTCAGCGTTTTCATTGTTTTTATGACTCGCAAGCTTCACGCGACCACGGCCGGTGAATGATTTTTATGGATCGAGTGCTTGCATTTTTCCCTTGCGGGTCTGTCAATTGAAGGTGAAAACTGAGCCGATACCTGTACATTCTGCCAATCGGTGCGATTATCGCCCGTAACCCTCTGAGACCTGGATTGAAGTGATGAACAAGCCTGACCTACCTTCGATTCCAGTGTTCAAGCTCTACGGTGAAAGCCTGGACTGGCCGACCCCCGACTTGCTGCACTGTGAAACCATTTCCAAACGCAGCCGCGAACATCAATGGGAAATCAAACCCCATCGTCACGCTGATTTGTGCCAGTTGCTCTTCGTATTCAAAGGTCAGGCAGAGCTTGAAATCGAAGGCAAACACACGGAGCTGACCGAACCGGCGATCCTGATCCTGCCGCCGTTATCGGTGCATGGTTACCGGTTTTCCGAGGACGTCGAAGGGTTCGTCGTGACCCTGGCCGCGCCATTGATTGCCCATCTTCAGGCGCAACTGGGCAACTCGGTGAATGCGTTGGCCCAAGCCGAAAGTTACCTGGCGGGCAAGGACAGCGATTACCTCAACAGCCTGTTTTCAGCGCTGCAAGAGGAATACACCGGGCACCAGCCTGCGCGTGAAATGCTCATGCATTCGCTGGTCAGCGTGATCATGGTGTGGGTCAGCCGCCAGGTGATTTCGCGCCGCGCTGCCAGTCAGCGTCCGCACCGTGCCCGGGAGTACCTCAACGGTTTTATCCAGCTGGTGGAAGAGACCTACCGTCAGCACGTCAAGGTCGAGGACCTGGCGCATCGGCTGGGGATCTCCGTGTCGCACCTCAACGGCACCTGTCGCGAGCTGGCGGGGCAACCGGCGTTGCAGATCATGCACGAGCGACAGTTGCTGGAAGCCAAGCGCTTGCTGACCTACACCAGCATGACCATTTACGAAATGTCCGACGTGTTGGGGTTTTCCGATCCGACCAACTTCACACGCCTGTTCCGGCGTCGGGTAGGGATCTCGCCCAAGGCTTTTCGCGACCGCTTGAAGGCCGATCAGGACAACGAGGCCTGACCGCCTTCGTTACCGAAGGGCGTTGAGGGTCGCGTTGTGGGGAATGCAGCGCTCGAAGTTACAACTCGCGTAGTCGCGGGGCAGTTGTCGCAACTGCTCGACACGCCAGGCGGCGGTGCCATACAGCGCCAGCGTCGCCGCGCAGGTGACGAAAATGGCGAGGTATCTTCTTGTTTTGGTGTTCATGGCGTTGACCTCTGAACGAATACCCTCCGGTATTACTTTGAGCATAGGTCAGCGGGAGTGAGTTGCCAGTGACAGGGCTTTTGTATGTACCCCGACATTCAGAACACTGATACCCCCTGTGGGAGTGCGCCTGCTCGCGATAGCGGAGTGTCAGGCAACAAAGATGTTGGATGTCAGACCGTCATCGCGAGCAGGCTCGCTCCCACAAGGGGAGTGGAGTCGAGCGCAAAGGCTGCGGTATCACCAATCAAACTGTGGGAGCGAGCCTGCTCGCGATAGCGGAGTGCCAGGCAACAGAGATGTTGACTGTCGGACCGTCATCGCGAGCAGGCTCGCTCCCACAAGGGGATGCGATTACAGACCGATATCCCATGCCGGCTCTTCAGGAAACCTGAGCACCAGAAAATCCAGCATGCTGCGTAGCGCCGCCGGCATGTGCTTGCGTGAGGCGTACACCGCGTACACGTTCATCTGCCGGGGCTCGGCGTGTGGCAGCAGGCGGATCAGCTCGCCGCTGTGGATATGCACACCCGCCTGATAACTGGGCAGCATTGCCACCCCCGCACCGGCCATGGTTGCGCGCAGCAATGTGCTGGCTTCGTTGGCGCTGATGTTGCCCTCCACGGGCACCGACACCGGCTCGCCGTTCTCCTCGAAATGCCAGAGGCTTTTGCCGAAGTAGGAGTGGGTCAGGCAGTTGTGCTGGCTCAAGTCCTCGACCCGCTGCGGTGTCGGGTGTTCGCTCAGGTAAGCAGGGGAGGCGCAGATCACCGAGCGGCAGACGGTCAGCCGCCGGGCGATCAGGTTCGGGTCAAGGTCGTTGCTGGTGCGGATCGCCAGGTCGATGCGTTCATCCACCAGGTTCACCGTGCGGTCGAGCATCTGCATGTCGATGCTGACACCGGGGTACCTTTTGACGTAAGCCGCCATGGCATCCGCCAATTGCGCCTGGCCGAACGAGGTGCTGACGCTGATGCGCAGCAAGCCACGTGGCGCCTCGTCCGGCTCGCTGACAGCGGCTTGCATGTCGGTGGACAGGTCGAGCATCTGCCGACACCGGGGCAGAATCTCGCTGCCGGCGGCAGTCAGGCTCAATTTGCGCGTGGTGCGGTGCATCAAACGCGCGCCGACCCAGTCTTCCAGCTCGGCCAGATAACGCGATACCACCGGCCGTGACAGGTCCAGATGATCGGCGGCGGCCGACTGGCTGCCGAGGTCGACCACTGAGACGAACACTCGCATTGCTTGTAGACGATCCATGATTTGCCCGCTTTCAGAAACAAACTATGTTCAAGCATCGCATTTTTTGTACTGAGTCATGCAACTAAGCTCTGTCCCCATCGCCAGACACGGCATTTGGACAACGGAGCAACAGATGATCGGCTTCACCTCTCTCAAGCGCTTTTTGCTGGCCACCGCCACCCTCGGCTTCGCGGCCCACGCGGCTGCGGCATCGACCCTGACCCTGGACGTGTACAACCCGGGCGACAAGGCAATCTTCCCGGTGACCTCGGTTCTGGTCAGCGGTGAGAAAGAAGCGATTCTGGTCGACGCGCAATTCGGCAAGTCCCAGGCCGAACAGGTGGTCGAGAAAATCCGCGCCAGCGGCAAGCAACTGACCACCATCTACATCAGCCACGGTGACCCGGATTACTACTTCGGCCTCGACACCCTGACCGCCGCCTTCCCGAACGCCAAAGTGCTGGCCTCGCAGCCGACCGTGGATCACATCAAGCACACCGTCGACGGCAAACTGGCGTTCTGGGGCCCGAAAATGGGCGCCGACGTGCCGGCCAAAACCATCGTGCCGGGCGTACTCAAGGGTGACAGCCTGATGCTTGAAGGGCAGAAGTTGCAGGTGGTGGGCCTGGACGGCAAGCAGCCGGACCGGACCTTTGTGTGGATCCCGTCGATCAAGGCCGTGGTCGGTGGCGTGGTCGTCGCCGAAAACATCCACGTGTGGATGGCCGACACCCAGACTGCGCAATCCCACACCGATTGGTTGGCTACGCTACATGCCATCGAAACCTTGAAACCGAAAACCATCGTGCCGGGGCATTACCTCGGTGAGAGCGCCCGTTCGCTGGCCGCCGTGCAGTTTACTGCCGATTACATCAAGGCCTTCGACGAAGAAACCCCAAAGGCCAAAGACGCCGCTACGCTGATCGCCGCCATGAAAAAACGCTTCCCGACTTTGGGCGAAGACAGCTCGCTGGAGCTGAGCGCGAAAGTCGCCAAGGGCGAGATGAAGTGGGGTGAATGAGTTTATGTGGCGAGTGGATTAACTGTGGCGAGGGAGCTTGCTCCCGCTGGACCGGGCTGGCGCTCCTGTGCGAAGCGCTCGCCCGCAGTGTTTGAGCCACAGCGCACTCTCAGGTTTTACGACTGCTGCGCAGCCGAACGGGAGCAAGCTCCCTCGCCACAATGTTGGATGCCAAACGAATACGCATGTACTCAAGCCAACTGGAGAACGTCATGAGCAAAATCGCAATCATCGGTGCCACCGGCCGTGCCGGCAGCCAATTGCTGGAAGAAGCCCTGCGTCGGGGTCATAGCGTCACGGCCATTGCCCGCGACACCTCGAAGATCAGCCCGCGTGCCGGTGTGGTTACCAGGAACGTCGATGCCCTTGATGCCCCAGCGTTGCAGGCGGCCGTCGCTGGTCATGACGTGGTCATCAGCGCGGCGCACTTCGCGACCCTTCCCGCCAGCGCGGTGATCGGGCCGGTGAAAAAGGCCGGGGTGAAACGCCTGCTGGTGGTGGGCGGTGCAGGTTCATTGTTGCTGCCGGACGGCACTCGAGTGATCGACAGCAAGGGCTTTCCTGAGGAGTACAAGGCTGAGGCGAGCGCCGGGGCTTTGTTTCTGGAAAACCTGCGTGAGGAACAGGATCTGGACTGGACGTTCCTGTCCCCGTCGGCGGAATTCGTCGAAGGTGAGCGCACCGGGGCGTTTCGGGTGGGCAAGGATGATTTGCTGGTGAGCAGCGAAGGGCGGAGCTGGATTTCGTTCGCCGATTACGCGATTGCGCTGATCGATGAAGTGGAAGCGCCGAAGCATTCGCGTCAGCGGTTCACCGTCGGTTACTGAGTCACTGAAAAACCTGTGGGAGCGAGCCTGCTCGCGATAGCGGTGGGTCATTCAACAAATATGCCGACTGACCCACTGCTATCGCGAGCAGGCTCGCTCCCACAGGGTTATGCGCCAAGTCTTCGGGGCTCAGCGTGACTGAGCCTGCTCCACCAACCACCCCAACAACTCGCGCAACTTCGGCGAAGGCCCGGGTTTTTCCGGGAACACCAGGTAATACGCCAACCCTGTCTTCACCTTCAATTCAAACGGCATGACCAGTCGCCCAGCGCTCAGGTCGTCGCCAATCAACGACCAGTCCCCAATCGCCACGCCAGTCCCTTGGGACGCCATCGACATCGCCAGGTCCAGGGTTTCGAAATGCTGGCCCTTGCCGACATTGCTCAAGCGAATATCGGCGCTGGCCAGCCAGGCTTTCCAGTCGCGTTCATCGCGGGTCGGGTGCAATAGCATGTGTTGTTCCAGATCCTCCGGCGCTTGCAACGGCACCGGCCCCTCGAGGTACGGCCGGGAGCAGACTGGCGTCAGTTGCTCATCGAACAGCCGATGGGACGCCAGTGATGTCTCCGGCGGTACGCCATAGATCACCGCCGCATCGAACTGCTCGCGATGAAAATCCACGCCGTGTTTCACCGTGGTGGTCAGTTCGACCGGTACATCCGGGCGCTCCCTTTGCCACTGCACCAGGCGCGGCAGCAGCCAGCGCATCACGCACGTCGGGGCCTTGAGTTGCAGGGTTTCGCGCTTCTCGCCGATCTGTTCCACCGCCTCGTCGATCAAGCCGAAAATCTGCTGCACCCGTGGCAGCCACTCCCGTCCTTCAGCGGTCAGGCTCAAGCCCCGGGCCTGGCGGATAAACAACTCATAACCCAGATGTTCTTCCAGCCCGGCGATCTGCCGGCTCACCGCGCCTTGGGTGATGTAGAGCTGTTCGGCGGCCCGAGTGAAGTTGCAGCACTGCGCGGTAATCAGAAAAGTGTGCAGCGCCGGCAGGGGAGGCAATCGTTTCATTTGGATCCAAGGTATGACGTGAGGACATGGCTAGTATGACTTTTTATCCATTGTTGCGGCTACGTGTCGCCCGTTCCAATGAGGCCATCCCTGGACCTGCCCACGCATCATAAACACTGCGCAGGCCCGGCGTCTCAAACGAACAAAAAGGGCAAAGACATGGCGACGTGCGGCGAAGTATTGGTCAAGTTACTCGAAGATTACGGGGTCGAGCAGGTGTTCGGCATTCCCGGGGTTCATACCGTGGAGCTGTATCGCGGGCTGGCCCGTTCGAGCATCAACCACGTCACGCCACGTCACGAACAGGGCGCCGGTTTCATGGCCGACGGTTATGCGCGCACCAGTGGCAAACCGGGTGTGTGCTTCATCATTACCGGCCCGGGCATGACCAACATCACCACCGCCATGGGCCAGGCCTACGCCGATTCGATCCCGATGCTGGTGATTTCCAGCGTGCAATCGCGCAGCCAGTTGGGCGGTGGTCGCGGCAAGCTCCACGAGCTGCCGAACCAGAGCGCCTTGGTCGGCGGCGTGGCGGCGTTCTCCCACACCTTGATGTCGGCAGCTGAATTGCCGGGCGTATTGGCCCGCGCCTTTGCTCTGTTCCAGGCCGGCCGTCCACGCCCGGTTCACATCGAAATTCCGCTGGACGTGCTGGTCGAAGAAGCCGATGACCTGCTCGCCAGTCTCCCGGTGAACATCGACCGTGCTGGCGCCTCGCCAAGCGCCATCAGCCGCATGACCGCGCTGCTGGCCGGCGCCAAGCGCCCACTGATTCTCGCGGGTGGCGGTGCCATTGATGCCGCCGCCGAGTTGACCGAGTTGGCCGAACGGCTGGACGCACCCGTGGCCCTGACCATCAATGCCAAAGGCATGCTCGAATCCAGTCACCCGCTGCTGATCGGTTCGACCCAGAGCCTGGTTGCGACCCGTGCCTTGGTCGCCGAGGCCGACGTGGTGCTGGCCATCGGCACCGAACTGGCCGAGACCGATTACGACGTCACGTTTGCCGGCGGTTTCGAGATTCCCGGCGTGCTGCTGCGCGTGGACATCGACCCCGACCAGACCGTGCGCAATTACCCGCCGAAAGTCGCTCTGGTGGCGGACTCGCGTAACGCCGCGCAAGCCTTGCTCAGTGAACTGTCCAAGCACTCGCTGGCCGAGCGTCGCAACGATTGGGGACAAGTCCGCGCGGCACGTCTGCGTGACGACCTCGCCGCCACCTGGGACGCCCCGACCCTGGCCCAGACCCGCTTCCTCGAAACCGTGTTGCACGAATTGCCGGACGCAGTGTTCGTCGGCGATTCGACCCAACCGGTGTACACCGGCAACCTGACCTTCAACCCGGAACGCCCGCGTCGCTGGTTCAATTCGTCCACCGGTTACGGCACCCTCGGTTACGCCTTGCCGGCGGCAATCGGTGCCTGGCTCGGTGGCAGCCTTGAAAACGGTGCGCGTCCTCCGGTGGTATGCCTGATCGGTGACGGCGGCCTGCAATTCACCCTGCCGGAACTGGCCAGCGCCGTTGAAGCGCGCACCCCGGTGATCGTCCTGCTGTGGAATAACCAGGGCTACGAAGAGATCAAGAAATACATGGTCAACCGCGCCATCGAACCGGTGGGCGTGGACATCTACACCCCGGACTTCATCGGTGTGGCCAAGGCGCTGGGCTGTGCGGCGGAAGCGGTCAACGGTGTTGAACAACTGCGCAGCGCCTTGCGCAGCGCCGCCGACCGTCAGGGCCCGACCCTGATTGAAATCGATCAGACCCAGTGGATGAAGGCGGTGTCGAAATGAGTTTCCCTACCACTCTGGACGGCCTGTACATCAACGGCCAATGGTCGGCTGGCAACGAACATCTGCGTGTGATCAACCCGGCGACCGAAGCCCTGTTGACCACCGTGAATGGCGGCGATGAAAAAGCCGTCGATCAAGCGGTCACCGCCGCCACCCAGGCGTTCGGCGAATGGTCGAAAACCACCGGTGCCGAACGCGGCGCGATCCTGCGCAGAATCGCCGCCGGCGTGCAGGCCGGGCGCGACCACTTGATGAAGTTGCAGTCAAGCAACAACGGCAAGCCGCTGTTCGAGGCCGCCATTGACGTCGATGACGTGATCGCGACGTTCGAGTATTACGCCGGTCTTGCCGAAGGCCTCGATGCCAGACAAGACAGCAACATCGAGCTGCCCACCGACGATTTCAGCGCTCGCGTGCGCCGTGAACCGTGCGGCGTGGTCGGCCTGATCGTGCCGTGGAATTTCCCGATGGTCACCACGGCCTGGAAACTCGCCCCAGCCCTGGCGGCCGGTTGCTGCGTGGTGCTCAAACCGTCCGAAGTCACGCCGTTGCCCGAGCTGGAACTGGCGGCGATCGTCGCTGAGGCCGGCTTGCCGGATGGCGTGTTCAACCTGGTCTGCGGCACGGGCCTGGCCGTCGGCGCGCCGCTGTCGGCCGACCCGCGCATCGCCAAAATTTCCTTCACCGGCAGCAATGCGGTCGGTGTGCAGGTCATGCAACGTGCGGCGGAAACCGTCAAAGGCGTGAGCCTGGAACTGGGCGGCAAATCTTCGCTGCTGGTGCTCGCTGACGCCGACATCGAACTGGCGGTTGAAGTGGCTTGTGGCGGCGGTTTCTTCAACGCCGGGCAAATGTGCTCCGCCACCAGCCGCGTGCTGGTCGCTGATGAATTGGCAGATGAGTTCCTCATCCGATTGAAGGCCCGCGCCGAAGCCATTCGCGTCGCCGACCCGTTCGACCCGAACGTGGAAATGGGCGCGCTGGTCAATCAGGCGCAATACCAGCGTGTGCTGGGCCACATCGATCGCGGTTTGAGCGCCGGGGCCAAGCTGGTTTGCGGCGGTAATCGCCCTGCAGACCTGCCCCGCGGCTATTTTTTGCAGCCGACGATTTTCACCGAAGTGCCCCAGGGCAGTGCGTTGTGGTGTGAAGAGATTTTCGGCCCGGTGATCTGCGTGCGCAGTTTCGCCACCGAAGCCGAAGCGATTGCCCTGGCCAACGACAGCCAGTTTGGTTTGGTGGCCAGCGTGGTAACTCGCGACAACGAAGCCGCGGATCGGGTCGCCAACGCCTTGCAGGCGGGACTGGTGTGGATCAACGCGCCGCAAGTGATCTTCCCGCAGACCGCTTGGGGTGGCTACAAACAGAGCAGCATCGGCCGTGAATTGGGGCCGTGGGGCTTGCAGGCTTTCCAGGAAATCAAACACGTGATTCGCGCCGTCTGAAGGCACGAAACAGGTGAGTGCATGCCTCGTATCGAGGCATGCACTGGTGTCATGGCTTCGATGAGTTTTTATCGATAGTCAGGTGTTTTGCACGACCTCAGGATGAACTCACTGGTTCAGCCAAACCCCCGAAAATACGAGGGAAAACGCTGATCCGACTGCGCGGATGCAACAGTTTCGACCTGCCTTATACCTACAAAAACAAAGGGAGTCCGTAATGGGCGAACATGATCTGAACAGACGTCAATTCATCAAAACCGTGGGCGTGGCGTCCGTAGCCGCGGCGGCCATGAGTTTGCCCTTCGTCAAGGCCAATGCCAGCGACACGCGCTTCCAGGGCAAGACCCTGCGCCTGTTGACCTGGTCCGACGACACCGGCCTGGCTGCACTGCGTAACATCGCGGCCACCTTCGAAGACAAATATGGTTGCAAGGTCATCGCTGACCGCACCGGCAGCACCTCGGAAATGGTCGCCAAACTCAAGGCCGCCGGTGATCGTCCGCAGTACGACATCATCACCCTGGCCGGCGTCGGCGCCGAAGGTCTGGCAGCAGCCAATCTGCTGGAAAAACCAGACCTCAACCGCATTCCCAACCTGGTCGACGTACCGGAGAAATACCGTACCGGCGCTAACGGTCACGGCATCGGTTACCTGCTGTGGTGCAACAGCCTCGTCTACAGCACCCGCACCATCAAGGAAGCACCGGACAGTTACGCCGCCCTGTGGGACGCCGAGCTGTCGCCGAACATCTTCCTGCCGCCGCCGAACTGGACCGAAGCGATGGACCTGATCATCATCGCCGCCAAACTGGCCGGGGGTGACGAGCACAACATCGAGCCGGGCTTCAAGAAACTCGCCGAGCTGAAAGACCGTGTGGTCACCCTGGGTGAAAACCCGAACCAGATCGCCGAATTGTTCCGCACCGGTTCCCTGGACATGGGCGGCCTGTACGCACCGGCGTTCTTCCCGAAACAGATCCGCGATCCGGCCTATGGCCTGGGCGCTACGTTCGGGATGAAGGAAGGTTTCTACACCGACCTGATGCTCTCGGTGATGCCGAAGAACCGTCCGGGCGATACCGACCTGACCTACGCCTTCATCAACCACTCTCTGGACCCGCTGGTGCAGGGCAAGATGGCCGAGGACATCTACAACGGCCCGGTCAACGCCAAGGCGATCATCTCCGCCGAAGCGCGCAAGAGCCCTTACATCCTCACGCCGGAGCAGATTGCCGAGAAGGCGATCATGCACGACAACGCCTTCCTGGCCTCCGTGCATGACCAATGGATTCGTCGTTACACGGAAATCTTTTCTTCCTGATTGAGTGGCGAACACAAGATCTTCAACCACTGAAGATTCCCTGTGGGAGTGAGCCTGCTCGCGAATGCGGTCTGACATTCACCATTGATGTCGACTGATGGATCGCTTTCGCGAGCAGGCTCGCTCCCACAGGGGGCTGATGTGGTTTTGAGGGCTGTGTTTGTCAGCTGCTTTCCATTGACGAGACCTTTGCTATGGAACACCAACCTCTGACTCATCCGGTCGCCGCCGCTCCCGTGCGTGCCAATCGGGGTGTTTCGCCGACGGCGCGTGCGTGGTTTTTCCTCTCGCCCTCGATGCTGTTTCTGGGCGTGCTGATTGCCGCCAGCCTGCTGGTACTGCGCATGAGCGTGGGCACCAAAGGCGCAGAGTGGACCGGGTTCAGCCTGGCCAGTTATGCCCAATTGCTCGAACCCTATTACCTCAAATCCTTGCTGCTGACCCTGCGTCTGGCGCTGATCAGCGCGGTGATCGCGGTGTTGCTGGCGATCCCGGTGGCCTACACCATGTCGCGCCTGACCTCGCCATTCGTGCGACGGATCTTCCTCGCGGCGGTGCTGCTGCCGTTGCTGGTCAACCTGCTGCTGCAAAGCTACGGCTGGCTGGTGATTCTCGGCCCTGGCGGCATGCTCAATCAGGCACTGATGGGCCTGGGCCTGATCAAGCGACCGATCATGCTGCTCTACAACCAGAACGGCGTGTTGATGGGCCTGGTGCAAACCGCGTTCCCGTTGGCCGTGCTGCCGATTGCCAGCGCCATGCGCGGCGTCGCCCGCACTTACGAAGAAGCCGCCGCCACCCTGGGGGCAAGTCGCTTCCAGGTGTTCCGCCAAGTGGTGCTGCCGATGAGCATGCCGGGGATCATCACCGGCGCGACGTTGGTGTTTGCCTACAACGCCAGCAGTTTTGTGGTGCCGTTGTTGCTCGGCGGTCGGCGCGTGCCGATGCTGGCGGTGATGGTGCATGACCAGATCGCCCCGCTGATGAACTGGCCCGCCGCGTCCGCTGCCGGTGTGGTGCTGATTGTCACCACGCTGGCGATCATGACCTTGTCCGAATTCATCACTGGCCGTCGTCGGCGCATGCTGGAGGCTTCCCAATGAGCACGTTGACCAAGAAACGTTATGGGCTGCTGCCCGGTGAGACCGGCAAGTTTGCCGGCATTCTCTCGGGCTTCATCCTGCTGCTGGCGGTGTTGCCGATCCTGACCATGATCGTCATGTCGTTCAGCGGCGCATCGAACCTCGACTTCCCGCCGAGCAGTTACAGCCTGCAATGGTACAAGGCGGCCTGGCACACCTTTGTGTCGCCCGATGCCAGCGATGTGCTGAGCCTGGGCAAAGCCATGACCACCAGCCTGATGGTGGCGTGCCTGACCATGGTCTTCGCCACCATTGTGGCGGTGCCGGCGGCTTACGCGCTGACCCGTTGCGAGTTCCGTGGCAAGGCCGTGGCGCTGCAACTGATGTCGCTGCCGCTGGTGTTTCCGATGGTGGTGCTTGGACTGGCATTGCTGCTGGTGTTCGACAGCCTGCCGTTCCAGATGACCACCTCGCGGCTGGTGATTGCCCACGTGATCCTGGCCCTGCCGTTCGTGGTGAAGAACTGTACCGCCGCGATGCTCTCCATCGGCAGCGAAGTCGAAGAGGCCGCGCAAATGCTTGGAGCTTCACCGCTGCGGGCGATTATCGATGTGGTGGTGCCGTTGATGAAGTCGGGGATTCTGGCGGGCATGCTGCTGGCGTTCATCGTCTCGTTCAACGAATTCACCGTGACCTATTTCCTCTACACCATCGATGTGATGACAGTGCCGATCTGGATGTACAGCCGCACCGTGTCGTCGCTCGACCCCACCGTATTTTCGTTTGCCGTGCTGATCGTGCTGATCGACTTCGTCCTGATCTGGGCGCTGGAGAAGCTGGTCGGTGAAGGTGGCGTTTCGTTCTGATTCTTGAGGTGATTTATGTCTGGTCTGATTCTGGAAAACGTCGAGAAACATTACGGCTCGGCCTGCGCGGTAAAGGATGTAAACCTGCATTTGCCGGAAGGCAAACTGGTGTGTTTCCTCGGTCCGTCGGGCTGTGGTAAAACCACCCTGCTGCGGATGATCGCCGGGCTTGAGACCCTGAGCGGCGGCGAAATTCGCCTGGACGGTGAAGACATCGGCCACACCCCGGCGCATCAGCGCAACTTCGGCATGGTGTTCCAGTCCCTGGCGCTGTTCCCGCACATGACGGTGGGGGAGAACATCGCCTATCCGCTGAAACTGCGCGGGGTCAGCAAGGCTGACCAGCAGGCGCGGGTGGTGGAGTTGCTGGAATTAATTCAGCTGAGCGAGATGATTGATCGCCCGGTGGCCAAACTCTCCGGCGGTCAACGCCAGCGCGTGGCGATTGCCCGGGCGATTGCCAACCACCCGAAAATCCTCCTGCTGGATGAACCGCTGTCGGCGCTCGACGCCAAGCTGCGCGAATCGATGCAGGTGGAAATTCGTCAGTTACAGCAACGCCTGAACATCACCACGATCATGGTGACCCACGACCAGCGTGAAGCCATGACCATGGCCGATATCGTGGTGGTGCTGGGTGAGCATCGGGTGCAGCAGGTGGGGTCGCCGATTGAAATCTACCGGCACCCGGCCAACGAATTTGTCGCCGACTTTATCGGCTCGGGCAACATCTTCCCCGCCACGGCGCTGGGCAACGGCAAGGTCGGGTTGCCGGGGGGCGCCGCGCTGGAAGTGCCGATTTGCAGCAGCATTGTGGTGGGGGAGAAGGTGAAGATGCTGATTCGTCCTGAAGACCTGCAACTGTCGCACCCGCAGGCCACGGCGGGAAATCGGTTGCTCGGTACGGTGACGTTCGTGCGCGATATCGGCGCGACGATTGAAACGACGGTGGAGTGTTCCGGGGTTTCATTTACGGCGCTGAGCACGCCGTGTCAGGGGTTTGGTTTGAGCATTGGCAACCCGGTGTCGGTGACCTTGCCGGCTGAGGCGTGCCGCGTACTCGGCGCCTGACACTAGAATTGGGTTGGCTGTACTGGCCCCATCGCGAGCAGGCTCACTCCTACAGTGGATCTCCTGTGAACACAGAATTTGTGAACACCCCAGATCAAATGTGGGAGCGAGCCTGCTCGCGATAGGGCCGGCAAAACCAGCACAAAAATCAGATCAAACCGACAACCGCAACCGCGCCAGATCCCTTAACGGCGGTGCCCCAAACAACCGGCTATATTCCCGGCTGAATTGCGACGGGCTTTCATACCCCACCCGATACCCCGCCGCCGAAGCCTCAAGCCCTTCGGCCAGCATCAACCGCCGCGCTTCCTGCAAGCGCAGTTGCTTCTGATACTGCAGCGGACTCATCGCCGTCATCGCCTTGAACCGGTGATGCAACGTCGAGACGCTCAGGTTCACTTCCTTCGCCAGATCATCGATGCGCAGTGGTTGCTCATAGTTGCCGTTAAGCCACTTGATCGCCTGGCTGATGCGGTGGCTCTGGCTATTGGCAATCGCAATCTCATACAGCCGATGGCCCTGCTGACTGCGCAACAACCGATAAAGAATCTCCCGGCGAATCAGCGGTGCGAGCATGGCGATGTCTTTCGGGGTATCGAGCAAACGCGCCAGACGCAACACCGCGTCGAGCATCGCCGTATCGATCCGTTCGACATATAAGCCGCGTCCTGTGGGACGGGTCGGTACGCCCAAAGGGCCCGCGTCGGCAATCAGCGCGGTGATTTCAGCCGGATCAATATCCAGTCGCACCGCGAGAATCGGTTCTTGCGACGTAACGTTCACCACCCGCCCGCTCAACGGCATCGAAACCGACACCACCAGGTAATTCAGCGGGTCGTAATTAAAGTATTCGTCGGCCAGCCTGACCTCTTTTCGCCCCTGCGCCATGATGCACAGCGCGGGTTGGGCCAGCACTGGGGCAAATTCATGGGACTTGCAGTGTTTGGACATGAACAGCGAGCCGACGGCAGTGGCATAAGTGCCATCATCCGTGGTGTTGCGCCGGATGATAGTGGCCAGTTCAGCGCGCTGTTTCTCCATGTCGGCATCCAGCGGGGCTTGAAAGTGATCGAACGACGACATGCCGGGCATCCTCGTTGAGGCGTTGGTAATGAGGCCAGCTTAAGTTTGTGCAAGACAGAGCGGTAGACACATCCTGCCTCAAGCTTGCCTGATTCTGCATCGAGTGGATCAGCGGTGCCTCTATGGCTGCTGCAACTCAGGGAAACTTGCTTGAAAGCCGAGTTTTGTTGGTACGAACGCTTTTACAGGTTGTTACAGGTTTATCGAAACGCCGCGCAGGATTGTGCAACAAGCCGGCAGGAATCGACTAACCGCGCTTCCCCCTGCGCGCTTAACCTTTGATCCTGTCGCAGCCCGTCCCCCGGCTGCCACTCGACTCCCTGGGAGGGTTGAACATGTCTACGCAGATCCCCGTCAGTCACATGGCTTTTGTTCGTGCCCGCGCCGGGCGTTCGGCAGAACTCGGTGCGCGCCTGAGCGCCTTGATCGAGCCGTCCCGCAGCGCGCCGGGTTGCCTGAGTTTTTCCCTGCAGCATTCGCAATGCGATCCGGAGTTGTGGCTGGTGTCCGGTTTCTGGGCGAATCAGCAAGCGATGACGGCCTATTTCGGCACCCCGGCGATGGAGATTTTCGCCGAGCTGGTGCAGGAGTTGGTGGTCAACAGCCTGGATTTTCATACCTTCAAGGACGTGTCGGCCGACCAGGCGCGGGGGCAGTCCGGGTCGTGGGTACACAAAATGGCGGGTTGAGGGTTTAATGGCTGCATTCTCAATCAGCCAGGATCCGCGACATGGCACGTAAAGCCTTTGAAACCTTCGAAGCTGTATCCGCTGTAATGCCCCGTGAGGGTGGCGGTTATTTCGCGGCGATAGCCACCAAAGCCATCGGCGGTTCCGGTGCGCCGCGCTTCAACAAACTATTGGAAGACCAGACATTCACCACCGCTACCTCGGCGGACGAAGCCGCCGCGATGCAGTTGACTCACCTCAAGGGCGTCGACGAAGAGGGCGGGCTGCTCTGGTAATCACTTGACCGCCCCCGGGCGCCACATTTTGAACAATGCCTCTGGCCCCAGCTGAAAGTAATCCGCTGGCCCGCCGCCGCGCAGAATCGGTTCTGCCGCGGCGGTGTCGTACACCCCGTCTTTCAACAGCCACTTGGCGATATGCACGGCGACCACTTCGCCCAGAATCAGCCAGCTCGGCACCACGTTCCCGTCCGCCCGCTGCAACTGAATGATCTGCGTGACCTTGCACTCGAAGGACACCGGGCTTTCGGCGACCCGTGGCACTTGAATGACTTTCGAGGCGACCGGGGTCAGGCCAGACAGCTCGAACTCGTTGACCTCGGGCGGGACCATGGCGCAGCTCTGGTTCATCTGCTCGGCCAGTGGCCGGGTGGCCAGGTTCCAGGCGAACTCGCCCGTCTGCTCGATGTTGTTCAGGCTGTCTTTACGGCCGACGCTGGAAAACCCGATGATCGGCGGAATGTAATTGAAGGCGTTGAAGAAGCTGTAAGGCGCCAGGTTCAAGCGGCCGTTGGCGTCTTGGGAGGAAATCCAGCCGATAGGGCGCGGGCCGACGATGGCGTTGAACGGGTCATGCGGCAGGCCGTGGCCGTTGGCGGGTTCGTAGAAGTGGATGTCGTCGGGCATGGCATATATTCCGGGAGGCTCGGGAGGCAGTCATGGTGCAAGGACGAACGGATAATTTCCAGCGATGAGATTCAAATACGGGTTTTGTGTCGGTTGCAAACAAAAGGGGCAGACCCGTTAAGGTCTGCCCCTGTTTTTATTGCGCGGGCTGACTCAGTCCGTCTCGATCCGCGAATGCTTGCGGGTGTCTTTCATGGTGATGTACACCAGCAACGACACGGCAATACACGCCGTCACGTACCAGTAGTAACCGGTTTCCATGCCGATGCTCTTGAACCACAGTGCGATGTATTCAGCGGTGCCGCCGAAGATCGATACGGTCAGCGCATACGGCAGGCCGACGCCCAGTGCACGGATTTCGGTCGGGAACAGTTCGGCCTTCACCACCGCGTTGATCGAGGTGTAGCCGCTGACGATGATCAGCGCCGCCATGATCAGGAAGAACGCACCCCACCAGGATTGAATGGTGTGCAGGGTGGTCAGGATCGGCACGGTGAACAACGTCCCGAGCACGCCGAAGGCGATCAGGATCGGACGACGACCGATCTTATCCGACAAGCCGCCGATGATCGGTTGCAGGCACATGAACAGGAACAGCGTGGCGGCGGAAATGGTGGTGGAGTCGGAGATGCTCATGCCGACGGTGTTCACCAGGTATTTCTGCATGTACGTGGTGTAGGTGTAGAACGCCAGGGTGCCGCCCATGGTCAGGCCGACCACGGTCATCAGTTCCTTGGGGTGGCGCATCAAGGTGCGCATTGCGCTTTCCTTGGCCTTTTCTTTCTTGGTGAACGACTCGGTTTCTTCCATGCCACGACGCAGGTACAGCGCGACCACGGCACACAGCGCGCCGATGGCGAACGGGATGCGCCAGCCCCAGGCGTACAGCTCTTCGGTGGTCAGGACTTGTTGCAGCACGATCAACACCGCCAAGGCGATGAGCTGACCCGAAATCAGGGTCACGTACTGGAAGCTGGAGTAGAAGCCGCGACGATCCTTGGTCGCCATCTCGCTGAGGTAGGTGGCCGAGGTGCCGTACTCGCCACCGACCGACAGGCCTTGCAGCAGGCGGGCGAAAATCAGCAGGATCGGTGCGCCGATGCCGATGGTTTCATATCCGGGGCTCAGGGCAATCAGTAACGAGCCGAAACACATCAGGTACACCGAAGCCATCAATGCTTTCTTGCGACCGGCCTTGTCGGCGTACAGGCCCATCAGCCACCCACCGATCGGGCGCATCAGGAAGCCCACGGCGAAGATCGCGGCGGTGTTGAGCAGTTGTGCGGTGGTGTCGCCTTTGGGAAAAAAGGCCTTGGCGAAATACAGGGAGAAGGCAGCGTAGACGTACCAGTCGTACCACTCGACCATGTTGCCGACAGAGCCGCTGAAGATCGACTTGATGCGACTGGCGGTGGTTCTTTCTTTGGCGGGCACGGCAGCCGACCCAAGGGGCAGGGCGTTGGAGTTATCCATTGAAGGATCCTTCGTTTAATTGTTTTTGTGGAGCGCGTTGAAACGCAGCCTGCATGGGCTATAGCAGGAGGTGTGCCAGATCAAGGAGGGCTGGTTTAGAGGGGTTGCGGGGATTGAGTGAGCGGAAATCCGCTTATGCCGGGCTGGGCGTGAGCGGAAAATTGCTTATCAGGCTCGTGGATGTGCGTTGTTTGCATTGGCCTCTTCGCGGGCAAGCCTCGCTCCTACGGTATTTGTGTCGCTCGACAATATTGCAAACGACGCAAACC